>JANNSZ010000098.1:0-27340 GCA_031403195.1 Planctomycetota bacterium | reverse complement strand
CGGCGTGGATGGCCGCGCCGGCCTCGGAAAACGTGCCGCTGGGTGGCAGATCGCAACCACGGTCGAGCTCGCTCAGCCGTGGGGCCACACATGTGTCCCCTACTGGTACAGCGAGCGCGGAGGCCGTCACCGGCCACACCTCGAAAATCCCCGGGGATTCTCTACGGCCCCAATGCCTGAGCCCCGCTTTTGGAATCGACTATGCTCAGCCAGCGGCGGGCCCCACATGCGACTGACGCACAGCCGCCGTTGGCCGTCCTCTCTTCCGCTCTCATCCGATGTACGAAACACCCGTCAGCCTCTTGGAGCGGATTCGTTCTGGTGGCGGAGATTCCTCGTGGGCACGGCTCGACGATGTGTTTCAGCCGATGATCCGCCGCTGGCTTGCCCAAGCGGGCATCGCTCCGTCGGACGTGGACGACATCTCGCAGGAAGTGATGATCATCACGCTCAAGAAACTGCCCGAGTTTGAACGGCAGCGAACGGGTTCGTTCCGCGCATGGCTCCGGAACGTGACCGTCAACTGCCTGCGTGACTTTCGCAAGTCGGCCCGCCGCAAGCCGCTGGCCACTGACCACACGCATTTCGACCAGGTCATTGCCGAATTGGCGGCCGCCGACAGCGGGCTCAGCCGCTTGTGGAATGCCGAGCACGACCAGAATCTGCTGCGGTACCTCCTGAAGCAGGTCCGGGCCCAATTCGCACAGGCCACGCTGAAGGCGTTCACCCGGGTGGTGCTCGACGAGCGATCCCCCGACGAGGTCGCCGCCGAATTGGGGATGACCGTCAACGCCGTGTTTATCGCGAAGTCCCGCGTGCTGGCCAAGTTGCGCGAGACTGGCGCAGGCCTGATCGAGTAAATCTCCACGCGTGGTGAAAGAACGGCGTGGCTCCGTCCATATTATGATGGACAGGCGAGTGCCTGGCCGCCCTGCGCTCCTCAACCGTCTCCTCGAAGCGTCATTGCCGATGAGTCCGCTTGTCGTCGAACATCCTGGTCGCGAAAGCCTGCACGCGTTCGGCTTGGGCCGGCTCTCGGGAGCGGAGGCCCACTCCATCGAACAGCACGTGGAGCACTGCGAGCATTGCTGCGAACAACTGCGCGATGTCGCCGACGACTCACTGGTCAGCACCTTGCGGAGATTGGAGCAAAGCGCGGCCGCTGAAACCGTCGGTTCCGCGGGGTCTTCGTCGACCGACCTCGAGTTGACGGCGCCAACCGCCTTGCACGACCACCCGCGATATCGCATCGAAGCATGTCTCGGCAAGGGGGGGATGGGCGTGGTCTACCGCGCGGAGCACCGTTTGATGCACCGGCAGGTCGCCCTAAAGGTAATTCATCCGCGACTGGTTGACCGGCCACAGGCAGTTGCCCGTTTCCGACAGGAGGTGCAGGCGGCAGCCCGGCTGAACGATGAACACGTGGTCCATGCCTACGATGCCGAACATGTCGACGACACTCACTTTCTGGTGATGGAGTTTGTGGACGGCGAGAGCGTCGACCGGCTGATCGCCGAGCAAGGTCGGCTCGCGATTGCCACGGCCTGCGACTACGCTAGGCAGGCGGCCTTGGGGCTGCAGGCGGCCCATCGCCAAGGCATGGCCCACCGCGACATCAAGCCGCAAAACCTCATGGTGGACCGCAAGGGCTGCGTCAAGGTGCTCGATTTTGGCCTGGCTCGCTTCGTGCTGGAGCAACACCAGGAACAAACCACCGGCCTCACGACGGGCCATGTGGTCTTGGGCACGCCAGACTACATGGCGCCGGAGCAGGCCCAAGAGTCTCACGCAGCAGACATTCGCTCCGACATCTACAGCCTGGGATGCACGCTGTATCACATGCTGACTGGGCAGCCGCCGTTTCCGGAAGGGTCGGTCATTGAGAAGTTGGCGCTGCATATCAACAGCCGGCCACAGCCGCTGAACAAACTGCGGCCAGACATGCCCGCCGGCCTGGCCGACGTGATCGACCGCATGACGGCCCGCAAGCCGGCGGATCGTTACCCTTCGCCGGCCGATGTCGCCGAGGCGCTCGCGCCTTACACGAAGCCGCTTCCGCCGGAGGTGGCACGCCCCCGAGGGTGGCTCAGCCACCGGAGCATGATCGCCGCCGCGGGCGGGGCGATGCTGGTCGCAACCGGACTGGCAGCCCTGACTCTGGCGCCCGGGCTGCCAACTCTGACGCTGGTTGACTCGCGTGGGGCCACGACCGCGTTCGGCGATGAATTTGCCGGGGACCGTCTATCACAGAAATGGAGGATTTTGCAGCCGCAATCGGGCCAGGTGTCGGTCGAGAATGGCGCGCTGGTGATGGTGCCCGACGACAACGTCGGCTGGTACAACAGCGGCCACGGCATGCTGGTGCACCAGGACCTGAAAGGCGACTTCGTGGCCACGACCCGAGTTTCTGTGGCGGGCACGCGCAACCCGTCCGGCCCGCCAACCCAAATCTTCAATTCGGCCGGCCTCGTCGCACGCGACCCGAATTCCGGGACGACCACCGAGAACTGGATCATGGTCAGCCTGGGTCAACAACAGTCGTCTCTGGGGACCAAGACAGAACCGACCTGGCAATCGAAATCGCAGCCACAGTTTCAGCCCACGAGATCAACCATGGGCGAACTTCGTATCGCTCGGATCGGCGACACATTCTTCCTGCTCAAGAAGCTCGCGGGGGAGTTCGAGTGGAAACTGCTGCAGACACACACGTTTCCGCGATTCCCCGAAGTCCTCCAGGTGGGCCTGGCCGTCAACGCGTATCGCACTGCAGATATTCGTGCCACGTTTGACGACGTGCGCACGTATGTGCCGATATCGGCCAGCGATCTCTATCGCGACTGAGAGCCTGTCCGAGAACCGGTCGTGAGCCCCTAGGGTCGAGCGAGCGGCAGGCTGGCCAGGAAGGCGAAGCAGGCGAATCCAGGGAGATTCGTCGATGCAGCCTGACGCAGTCCAGCGTGCCGCGCAGCCGACCGACGGCAGACGAGGTTCTCGGACAGGCTCTGAGCCCGACTCCACTCTGGAGGCGGCTTTCCCCAGAAGCAGGCCCGTTCCACGGGCACCTGAGGCCCACCCGAAAACACTTCCGAAAAACTCACGTTCCCTGACAGGGCCATCCGCTCGGCGTCCATCTCTGTATGGATCGCGAAGTGGATGCAATCAATCACGCACGCAAACACGCACACAGGGGGAACGCACATGTCGGCTCACAACACCTCGTCGGCCCGATGGATGCTGGGAGCCGCCACGCTCCTCGCCCCGCTCTTGACGCAGGGAGCCACGGCCTACGCCCAGCAAGGCGTCGTCGGTGGCACGATCGCTGCCTCCGGCATGCAATTGGAGGTTCGACGCAAGGCTCGGATTCCCAACTTTGGCACCAATCGGGTCCGCATGGAAGGCATGGCCTCCACCGGCATCACCGGCGACACAACCCTGTATGTTGCGGACCAAGGCCACAGCCGCAGCATCTACCAGTTTGACAGCACGACGACTGGGGGGAACGCGACGTTGTTTCTCAATGTCCAGTCGGCGGTATTGTCCGCGACAGGTCGCAACGTCAACATCAGCAGCATCGTCCATGGCGGCGTGCGTACGGTCGCCTTCCACCCGGAGTTTGCCACCAACGGCCGGTTCTACACGGGGATGATGGAAGACCGCCCGCTGAATCTCACCGGCCACACCTACCTGAGCGACTCGGCGTCGCCGATTGCTGCCGATGCAGTGCTGGTCGAATGGACCTACAACCACGGCCTCGGGCAGGTCGACACAGCCAGTTACCGCGAAGTCTTTCGCGTGGGTATGCCGGTCGTGGATCACAACATCCGGCAGATGGCATTTAATCCGCTCGCTGTCGCCGGTGACGAAGACTACGGGTTGTTGTACATCGCTCATGGCGATGGCAGCGTCCAGTCAGCCACCGCGGGCGGCGGCCAAAACAACGACGCCCTCGGCAAGATGCTGCGCATCAATCCGCTTCAAGACGGCGCCAACAGTTATTCCGTGCCGGCCAGCAATCCATTCGTCGGCTCGAGCGGGATGCTCGACGAAGTCTTCACGCTCGGCCACCGCAATCCCCACAATTTTTCGTTCGCCCGGGATGACGTTGGCACGAGCCACATCATTCAGGTCGATATCGGACGCGACAACGTGGACGAATTGAATCTCCTTACGGCGGGAGACGACTACGGGTGGTCCGAGCGGGAGGGCACGTTCGTGCACCTGGACTTCGGCGGCATCCAGAACGGTATCGCTCCGCTTCCTGCCAACGAGGCAGACAACGGCTACCACTTTCCGGCAGCTCAGTACGGCCATGTCGGCCCGATCGGCGCCGGCTTCGTCGGCCAGGCCCTGGTTGGCGGCTACGTCATCCGCGGGGGCGATCTCGAGGGCGAATACGTCTTTAGCGAGTTCGGCGACGTCGGCCGCATCTTCCACCTGGGCCTCGACGACCTGCTCTCCACGATCACCACGCTCGATCCGCTGGACCCAGCCCGCGACGAGCCGGGCGAACTGACGCAGGCGACGATCCAAGAGCTGTCCATCCTGTTCGATCACGACGACAATCTGCTGACGCCGGGACTCGCCACCACATTCGAAAGCATTCTCCAAAGCGACCCGAACTACGTCGGCAGCCGCTTTGATATTCGCTTCGGCCAAGGGCCTGACGGCACCCTGTATCTCATGAACAAGAACAACGGCTGGATCTACGAGGCCGTGGGCACGACGGTCGTCGCGGTTCCCGAGCCGCAGACAGTCATGCTGCTTGGTGCCGCTGCGCTGGGTGCCTTGGTACTTCGGCGGCGGCGGTGAGGGCCCATGGTGCCTTGTGCGCCGGGCCGGTCGGCCACGGCCTCACCGAGCGCCAGCCGGCGGCTTCTTGGCTGCCTTTGGCTTACGAATCGCCTGGCCTTCGCGCTCGGGATGGTATTGGGATGGATCAAATGCCGGATTGGGAACCGGGACGATGGCCTTTGTGTCGTGCAGAAATTGCTCGATGCGGGCATCGAGGTCGGCGACGATAGTGGGGTGCTGCGGGGCGACATCCTGCCGTTCGCCTCGATCGTTCTTCAGGTTGAAGAGCAGCCGCCGGTGGTCTCCCTGGGCACCACCGTGAAAGATGCGGATGAGCTTCCAGTCGCCAGCATGCACCGTCACAGCCGGTGGCAGCCAGTCGGGCACGGCAGGCTGATGCGGAAAGTACTGAAATAAGGCCTCACGGGCCAGCCTGCCCCCGGCCAGCGCGGGCAGAAGACTGACGCCATCAAACCGCTGATCCGGAGCGGGACGCACCTTGAGCCCGTCGAGGAGCGTGGGGTAGTAGTCCTCGCTCTGAATGGGGACGTCGCTGCGACTGCCCGCGGCGGCCACTCCCGGCCAGACAATGACGGCGGGAACGCGGGTGCCTCCTTCAAACACCGTCGCCTTGCCGCCGCGCAGCGGGGCGTTGCTCGTGGGAACGGTGCCGTCCACCTCGCTGTACATGTTGCCGCCATTGTCGGAGGTGAAAATGATGATCGTCCGGTTGGCGAGACTCAGTCGGTCGAGCGCGTCCAGCAATGTGCCGACGGCATCGTCCAGGCTTTCCAGCATGGCGGCATACGTGGGACTCCGCTGCGGATCCGCCGGATCGACGCGGCGGCGGTGCTTTTCGATGGTCGCGGGCTTCGCATTGAACGGGGCATGGACGCTGAACATCCAGTAGTTCAGAAAAAACGGCCGATCACGGTTCGCTTCCATCCAGGCAACCGCCTCGGCCGCCATCCGGTCTTCGAGATGCTCGCCCGGCGTGCGCTCTGAAAAATCCTCGAACTTCCACGGGGCGACGAAACTGCCTGCCGGCCCCGGTCCATGATAGTGGGGCACGTCGACATCGAACCCCTGCTCCAATGGGGAGTACGGTTCCGGGCCCAGGTGCCATTTGCCGAAATGCCCCGTCGCATAGCCGGCGGCCTTGAGGGCCTCGGCGAGCGTGTGATACTCGGTATTCAGCCGCGTTGCGGCGACCGGCATGATTGCCTGGTGTTCCGGCCGTCCCCTCTTGCCCGTCGTCGCATGGAGAACGACTTCCGGAAGGTGGCCGTTCGCGCTCGTGATGCCGGTCCGAGCGGGGCTCAAACCGGTCATGATCGCCGCACGCGTGGGTGAGCAGAGGGGGCTGGCTGAATACGCCCGTGTGAACGTCATGCCCCGTTTCGCGAGCCGCTCGAGATTCGGCGTCTGATGAAACTTCGTGTGACCATACAGCGTGGTATCGGCCCAGCCCAGATCATCCGCCACGATGAAGACGACGTTTGGTATGGCAGACGACGTGAGCCGCTCCTCGGCGCCGACCGTCGCAACGTGCATGCCGAGCGTCACCAACAGAACGGTGGCGAAGAACACGCGGACCGACATGGTGAAATCCCCGCTGGTATGGACAATAGACCTTGGCTGCCATCGCACCCTACGACGATTGACGGTCCTCGTGCAAACCAGCGCGTGGCTGCCGGGCGATTCGCGTGCGCGAGGGACCGACCATACTGACGGCCCCACCTACCTGCCGTCCGTTGCGACCGACGCGCCTCCATCACCTCACGTAAGACTGGCATGACTTCTGGACTGCTTGCGCTCTTTGACGACGTGGCGGCCATTGCCAAGGCGGCCGCCGCCTCGCTCGATGATGTGGCCACTCAAGCAGTCAAGGCGAGTAGCAAAGCGGCCGGCGTCGTCATCGACGACGCCGCGGTCACGCCCAAGTATGTGGTGGGTTTGTCTCCGGCCCGCGAGTTGCCGATCGTCTGGAACATTGCGAAGGGCTCCCTCAAAAACAAGCTCCTCATTCTTCTGCCGGCGATCCTCCTGCTCGGGGTCGTGGCGCCGTGGTCAATCGGGCCACTCCTGGCGGTGGGGGGATTGTTTCTGTGTTTTGAGGGTTACGAAAAGCTCCATCACATCGTGCATAGCTTCTTGCACCCGGCCCCGGCACTCGCCCCCGAGGCGCTCGAGACGATGAGCCCCGAAGAGCTCGAGCAGGTTCGCACGAGCGGTGCGATTCGAACCGACTTCATTCTGTCGGCCGAGATCATGGCAATCGCCTACGACGTCGTTCAAGGCGAAAGCTTTGCGACGCGGCTGACCTCGTTGCTCGTGGTCGCCATCACGATCACGGCGGGCGTGTATGGATTCGTGGCGCTCGTTCTCAAGGCCGACGATCTGGGGCTGCATCTCTCCCAAGCCCGTTACCACCAGAGCCTCAATGCCGTTGGCAGGCTCCTGATCAAAGGTATGCCACGCCTCCTCGTACTCCTGACCTACGTCGGCACGGCTGCCATGCTGTGGGTCGGCGGTGGCATCATCATCCACTCGATCCCCCCGGCTCATCACTCTGTTCAAGACCTCGTGCACCACTGGAGCCTGACGGGCGTCACGGCCTGGTGTGCCGAAGCGGGCATCAGCCTGGTGTTCGGGATCGCCATCGGTTTCGTGGTTGTGCAGATCGTGGAAGCCACGAAAGCCCGATTTCAACGCCGCCGCGCCGAAGCTCAAGCGACGCACGTCAAGGATTGAACGTGCGGCGTTCGCCCAAAAAGATTCTCGCGAGGGCAAAGACGGTGTCTCGCCGAAGCCGACCATGGGCGAGTTGCGGTACTGCCGTTGACCGTCCTATCCTTGGGCTCTCTCACCCACACCTTTCGGAAACCACCCATGCGTCGAGTCAAGGCATTTCTGCTGGCCCTTGTGGCGAACGTGCTGGCGACGGCCACCACCTGCGCCGACGTCACCCCGCACCCGATCTTTTCAGACAACATGGTGCTCCAACAGGGCACCGAAATCGCCGTCTGGGGCAAGGCCGCGCCCGGCGAAGCGATCACCGTCACGATCATGCGGCCCGACCGAAAGACGGCGATCCGCACGGCGAAGACCGATCAGGACGGCACGTGGGCCGTGATGCTGCCCACACAGACTGCCGGCATTGGGTACGAACTTGTCATCCAAGGCAAAAACACGGTCGCGCTGAAAAACGTCGCCGTGGGCGAGGTGTGGGTCTGTTCCGGCCAGTCGAACATGGAGTGGTCGATCAAGGCGAGCGAGACGCCGAAAGAGGTTGCGGCAGGGGCAGCGAACCCGAACCTGCGATTGTTCACGGTGCAGAAGCGGGCGTCCGCCTACCCGATCAACGATCAGAACGACCTCAAGCACTTCACCCAATGGTCGGTGTCCTCGCCGGAGACGGTCACCGGCTTCTCTGCGGTCGCATATCACTTCGGCCAGACGCTCCAGAGGGAGCTCGGTGTGCCGGTCGGGCTGATCCACACATCGTGGGGCGGCACCCCTGCGCAGGCCTGGACCAGCCTCGAATCGCTCAGTGCCGACCCGATGCTGAAACACTACGCCGACGCCGCCCGCGCCGCGGGAAAGCCGCCGGCAAAGCCCGGCACACCTGCCAAGGCGCCCGGCCCTGGCACGCCCACCGTTCTCTACAACGCGATGATTCACCCGCTGCTGAACTTCAAGGTGAAGGGCGCGATCTGGTATCAGGGCGAGTCGAATGCTGGAAAGGCGTACGAGTATCGCACGCTGTTCACCGCCATGATCAAGGACTGGCGCAAGGCGTTCAAAACCGAGTTGCCGTTCATGCTGGTTCAACTGGCTCCGTATAAGGGCGGCGCGAGCGGCGTCGATTACGCCGAACTGCGGGACGCGCAGCTCTACGCGGCCACGAGCCTGCCGAAGACCGGAATCGCGGTCATCACCGATGTCGGCAACGAGACAAACATCCACCCGACGCCGAAGGGGCCGGTGGGCGAGCGTCTCGCGCTGGCGGCGTTGGGCATCGAGTACGGCAAAAAGATCGAGTACTGCGGCCCTGTACTCAAGGACGCGAAGTTCGCGAGGGGTGCGGCCACGCTGACATTCACGCACATCGGAGGCGGGCTGGTGGCGAAGGACGGCGAGCTCGTCGGCTTCACCATGGCCGGTAGGGACGGCGTCTTCCATCCGGCGAAGGCGATGATCAAGGGCGATACCGTGGTGCTCGGCAGCGAGTTGGTCGCGGAGCCGATGGCCGTGCGCTACGGGTGGATGAACTTCGCCAAGCCCACGCTGAACTTCTTCAACAAGGCGGGGCTGCCGGCCACGCCATTCCGCACGGACATCGAGCCGTACACCTCGCAGCCCAAGCCCGGAAGGTGAGAACGCCCAAACGTTGGTATCCTTGAGTGATAAGAAGACTTCGAGAATGCTTCAGTTCATTTCGAAATGGCGAACAGTCGTCGGGAAGCGATCGTCGCCGCGCCGGAGCCGCGAATCTCACTATGGGCCGCGGTTTGAATCGCTCGAGAATCGCACGCTGCTCACTGCCAGCACCAATGTCGTGATGGAAAGCCTGGTCCGGCTCCAGTCCACGACAATCCAGTATTCGTATGAGGTTCAGAACGCAGCACTGCCCGGGCCGTTCACGGTCAACTTCTATCGCTCGAGCGATGCCACGTTTGACCCAGGCGACGTTTTGATCGGGACCGATACGGCGACCGAGGGCAGCGTTGGCGACCACACGTCTGAAGTCGTAACGCTCACGGCCGGGTACGCTCCGGATCTCACCCGTAAGTTCATGCTGGCGGTCGCCACCGGCGTTCCCTCGACCGATACCACGGCCGACTTGCGAATTTACATTCTGGGCGCTGTCACCCACGGCGATGCACCGACGGGCAAATTCCCGGCATGGGTGCCCTATGTGGCGAAGCAACTCGATTGCCTGAAGTACGACGCGACCATCGCGTTTGATTGGTCGAAGCTGGCCGCTATTCCGAAGCCTGGGTTTGCGCTGTTGGCGGTCGACCTTATGGCGAAGCGCGTGCTCGACACAATGAAACAGGTGGCGCCCCAGGGCTCTTGGGATTTGCAGTTGATCGGGCATAGCCGGGGTGGCACCATCATCAGCCTGACGATGGATAAGCTGGTGAAGTCAAACTCGCCGCTGTTGAGCGGTTACAAGCGGCTCACCTATCTCGACTCGCATCCGGCCAACGCGGGCACCGATTCGCTCTTCAATTACCTGCCACAGCCAACGCTGGGCAAGGCGCTGGCCGGCCGCGTAGCGTATGGCTTCGCGAGACTCCTGCAGCACTCGATCAATGATCCGTCGTCGTTCGTGCCCCAAGGTGTCGATTACGCAGAGGCGTATTTTCAAAAGAGCCTTGCATGGAAGGTCCAGTATCAGCCCCAGGAGGTGATTTTAAACCTCTGGGGCGAAAGCAACATTCCAACGAACGGGCCGGCGGTGCACTCCGTCGACGTCACCGCCGACGGCATGAGCCACACCGGCGTGTGGCGGCTCTACGCCAATTCGATTACCCAGACGCTGCCGACCAGCTTGCGAACTGAAACCACGTTCGTGCCGGCCCAGCCGTATAACTTCAAACCACTGCCGGTCGTACCTCCCTGCCCCCCCGCAGCCTTGGCGGTGATGGCTTTGTGGGAGGGGAGCAGTCCGCTCAAGGCGTCTTTGGGTGGACGACGGCGGTGATCTGGCTGGCTCGTTTTCAGAACGTCCGCCGGGTGTGGTGATCGACGCGGTGCACGGACGTGTGGGCTGTGCGGCGGCAGAGTTTTTCTACAGCCTGCCAGGGCGTCCGGCCCGCTCGTTGACGCCCCCCGGCCGCGAACGTAGATTTGCAGGTTTTCCCGAGCCTTTTTCAGGCCGTCCGACGGCTCTTCCCCGCTTCCCCTTCACAAGGTTTTTTCCACGCCTATGGCCACCGCGACCTCCAAAAAATCTTCCGCTCGCAAGTCTTCCTCCAAGGAGGCCGCCGGGGCCAAGGGCAAGGCCAAAGCTGGAAAGCTCGTCTACTCGTTTGGGGAGAAGAAGTGCGACGGGGACGGCACGATGAAGGCTCTCCTCGGCGGCAAGGGGGCCAACCTCGCCCAGATGACGAAGATCGGCCTGCCCGTGCCCCCCGGCTTCACGATCACCACTGCGGTCTGCATCGACTACTACAAGCACGGCAAAAAGTTTCCGAAGGGCCTCGAGGAGGCGGCGCACGCCGCCATGAAGCTTGTCGAGAAGGAGACGGGCAAGAAGTTCGGCGACCCGAAGAACGCCCTCCTCATGAGCGTTCGCTCCGGGGCCCGCGACAGCATGCCGGGCATGATGGACACGATCCTGAACCTCGGCCTCAATGACGAGACCGTCCAAGGCCTGGCCGAGACCACCGGCAATCCGCGATTCGCCTACGACTCGTATCGCCGCTTCATCCAGATGTATGGCGACGTGGTGATGGGGATTCAAAAGCGGCATGAGAACGAGGACGAGCCGTTTGAAGAGGTGATGGAAGGCTTGAAGCACCAGCTCGGCATCGAGGCCGACACCGACCTGACGGAGTCACACCTCCGCGAGCTCATCAGCCGCTACCTCCGCCTCATCAAGGAGCGGACTGGAAAGACCTTCCCGCAGGATCCGTTCGATCAGCTCATGGGCTCGGTCGGGGCTGTGTTCGGAAGCTGGATGAACGAGCGGGCAATCATCTACCGCCGCAAGTACAAGATCCCCGATGAGTGGGGCACCGCGGTCAACGTCCAGAGCATGGTCTTCGGCAACATGGGTGACGACTCGGCGACCGGCGTGGCCTTCACCCGCGACCCCGCCACCGGCGAAGACGTTTTCTATGGAGAGTATCTCATCAACGCACAGGGTGAAGACGTGGTGGCCGGCGTGCGAACGCCACTGCCCGTCGCCGAGATGAAGCACGACCCGGTCTTCGCAGGCACCTACAAGCAGCTCGAGAAGGTGCGGCAGACGCTCGAGAAGAAGTTTGGCGATGTGCAAGACTTCGAGTTCACCGTCGAGCGCAAGAAGCTCTACATGCTTCAGACTCGAAACGGCAAGCGGACTGCCATCGCCTACGTGAAGATCGCCCACGACATGGTGAAACAAAAACTCATGACCCCGCGTCATGCGATCCTCTCGGCCGACCCCGATTGCCTCTCGCAGCTCCTGGCCCCGATCTTCGATCTCAAGGCCTACGCCGCAGCCGGCAAGGAGGGTCGCTGCCTGACGACGGGTCTCCCGGCGGGCCCCGGTGCCGCTACGGGTGAGCTTGTGTTCACGGCGGGCAAGGCCGAGGAGCTGGCTGCGAAGGGCAAGAAGGTGGTGCTGGCCCGCGTCGAGACGAGCCCCGAAGACCTCCGCGGCATGATCGCCGCCGAGGGCATCCTCACGAGCCGCGGTGGCGTGTCGAGCCATGCGGCGCTGGTGGCGAGGCAGATGGGCAAGGTGTGCGTGGCCGGTGCTGGAGCGATCCAGATCGACTACGCGAAGGGCACGCTCACCTGCGCCGGGAAGACGCTCAAGGAAGGCGATGCCATCTCCATCAACGGGTCCACGGGCGAGGTGTTTGCCGGGGCGATCGCCACGGCCGACAGCGAGCTCAAGCAGGTGCTCGTGGCCGGCACGATGAAACCCTCCGATTCGGAGGTCTTCCAGTACTACGACTTCATCATGAAGCTCGCCGACAAGAGCCGGAAGCTTGGCATTCGGACGAACGCCGACACGCCGGAGCAGGTGAAGACGGCCATCGCATTCGGGGCCGAGGGCATCGGCCTCACGCGGACCGAGCACATGTTTTTCGAGGGGGATCGCATCGACGCGATGCGTGAGATGATCCTCGCCGAGTCGGAAGACGCCCGTCGCGAGGCCCTCGGAAAGCTCCTGCCGTACCAGCGGGACGATTTTGAAGGCATCTTCCGGGCGCTCGACGGCCGGCCCGCCACGATCCGGTTCCTCGACCCGCCGCTGCATGAGTTTGTGCCGCACGAAGAGAAGGCCCAGGCCGATCTCGCGAAGAAGCTTGGCATGTCCCTGGCCACGGTGAAGGCTCGCGTCGCGTCGCTGCATGAGTTCAACCCGATGCTCGGCCACCGCGGCTGCCGCCTCGGCATCAGCTACCCCGAAATCTCCGAGATGCAGGCGCGGGCCGTCTTCGAGGCAGCAGCGAAGGTGCAGAAGGAAGGGACTCGCGTTCGCCCGGAAATCATGATCCCGCTCGTCGGCTTCAAGAAGGAGCTCGACAACCAGGTGGCGATCGTGCATCGGGTGGCAGAGCAGGTTCAGAAAGAGACGGGGCAAAAGATCAAGTACATGGTGGGCACGATGATCGAGATCCCGCGAGGGGCGCTCACGGCCAATGAGATCGCCGAGACGGCGGAGTTCTTCTCGTTTGGCACCAACGACCTCACGCAGACCTGCCTCGGCATGAGCCGCGACGACATGGCTTCATTCCTGAACACCTACACCGAAGAGGGCATCTTCAAGGCCAACCCATTCGCCTCGATCGACGAGACGGGCGTGGGCCAGCTCATGCAGATCGCCGTCAAGCGGGGCAGGGAGGCGCGGCCCGACATCAAGCTCGGCATCTGTGGCGAGCATGGTGGCGATCCCCACTCGGTGGTCTTCTGCCACAACATCGGGCTCGACTATGTGAGCTGCTCGCCGTTCCGCCTGCCGATCGCTCGGCTCGCCGCGGCCCAGGCGGCGCTGCGGAGCGAGTAGCCTCTACCATAGTCCGCGAAACGGATTGGCAATCGACCAGCGGGGCTGCTCTGCCGAGCCTGGCTGTACGGCCCACTGCCGCCACCGCTGGGGATCGTCGCCCAGCGCGAGCCCGGTGACGCGGCCCAGCGCCAGGCACACGCGGGTTTGCACGGCGGGGTCTGGATCGTCGAGCAGGGGAATGAGCGCGGCGACGGCGGTCTGATCGCGAAGCTCGCCCAGCGCCCGGATGGCTCGCAGCCGCACGCCAAGATCGGCGTCGGTCGTGGCACGCGACGCCAAGAAGCTGACGGCATCTGACCCGCCGCGGCTTTCCCACGCGTTGCACGCTGCGGCTCGCACCCGCGGGTCGGGGTCATTTGCGGCGCCCTGGATGATCGCTCTAGCAGGCGACGTCTCAAACGTGGCGGCCTCCTCCACGATCCGCGCACGCACGCCGCCGTCATGCTCTGAGAGTAGCATCTCGACCATGCGGCGGGTGAAGCGGATCTGTTCCGATGAGGCCCCGGCGCGGGCAGCCGCAGCCGTCGAGGCGACAAGCCCGGCCCGCGCTTTGGCAGCAGGCGAACTGAAGAGGTTGTCGTCATCGGCGGGCGGTGCGGAGCGGGGTGGCGTGGCCGGCGCCGGCGTTGCAGGCGCGGCCGGCGTCGGCGTTGCAGGCGCGGCGGGCATTGGCGTATCGCTTGGCCGAGGTGCGGTGCGCAGAGGAATGGCAGGCGACTCGGTTGGCGGCAGCCGCTCGAGCCCCGTCTGGGACGACTCTTCATCGGGGCGTGGCACGATCGAGCGTGGAGCGTTGGCAGGCGTGGCGGCCCCATCATCGGATGGGCCGGAAGCCTGCACCTCGGGCCAGCGTCGCCACTGCGTGCGGTAGAAACCCTGCACGCCCGGCCGCACCGGACAGTGCGGCTCGCAAACTCCATCGCGACAGCCGGGCTGATGTTCGTGCTGGAGCGTGGCTTGCAGGCCGGGCTGAAGCGCGGCCACCCCAGAGCAGCCTGCAAGCAGGCTACCGACGACGGCCACGAGGCCGCGCAGCAGATGGATTCGATGCCTTTCGACCATAGGTCTCGGCAACCGGGCTAATGGGGGAGTGCGGAGAGTAGGCACGCCCTAGGCACCGGGCCAGACCAACTTGGACCTACTGGGAGGCCACGCAAACCTGGCAAGCTGGGTGTTCGTGTCAAAAGCCATCCATGGCCATCCTGACAATCCTGTTCGGCAAGGCGGTTGCGGCGAGTGGGCCCCGGTGGGATTGCTTGTTGGGGCGAAGTCCTGCGTGGGTCGGGGTTGCCCGAATCCTCTCGCTTGACGTTCACTCCGGCCCTCCAGGCCTTCGTTCACTGCGTGTCCGCTGCGCTTCGCCATCCATGGCTTCGCTTGCTCCCACAGCCCGCTCGAGGACTCGGGCACCCCCTCCCGGATCAAGCCTGGTCCGCGCAGCAACAATCCCCACGTGCCAGCGAGGCCGATCAGGTAGTACCAGACCATCTGCTCCATTGCCCGGTTCGGCCGCTCGCCGATGGAGATCAAGATCAGCATGCAGACGATCATCGCCCAGGAGGCCTGAATCTCGACACCGTTGTGCTTGTCAGACAGCAGATGACGGCATCCAAGGAGCTGCTTGAAGGTGCGGAAGAACATCTCGCTTGTCACCCAAGGCATCGATGCTGAGGAGCCGGTCGGGGGCACGCGCAGGAGCCGAGCATCTTTGCGCAGCCAAACAGCGCACCATCATCCACGAGCCTGC
This sequence comes from Planctomycetota bacterium, assembly GCA_031403195.1. Classification (GTDB taxonomy): domain Bacteria; phylum Planctomycetota; class Planctomycetia; order Pirellulales; family UBA1268; genus QWPN01. The sequence continues at coordinate 12,065 of JANNSZ010000098.1, read as the reverse complement.
AGGAGCAAAGTCGCGAAGGTGACGAGCATGTCACCGCCGGCGAACCAATGCGGACAGCCTCAGCCAGCTACGCGAACGCCGTGCCGAACAGGATTGCCATCCTGGCCTTCTGACACTGGAGCCGCCGCGTATGGCGTAACGCTTATCCCACCAGACGGGCCCGCTGCTGGGCGCGGCGGATACGAGCGATGCTTCCGCTCTGGAACTCCAGAAAGTCCGACTCGACGCCATCCGAGAAGATCACGCCCCGCGAGGGCATCAGTGACTCGACCACGATCTCCTCGCCCTCCTCGAGCAGCCCCGCAACGAGTGACGCGCCGGATTGCTTACTCAGAAAGGGTTCCCGGACTGCCCATGCCAGACGTGGGTCTTCCCAACCCAGTCGCAAACCGGCGGCTGGGGGTCTCTCGCTCATGTTCTCGACCATGTTCGATGCCCTGAGCCACTCTCCAAAACCGTCGTACATGTTGAACAGCGAGGAGAGCCACCCGGTCGACCCTGCCCCGGTCGACACGATCATGCCGCTCGACGACTGGGGCTCAGAGAGCCCCTCGACCGTCAGGGTGTAGCGTGCCGAGGTGTGGCTGCTCGAGCCGATGAACAAGTCATTGAATGCGAGGAGCCGCTGTCCGTCGTTGAGTTCGGCCTCGGCCAGCGTCACTTCGCGGATCGCAGCCGTGCCGCGGATGACGCCCTGGACGGCCTGCCGCGTGCTTCCGATGTCGAACGGCAGAAGGACTCCGTCAATCCGCGTCGGGTCCGGGTTCACCGCGACGATCGGCACATCCCCCACATACTTTGCCGTGTTGGCCACCAAGCCATCCTGCCCCACGACGACCACCACCACGCAGTTCCGAAAATCGTAGTTCGCCACGTATTCGCGGCGGACGTGGGTCACGGGAAACCCGAGGTCGAGCTCGTCGGCAATCCTGTCCAGCGTCGCCCGGTACACCCGGTCCTCAGCTTCGTAGGCTTCAAACGCAGCCTCCGCCAAGGCCTTGTCGTCTTGGCCGGCGTCGGTGGCTGCTGCATCGACGGGTCCGCGAGCCGAGAGCATCCGCTCGTGCGCGTGCGCCGCTTTGAGCCGAAACTTGGCTGCGCCAGCGGTGCCCCAGCGAGCGAGCAGCCCCTCGAGCCTGGTCTCACGGGTGACAACGGCGATGGCCTGCGAACGCTGCATCGCCTTAGCTTTTCCCGGCAGCCGGCGGCGGATCTCGCAGCAGCATGGCCAACAGATCGGGTGACACATTGAGCGTGCCGATCTTCTGGGCGTTGTCGGCCAGGTCGCGGAAGGCCAGGGCGATCATGTGCTTGGGATCTGCGGCGCCCGATGACGCGGCCATGAGCGTCCGCCAGTCGATGTCTTTGAGTGGCTCGAGCGTCGCCCGGAGGGCATGGGCCCGAGCTGAGGCTTCCTTGCGCTCGTTTTCGACCCGCTGATCGACCAGTGCCGCCCGCTGTTGCTCGACGGCGATCTCGGCCTGCATCTGCGTCTCGCGGACGGTCCGTCGTTTCTGTTCCACGACAATCTCCGTGTTGAGCTCGCTCTCCTTGATGCGGCGCTCCAGCTCGACCGCCAGGTTGCGACGCTCGTAGACGGCCTCGTCAGCGTTTCGCAGGAGCTGCTCTCGGGCCTCGGCTTGCAGGGCCTTGGTCATCTCTGGCGTCGCTTTGATCGACATGATGGACAGGGCCAGCACCTCCACACCCAGCATCGCCACGACCTCAGACTCCTTCAGGCCCGCCAGAACTTCCGCCACAAGCCGGTCAGAACTGACGAGAACCTCCTGGAGATGATGCCGCTGGGTAAACGATCGGGCCAGGATCTGCGCGGCCTGAATCAGGCGGTCATTGAGCTTGCTCGGATCCTCCGAGCGATGCCGCCCCGCTGGGTTGACGCTGAAGTCCAAGAGCGCGGCCACCCGCTTCGCGTCTTGGATGCGGTAGGTGAGCTGGCCCTGGATCGTCGCATCCTGGAAATCCGACGTGACCTCATTGAAAACAAACGGCACGTCCATGCTGGCAATCGGAACCTGGACGACTTCGGAGAATGGACCGAAACAAAAGAACGACAGGCCAGCCCCCTCGCGCCGCACCGTGCCTCCACGAAACTGAAGGACGTACGTCGTCGGAGGAACTTTCACGAACCGAATGCCCAGCATGGATCCACCCTCGCTGCCAGTAAAACACGGCGCCACCGCCCCATAGATAATTCGGCGCAGCGAAAAATCCAAATACACCCGGGAAAGGCTTGTGATATCGTCCGTGCGGTCCCCGCCGACCCGGGCAGGTGCGGGTGCTCGGTTGACCTTCCCCCCCTCTTGTCGCCTCCCCTTATGCCGCTCACTCCTGAAGCTCAGTCGCTCGCGGTGATTGTGGTGATGGTCGTGATCCTCTGGGTCACTGAGGCTCTGCCGCCTGCGGTGACGGCGCTGCTTGGGGCTGTCGCGTGTGTCCTGGCCGGCGTGGCGCCTGCGAGGGAGGTGTTCGCCCCGTTTGCCGACCCGCTCATCTTTCTGTTCATCGGGTCGTTCCTGCTCGCCGAGGCGATCCGGCTCCACGGCCTCGACAAGCGGCTGGCTTTTGGCGTTCTTTCGGTGCCGTGGGTGGGTGAGCGGCCAGGCCGAATCCTCGACGCAGTGGCGCTGGCATGCGCGGCGATCAGTGCGTTCATTTCCAACACGTGCACCGCGGCCATGATGATGGCGATCGTGTCGGGGATTGTGACGGCCGTCGAAGAGGCGGGCGCCACTGCCAGCCGCAAGCCGTCGCCGGCCTTTGCAACCGGCCTCTTTCTCTGTGTGGCCTTCGCGTCATCGATCGGCGGGCTCGCGACGCCCATTGGCACGCCCCCCAATCTCATAGGCCTGCGGTTCATCCGCGAGCAGCTCGGGGTCGATATCACGTTCCTCGGATGGTGCCTGATCGGCGTGCCAGTCGTCGCGGTGCTGATCGTGTTCACCGGGTTTGTGCTGAGCCGGATGTTTCCTGCAGGTGTGGACCGACTCGAAGGCGTGGCGGAGTTCGTGGCCAGGGAGCGAGCGAAGCTCGGGCCATGGACGATGGCGCAGTATTCCGTGGCGAGTGCCTTCGCGATCACCGTCATGCTGTGGGTCGTGCCCGGCGTGGTCTTGGCGATTCGCGGCCCCGAGGATCCGTGGGCCATCGTGCTGCGTGACCGATTGCCGGAAGGCGTGGCGGCGCTCATCGGCGGCACCCTGCTGTTTGTGTTGCCACGGGGTGAGCCGGGTCGCTGGCGGCCAGTGCTCGAATGGAAAGAAGCCCGCATCGACTGGGGAATCGTGCTGCTCTACGGCGGTGGGATCGCGATCGGCACCCTCTGCTTCTCAACCGGACTCGCTTCAGCGGTGGGCAGATCCATCGAATGGCTCGTGCCGGAGGGGCCATGGAGCGGCGTGGTCCTCGTGGTCTTGGCTACGGCCGTTGCCGTGTTGACCAGTGAGTTCACGAGCAATACGGCGAGCGCCAACATGGTGGTGCCAGTGGCAATCGCGCTGGGCCTGGCGACCGGAGGCGACGCCCTCCCCGCCGCGCTTGCCGCTACGTTTGCGGCGAGCCTCGGCTTCATGATGCCGGTGAGCACACCCTGCAACGCGATCGTCTATGGCTCAGGAAGGATTCCGCTGCGAAGCATGATGGCCGCCGGCATCATCCTTGATCTGGCAGGAGTCGCCGTGATCGTCACCACGATGCTCATGCTGTCACAGCTCATGTGACGGACCGCAACCCAGGCAGGCCAGGTAAACGGGGCAGTACGACGCAAGTTTACGGTCGCGCACGCTGGGGAAACTGTCACTGGTATGCCGATAGTGCGTGCATCTTCTGCGCCATGCGGCTTCGGGAATCCCATCATGTCATCCACGCACCGTCACTGTCCGCTCCTCGGACGCTCCGCCCCGACGGAGTCTGTCGGCAACGCTCCCGCGCCCTGGTCGCTGCGGCGGTGCACGGAAACTGGCTTTGTGTTTCTCGCCAACCCACCAGCCCAGGAACAGTTTCAAGATGAGTTTGCCTGGGAGGTGACGCATGATCGCGAGGCAGATCGCCGGCGTCGGTCAGAGCCTCTGATCTATGCGATGAGTACGGCGCTCAAGACCTTTCGCCGCCGCGTTCTCAAGCGCGACAAGGTCACTGGGATGGTGACGCGATTGATCGCAGCCCGTGCCGCGCAGAAGACATCCGGCCCGATTCGCCTCGTCGATGTGGGCTGCGCCTACGGCACGCTCGCCGAACGGGTCGCGAAGCAGCTCCCGCTGCCGGTCTCGCACCGCCTCCAGCCGATCGGTATCGAGATTTCGACACACCTGGCCCGCCAGGCCGACGAAACACTGCGGGAGCGTGGCGGTCGCTGCATTCACGGCACCGCCATCGACGGACTGTCGACGCTCCCCCCGGGACGGGCCGATGTCGTGGTGCTCTCGTGCGTGCTCGAGCACGAGATCGAGCCGCTTCACCTGTTGCGTCAGTGCCGCGAGCGGCTTACACCGCACGGACAGATCATCGTCAAGGTGCCAAACTACGCCTGCCTCGGCCGTCGCCTCCGCGGCGCGAAGTGGTGCGGCTATCGCTGGCCAGACCACGTGAACTATTTCACACCGCGCACGCTCGTTGCCATGTCTGAGGCCGCGGGCCTGAGCGTGTCTCGCATGAACTTCTTCGATCGCTCACCTCTGAGCGACTCGCTCTATGCGGTGCTCGGTCGCGGTGAGGCTGCCAGCATCGCCCTGCGTCGCGCGGCCTGACCTAGGCCTGCGTCGATCCTGACTGCGGCCACGATTGCGTTCGTTGGCAACGGCACATGGGCGTCGGGTAGACTCTCGAGGCGTTCGGCCCACGCCCTCCTCGAGAACCTCACCATGACCATGCCCAAGCGACAAAGTCGGCGGACGTTTCTGAAGGGTGTTGCCGCGGCCACCGCGGTGAGTGCGACCGGAACGCTCGGCAGGCGGTCACTCGCAGTCGAGTCGGCCAATGAGCGGCCGGTGTTTGCCACGATCGGCATGCGAAACCAGGGCTGGACGATCACCCAGAAGTCGTTCAAGTTCGCCGACTTCGCGGCACTCGCCGACGTCGATGCGGGCGTGCTGGGCACCAACGTCGACCGCGTGGAGAAGGCCCAGAAACGGAAGCCCGAGGGCTACCACGACTACCGCAAGATCCTCGACCGCAAGGATATCGACGCGGTCATGATCGCCTCGCCCGACCACTGGCACACGAAGATGGCCGTCGATGCCATGCGGGCCGGGAAAGACGTCTACTGCGAGAAGCCGCTCACGCTGACGATTGACGAGGGCAAACTCATCGAGAAGGTGGTCAAGGAGACGGGCCGCGTGTTTCAGGTGGGCACGATGCAGCGAACGGAGTGTGACAAGCGATTCCTCACGGCGGTGGCACTCGTGCGTCACGGTCGCATCGGCACGCTCCAGAAGATCACGTGCGGTATCAATGGCATGACGGCGTCGCCCGTGATTCCCGAAGTGGCGGTGCCCGAGGGGCTCGACTGGGATTTTTGGCTGGGGCCAGCTCCACAAGTTCCGTACCGGGCGCTTCCCGAAATGCGAGTGGGCTACGGCGGCGGCGTGCCCCTCTACAGCAACGGGCACTATTCGTTTCGCAACTGGCATGAATACTCTGGCGGCAAGATGGCCGACTGGGGCGCCCATCATGTCGATATCGCCTGCTGGGCCCTTGGCGACAAGCCCACCGGCCCAATCACGATGACGCCCCAGGACTACACACTCGCGTGTGAGTACAAGGACGGGTATCCCGTGTTTGACGATCGCTACAACGTCGCGACCGAGTTCACGCTCAGTGTCGCAATGCCCGGCGACGTGGAGATAATCATCACGAGCAAGGGCGACAACGGCATTCTCTTCGAGGGCACCGAAGGCCGGTTCTTCGTGAACCGCGGACGGCTGGCTGGCACGCCCGTTGACAATCTGAAAAACTCGCCACTGCCTGAACACGCCCTTGAAGAGATCTACGGCGGAAATATCAGCGCCAACCACACGGCCAACTTCATCGAGGCGATGAAGTCACGGAAGCAGCCCGTCTCGGACGTATGGTCCCACAACCGCATGCTTGAGATCTGCCATCTCGCCAACATCGCCATGCGGCTCGACCGCAAACTCGAGTGGGATCTGGCCACGCGGGAGATCATCGGTGACCCCCAGGCCAGCACGTTCCTCGCGCGGGAAAGCCGCAAAGGGTATGAGATCAGCGGCTGATCTGCGGCCGGCCGATGGAGAAGCCGAGGTTTTCCATGGTCGGTGAACGCCGCTTCCTGCGGCGACAGACGTCTCCCACAACCTGCTAGCGGGCGGGGCTCGCGTCGTCCGGAATCAGCCGCAGCGCGTGGCTCATTTCCCGGAAGTACCACGATTGTGGAGTGAATGGGCGGAGGTGGACGCCGTCGGGGATGGCCTGGCCCTTGCTGTCCTTCCGCCCTTCGCCCGTGCTGTCGAGGATGAGCGGCGTTCCGTCGGGCGAGCGACCGATCGCTCCAACCCAGAGCACCACGTGCGAGACATGGCCGCTGTCGTTCTTGATGAAAACGAGGTCGCCGGTTCGCAATTCCTTCGAGAACAGCTCGTACTCTGCTGGTCGCTCGATGCGATGGGCTCGTACCACGCCGCCGTCCAGGAGCGGTGATTCCGTCATCACGGTCTGCTTGTCGATATCGCTCGAAGGCTTGATGCCGAGCCCCACGTCATAAGCGGTCGTCGTGAAGTTCGAGCAGTCGACTCCCCTGGCGTTCCTGCCGTACGCCACCGGTTTCCACGGCCAATCGGCTGGCGGATCCCAGTCAGGCAGGTGGTGGTGCTGGTAGCTCAAGCCGATGTACCGCATCCCTGTGGCGATGACCCGCTGCCGCTTCCATTCCGCCGGCTTTCCCACCACGATCCGCGGCACGGGCAAATGCGCCCGCGGTGGCCCCCAGGCACCATACTTCTCGCGAGTCTTCTTTGAATACCATTCAGCGATCGGCACCCTTGATTGATGCCGCGGCGCCGCCCGGTCGCCGTGCAGAATGTCGTGAATCAACTCCTCGACCGGATAGGTAAACTCCACTCGGTAGGGCGACTTGTAGGTCGGCTCAGCTGCGTGGACCACGAGCCCCGCGACGGCCAGAATCGCAGCAATCACGCACCGGACGAGTATCATTGGGGGTGGAGTGTAGCACTCTCCGGCCAGGGAATAGCCGATCCGAATACAGAATCGGCAATCGCCCACCGACAGGGTCATGGTCCCCCTTGAGCCCTCGATTTCCCCTCCCCACTCTCTCCCACCGCCCGGCACGGACTCATGATTCAATTCAGTCGACGATCGTTTGAACTGATCCTCGGGATCGCGGGCCTTGCTGCCTCCGGAGCCGCGATGGCTGGCGAGCCGTCGGTCGCGAAGGCGCTCGAACAGGCTGCCACGGATGGGCGGCCTGTCCTGGCAGTCGCCGTCCTGAATACCTGCCCCCGGTGCACATCATTCATGGGCAGGCTCAAGTCGGATGCCTCACTGAAGCCGCTGTTGGCCAAGTACGTTCACGTAGTTGTCGATGCGCAGGGTCCTGACTACCAGGCGCTGGCCCAGAAAAAGCCGCTGGGCGGCGGGCTGCCGTTCCTCTACGTGTTGCGAGCCGATGGGGAACTGATCGTCGCCACTTCCAACGGGGGAGCTGCCTCTCTCCCCGAGATGCTCACCACCGGCATATCCAAGGCGGGCCGCATTCTGTCGAAGGGAGACGCAGCCCGCACCGCAGCTGCGGTCACGAAGGCCAAGACGGCGCTTGAAAAGAATGACCTCGCCCAGGCCAGTATCGCCCTCGCGGCCATAGGATCAACGGAGAGCTTCGCGACTCCACTCGTGGAGGCAAAGCAGGTGCTCGACAAACTCAATGACCAGGCTGCCCGGGAAATCGAGGCGTGCCGAGTGGCGTTGACAAAGAGTGGAGACTCCTTCGCAGCGATCGTGAAGGTCGCCGAAGTCCTGCGGACGTACGAAAAGCTCGTGGTCCAGAAGCGTGCGCTCAACGATCTCGAGAATCAGGTGCGTCGCCAGGAGGGCGGGATCGCCCTGCTCGAGCAGGCTGACGCCGTCGCGCGAGCCCGTGGCTTTCGGGCCCTTGTCCGAATTGACTCAGCCGCGCGCGCCTACCAGCAGGTGATCGACACCTACCCCGACACCGCCGCGGCCACGCTTGCCAAGCAAGAGCTCGCCGCCGTCACCCCACGGTGATGTGGCACACAATCTACTTGCTTGACGGCGCCGCTTTCTGCTTGAAGAGCCACGCGGGGAGTTCTGGCTCAGCGTAGGCGCGGCTCCATGAATCGTGCCCGACACCGGGAAACTCGGTGTAGCGCGGCTTGCCCCCGGCTGCCTTCAGGGCCGCCACGATCGACTGCGAACGAATTGGTTTCACGACCGCATCGGCGGCTCCGTGAAACACCCACATAGGCACATGCGCAATCATGGCCGCCCGGGCGTCGTCAGCGCCGCCGCAGACAGGCACCGCGGCCGCAAAATAGTCTGGCCGGCGCATGAGGGCATCAAAGGTTCCAAAACCGCCCATCGACAGGCCGGTGATATATCGCCTGGATGGATCAATGGGCAGGTCTTTGTCGAGCGAGTCGAGGAGCTCGAGCAGGAGCCGCATGGCCCGGGTGGGCTCCTGGTCGAGCGGCTCCGCCTTCACCGCGCCCCAATTCACGTTCGACCACTTGTCGCCGTCGGCGCACTGAGGGGCCATAAAAATAGCCGGCGGGCTGCCCTTCGCCGTCAGGAGATTCAGCACCTGTCGATGCTTCATCTGCAGGACGCCGTCACTGCCGCGTTCACCCGCGCCGTGCAAGAACACCACGAGTGGATACGACGATTCTTCACTCGCCGCCGTGGGAATGGAAATCACGTACGGGAGCTTTTCGCCGGCGGCGTTCTCAAAAGTCTTCGGCTCGAGGTTCACATTGGCTCCCTGGGTCGCCGCCTGGAGGAGCGCAGTCAGCAGAAGGGTCGGCAAGGCCGTCTGTCGAATGGACATCATGACGGAAAGGTATACACGACGTCGCGGTTCGGCACCGCCTTGATGGAAGCAGGCCTGCGGCGGCGAATCAGGCTCATCTCGTTTATCACCGATCCAGGCCCTCGACCACCTTGATGTCGTGCAGGACTCCCCTGACGAGTTGCCCGTGATCGACATCCAAATCGCTACACTAGCCTTGGTCCCGATACGGTGGCACGCGAGCTCGAGGGCAAGGAAAAGTGACCGAGGGTCCGCCACGCTCGAGCACCGGTACGGCGACGTTTCCATGGGGCCGTAGGCGTCGCGTGTGTGGTGCATGTACGTTTGAGACCTTGGGTGGGCAGCGATTCGGGATCATCGTGGCCTGGGCCTGGTTCTTACCGCTGTGACTCTGCTCTCAGCCGCCGGGAGGAAGCTGAAGCCTACCCGCCACGATGCCCTCGATCGTGATGTCTTCGTCGATGGTCTCCCATCGAAGAGCGGTACCGCCCGCCTCCAGACGAATGTCAGCAAGGGTGGTCGAATCGGCGTCCCGCAACCGCCGGAACCGATCCGCCGGAAAACCAATGACCCGCTGGTCGGTCAACTCGACGTAGACCATCCGCCCATCGACCCACGCCCGCACGGCAACCGCTTCCGTCTCCTGGTGCGTGATACTCACGGTACTTCTCCTCGAAGGGCGAAGGTGCTCCCCCTCCTCCAAAGCCACCATCCTCGTTCCTGGCTGAGCCGAATGCATGGGTCGGGCCCCGCGGATTTCGCGTCGTTTATCGAGGTTTTTCCGGTCATGGGAACTCACAGGAACCGAGCATTGTTGCGCGGCCAAGCGACGCACCATTATCCACGAGCGCACACTTGCAAAGTTGTGAAGGTGACGAGCATGGCACCGCCGGCAAAGTAATGCGCCATGCGACGGGTGTGCCGAACAGAAGTGGCAGGGATAGCCATACAAACGACGTCGCGGTTCAGCCGGGATCATTCCCGACCGAACCGCGTGGGTGTCGTCGTCTGCGACCCGTATCAGGGGGCGGGACGCAGGGGGGCGAGCACGTGGCTCAGAACCCTCCCGCGATCACCGCACCGCACTGATGGCACCGGGGCAGCTCCAGCGGCGGCGGCGTCGGCATGGCGCCATGCGCCCACCAGGCTTGCATCCGCGGAAACGCGGGTGGCAGACAAACACCAGGTGGAAGATGGTGCTTCTGATGCCACTGGCCACACGAATTGGCATGGAACTTTCCGTGGACTCGGCCCACGGACCCGCATCCGCAAGCCTCACTTGCCACGTTCCCATGCCACGGCGGCCTTTGCACGTCGGCCTCGTGACAACCACAACTGCCAGGCATCGCAGGCCCCTCCATCACGATCACTTCTTGGGCAGCCGCGATCCGGATACCGGAAATCGACGGTGCGGCAACGATGATCGTGGCGGCGATGATGGCGTGGGTGATTCGCACGAGACTCGACCTCCTTGTAGACGTGATACGGCCTTCCGCTGGTCACATCCGGAGTGATCGGCCCTCCGGCCTCAACGGATTCACCGACGATGCCGCACGTTCCGGCTGGAGGGATGGGGGAAACCCTGACGCCCCCGCTGGCCCCAGGGGCGGGTAGGATGTGGGTCGAAATCGGTCTCCCACCAGCCCTCTCAATACCTTCTGCCGTGCCAGCGATCTCTCTCGGCTTCGCCTCCGACACGCTCTCGCTCGACCTCGACCCTGGGACGCTCGTGACTGAGTGTCATGGGCCTGAGGGCGTGACGGGAGATGCCGCCAGCGACCTCGTGGCACGCGCCGTGGCCGCTTCCGGTCACGTCCCACCGCTTGCGGCCCATGTGGTGCCAGGAGACCACGTCGTGCTCGCGATCGCGGGCGACATCCCCCAGATGGCGGCGGTCAGGCAGGCGGTGGCGAGCCGCCTTGAAGCGGCCGGTGTTACGGGCGCTGATGTGGCGCTCCTGCGGGCCGATCCGCTCGTCGGAGGAGCAGGCACGCAGGCCGATGAGCCTGAGACGATGCGGTTCGATCCCACGCCCGAGTCGGCCACCGCCTACCTGTGTGCCGACGCAGAGGCCAGGCCTCTCTATATGGCCCGCCAGCTTGTGGATGCCGATGTGGTCGTCGCCATCGGCGCGTTTGGCTGGGACGCATCGCTCGCCGGACGCGCGCTCGACGGGGATCTCTGGCCAGCATTTGGACGGCGAAGCGATCGTGATGCTCTGGTGCTCGATCGGCTTCGCCACGGTCGCAAGGCCCTCGTCGACTGGCGTTCGAATCTCCACAACATCACCTGGCAGCTCGGCGTGATGGCCTCGCTGCGACTTGTACCCGGCCGCGAGGGATCGCTGCATGCCGCTTGCTTCGGCCTTCCCGAGGAGGCGGCCCGTGATGCCCGCGCGGCCGCGGGTGGATGGCGGCCGCATGTCGACGAACCGGCCGACGTGACGGTCGCCACGCTATCGTCTCGCACGCCACGGTTTCATGACCTCATCCGCGCCGTTGCCGCGGCTGCACGGGTCACGCTGCCCGACGCCACGATTTGCATCGTCGGCGATGTGGCCGAGCCGCCGGGCATGGTCACCGCCCGCTGGCGGCAAGGCGTGCCGCTGGAGCCACTGCTGCGCGAGGCCGCACGATCGGGTGATCTCACGCTCATCGCTGACGCGCTCGACGCCCGGCTCCTCGCGCGGGCGCTTGGCGAACGACGCCTCGTGATCCTCTCGCGTCTCGACGAGGCAGTCGTCGAGGAATTTGGCTTTGGCCACGCGGGCGATGCAGCGGTCATCGAACGACTCGCCAACCGCGCCGAGCATGTCGCCATCCTTCATGAAGCTGATCTCATGCTCCCGCTGCTCTAACTGTCCGTGGGAAAAGCCATCCATGGCCTTTTCCCACTTGGCCGACCGTGGAAAAGCCCAGCTTTTCCACGGTCGGCGAGCGCCCCATCCTGCGGCGCGAGATTTTCCCCCCAGCCTGCTAAGGACGCCACCCAAGCCGCACAATAGATCGACCACGAACCGACCCACAATACA
>JANNSZ010000097.1:0-3596 GCA_031403195.1 Planctomycetota bacterium | reverse complement strand
GCGAGCGGCTTGGTTCCGGCGAAATCGGCCCGCGCCGCGCGCCAGGCATCGGAAGCGATGTCGGCTTGGTCGTTGGTTTTAAACGTGAGCGTGCGGGCGAGATCGTCGATTACCGCGCCGGCGAACAGCACGTCTTCACGGGTGATTTGGCCGTCGCTCCCCGCACAAAGAATATCGACGGTTTCCACGGCCGTTGAATCCATTGCCAGCTTTCCCAGTTCGCGGCAAACGGCCGAAAAGTTCGCGAACGACCCCATCAGCACGCGCTTCGCTTGCCGGCACATCTGCATGGCCCGCGTGCCGTTGGTGGTGGTGAACACGACCGTTTTGCCATCCACCGCGGCCGGCGTGTACTCGGCCGGCGAGTTGCCCAGCTCGAAGCCCGGAATTCTCTTTCCGCCCCGCTCGCCCCCCGCCACTGCGCTGGTGCCGAGTTTCGACCGCAGCCTCTCGGCCTCCTCGATCTCGAGCAGCGGAATCACGCGGTGTGCCCCCGCGGCCAGCGCATGCACGATCGTGGTGGTCGCCCGCAGGATATCGACGACCACCACCGTACTTCCGGCCAGTTCCTCGGGCGTGACCAAGCCGGGCAAGAGATGAACGCGGGCGATTCTTAGCATGTTAGGTCCTGGGGTCTTGTAATGGGATGAAACGCTGCCTCGTCGGGGCGTAGATTCGGGATTAGTGACATCCCCGATTCTCACTCCGACGGAGGCAGCTATGGTTCGCCAGGCTTTGGGTTGGGACCTGCACCGCAGGTTTAGCAAAGTGACGCTCATGGAACAACCAGACCCCCAGCAGCCGCAAGAGCTGAAGGTGGTTCGTCGGACGCGGCTGGAACATGCCGACCGCGCAGCGATGCGCGATTGGCTCAACCAGGTGCCGCCGGGCACGCCGGTCGCCATGGAAGGATCGTTCGGCTGGCAGTGGGTGGCCGATCTGCTGGCGGAACTCGGCTTCGAGCCGCATCTGGGTCATCCGCCGGCGATCAAAGTGCTCGCCAAGAACGAGCCGAAGGCCGATCGGCCCGACGCCGACCGCCTGGCCCGCTTCTGGCTCAAGGGAATTTTCCCGGAGTGCTACCTCTCCACGCCCGACGTGCGGCAGATCCGCGAGCGCGTGCGGTACCGCATGGCACTGGCCGGCTCGCGAACGCAGATCAAGAACCGCCTGCACGCCGTGCTGCACCGCCAAGGCATTCTGCACGACTTCAGCGACCTGTTCTGCGCGCGGGGCCGCAGCTTTCTCGCCGAGTTGCAATTGCCCGATGCGACGCGTTACGTGCTCGAGCATTGGCTGAGCTTGCTCGACAGCGTGCAAGCACTGCTGGACGACGTGGAGCAGTGGATGAAGACCAACCTGGAGGAAGATGCGGCCGTGAAGCGGCTGCAAACCTTGCCCGGCGTAGGGCTGATTCTGGCGCACGTGATTCGCGCGGAGGTGGGCGAGGTGAGCCGCTTTGCCGGCCATCGCAAGTTTTCCAGCTACGCGGGCCTGGCGCCGATGTCGAACGATTCGGCCGACCGGCACGGCGAGCGGCATATCGGCGTGGCTTGCAATCACGCATTGCGTTGGGCCTTCATCGAGGCCGCGGCGTCGACGGTCCGCGCCAAGAGCTGTCCGCCCAAGTTGCGGACCCTGTATCATCGACTGAGCCGCGGCGGCCAGATGCGGACGCACATCGCCCGCGTGGCCGTGGCTCGTGAGTTGGCAGAACTTGTTTACGTTTTGTGGAAGAAAGGAGAGCCGTATCGTGAGACAATTTCGCCAGGCCAGCCGCGGCGCGCGAAGCGCTGAGGGCCGGCCGGCGAACTGCAATTCGGTGCGTTCGCGGGAGACTCGCCACCCTATAGTCCGCGGCCTCGCGGCCGATGAGACTCGTTTGTAATCAGTCCCCACGATCGCCGCACACCCATGTTGTGCCGCGTGCTGCGCAGCGGGCGTCGTCGAACGACGCGTCTGCACGTCGCCGCGAGCACGGAGTGGATAGTTGGTAGCAACACCGTTCATGGCGGCGCAGTTCCGAACAGTTCGCTGAAACAAAACACCACGCGGGTTGCCGGGGGAAGGGACCATCAGGACCCCAAGTTCCCTTCCCCCGGACCCCCATCCCCCTTCCCCTCTTCTCTGTTTGCCAGGAAGAGGAGTCGGGCCAAAAACCGATACAAACCGAATTGACCCCCGACGCGTTTCAGGGATAGGGTGGGGCCAATTGTCGCCTCGGCGACGTGCGGCCCACCATGATCGAGCCCGCATGATCGTGGGCCGTACGGAATCGATGGCGGCTACGATTCCAGCAAGCCCTTGAGCGCTTTGGGAAATACCATCCAGGCGGTTTGATACGTGGCCTCCAGCGGGGCGGGGACGTAGATCTCGGGCCTCAGAAACAGCGGCATGTCGAGCAGTACCCCGTCCACGCCAATCGGCTCCACGTAAGCCACCCACGGCGGGCCGGCATCGTACGACGCCAGCAAACGGTTTTTCCCTTGCGGAAACTGAAACGGCTCGTCGCGAAACTCGTCCCAGATCGGCTTGTGAAGCCCCTCGGGATCGCGCCGCCCCGGAGGAAACAGGTCGATTATTAGCACGTGAACGCCACGCTGAATGAACTCGATCGATTTGTTCACGAACGACGCGAGGGCAGCCTTGCTTGACTTATTCCCCGGAGAGACGATCTCGATGATAGCCACCACATCGCCATGACGATGGTGGACGGCGATGCGGTCGGCTTTGCGGGCATACAGATCTTCTTCTACGACGCTCACAATCGCGGTTTTGGGCGGCGCAGCGGCTACGGCGAGCCCGCCGGTGTTCGTGTCGTCCGAATCGGCCGCAAGTTTAAGCGTGAGGACATCGGGTTCATAGCTCGGTGTCTTTTGCTCGGCGAGAGCGTAATAGTCGTCGGGTAGCACACCGTCGTTGAGCGCGCTCGACAGGTGGGAAATCCATTGCAAGTGGAAGTTATGAAACAATCCCGCCTCGACGCGTGTCCAATCGTGAATCGGCATGTGGCTCACCTTTCCGTCGTATTATACAGAGAAGCGCGAAGCTGATTGCGAAATGCTGCTTAAGGATTCACAATCAGCCATCCCCTATCCGCAATCAGCAACCCTCCTCATGCCTACTTTTCGAAATCACGTTCTGCCGAGCGATCCGGTCGCTGTTCGCGCGATTATCGAGGCGACGGCCATGTTTCGGCCCAATGAGGTCGATGTGGCGGTGGAGTTGGTCGACGAGCGGCTCAACAAGGGCGAAGCCTCCGGCTATCACTTCGTGTTCGCCGAAGAAGAAGGCCGCGTGATCGGCTACGCCTGCTTTGGGCATATTTCGATCACGCTGCACAGTTACGATCTCTACTGGCTCGTGGTTGAGCCGGTCCGGCAAGGTCGCGGCTTGGGGACCAGCCTCCTGGCCCAGGCGGAACAGCGCATCGCACAGCTGGGCGGTCGCCAGATCTTCATCGATACCTCCGGCCAGGCGATCTATGAGGCCACGCGGCGTTTCTACCTTCGCTGCCAGTATGAAGTTGTGGCGAAGATCCCCGAGTTCTACGCCCCCGGCGATGATAAGTGGGTATACATGCGAAAAGTTGGGAA
>JANNSZ010000096.1:0-10537 GCA_031403195.1 Planctomycetota bacterium | reverse complement strand
GACCGCCAACTTTTACAACCCAACGTGTACCATGACGATTCTCGATAGTCTCCCCGGGGCGATCGCGTCGCTGGGGGCACAGTCGCTACGCGAGATTGTCGGCACGTTGGTCATGAATCAATCGAAGCATTAAAGGGATCCACATGCGCGTACTCTCGGGCATTCAACCGACCGGCCGAGTCCACTGGGGCAACTACTTTGGCGCCATCCGCCAGTACATCGACCTGCAGAACGAGGACGAGGCGTATTACTTCATCGCCAACCTCCACGCGCTCACCACGGTGCGCGACCCCGCGTTGCTCAAGCAGCTCACGCTGGATGCGGCTATCGACCTGCTCGCCCTGGGGCTCAACCCCGAGAAGGCCATTTTGTTCGTGCAGTCGGACGTGCCCGAGGTGAGCGAGCTCACGTGGCTCTTGATGACGGTGACCCCGATGGGGCTCCTCGAGCGGTGCCACGCCTTCAAAGACAAAAAGACCCGCGGCCTTCCGGCTGATGCCGGCCTGTTCACCTACCCGGTGCTGATGGCTGCCGACATCCTCGCCTACGATGCCACCGTCGTGCCGGTCGGTGAGGATCAGGTGCAACACATCGAGGTCTGCCGCGATCTCGCCGGCACCTTCAACCACCTCTACGGTGACGTCTTTACGCTGCCGAAGCCGAGGCTTGTGGAGGGCGGCGCCAAGGTGCCGGGCACCGACGGCCAGAAGATGAGCAAGAGTTACGAGAACACGATCGACGTGTTTGAAGACGCTGGCGCGCTCAAGAAGAAGATCATGCGGATCACGACCGATTCGCGTCTCATGGAAGAGGCGAAGGAGCCGGAGGGCGACCACCTCTACGATCTCTTTGCCCTCTTCGCGGCGGAGCCGGATCGGCAGGCCATGGCCGACCTCTACCGCCGGGGTGGATTTGGCTATGGCGAGGTCAAGAAGAAACTTCTCGAAGCGGCTGGGGATTTCTTCGCAGACGCGCGGGCGCGGCGCACCGAGCTTGCCGCCGATCCGGACCGCGTGGACGCAATCCTGGCTTCGGGGGCCGCGCGGGCGAGGGTCAAAGCGAGCGATGTGCTTGGCAGAGCGCGGCGGGCCTGTGGCCTCGACCGAACAGCCTCGGTAGCCGCACCGGGGAAAAAGAAATGAACGTTCTCGGGATCGGCACCGACATCACTGAGTGCCTTCGGATCGCCCAGATGATTGAGCGGCATGGAGAGCTGTTTGTCGGCCGCGTCTACACGCCCCATGAGATCGAGTACTGCCGCAGCCGGCGGATGGCCACGCAGCACTTCGCTGGCCGCTGGGCCGCAAAAGAGGCGGTCCTCAAGGCACTCGGCACGGGCTGGAAACGGGGCATCAGCTGGCGGGATGTGGAGGTCCGCAATCTTCCCGGCGGCCGCCCTGTGGCTCTCCTGACGGGTGGCACCCAGGAAGTGGCCGAGCTGCTCGGCATTCGCTGCGTCCTCGTGAGCATCTCCCACTGCCGTTCCCACGCCACCGCCTACGCGATCGCCCTCGACGAGATACCCACCGTCGGGTGAGGTCGCGTTACACCACGTCAGCTGCGTCCCAGCGCTCGATCTCGGCGGAGCCGCCGGGGAGCATGATCGCGGCCAGCGGCGTGCCTTCCTCCACGGGCGTCACACCGTCGCGACGCGTGAGTCGAATCCGCTCGTGGCCACTGAGGTGTCCGGTGAGCTGCTTCGTGAGATCCTGTTGCTCTTTCTCCGGGAGCTTCGCAAACGCAGCCCGTCCACGGCACTTGGGAAACTTCTGGCAACCGAGCCAAGGGCCACGTTTCCCGTCGCGGAGGTTCATCATCGCTCCGCATTTCTCACAGGAAATGTCGGTCACGAGCGGCGGAGCAGAAGGGAACTTGATGTTGCCCTTGCGATCGAGGTTGAGGATGAGCGGCGGCGGCTCGGATGACGCCGCCTCGGCAGCCTTCTTGCCCTTCGCCTTCGGCGGCCGCGGACGGTCCTCGACGAGGAAATCACCAAAGCGGCCAGTCCGTTTCACCATCGCCACGCCTGCCGGAGAGAGCAGGTCAAGCTGTTCGGGGAGCTGCGGCCGGCCCTCACGATCGACCGGCATCGCATAGTCACATGCGGGCACGTGCTTTTGCTTCTTCGGACGAGCTGGCTTGGCTGCTTTTCCCTTCTTGGGCTTCCCTTTGGCAGGCGCCACGGGTTCAACTTCTGCCACATTCTCGTTGTAGCCCGAGCACGACAGAAACTTCCCCTTCTTGCCAAGCCGATACTCGAGGCGGCGGCCACACTTCGGACACTTGTAGGGAGAGGGGTCGGCGGATGCCTTGACGTGCTCCTTCTCTTTCGCATCGACGAGCTTTGGGCGAAGCTCATCATGGAACTCATGGAGCATCTCCGTCCAAGACTTCGAGCCCTCGGCCACCTGATCGAGCTCCCGTTCGATCTCGCGGGTGTAGCCAATCTCAATAAACTGGTTCGCAAAACCCTCCTTGAGGAACTCGGTGACAGCCTCCCCAATCGCGGTGGCATGGAATCGACGTTCGTGCTGCTCGACGTAGCCTCGCGCCTCGATCGTGTTGATGATGCTGGCGTATGTGGAGGGGCGACCGATCCCTTCCTCCTCGAGCTTCTTCACGAGCGTGGCCTCGGTGAACCGCGGCGGCGGCGCCTGGAATTTTTGGCGCGGGTCGATGTCAAAGGGTGCGAGGACGGCCCCTTCGGAGAAGTCAGGCAAAACCTGCTCGCCGTCGTCACGGGGCACGCCGCTGATCGCATAGAAACCGTCGAACCGCAGGACGCGGCCATTCGCCTTGAAAACGGCGCCCGTATCTCGATCGCTCCGCCGCATCCGAACGGCCGTTGAATCCCACTCAGCGTCGGTCGCCTGGCAGGCCAGAAAACATTGCCAAATGAGCCGGTAGAGGCGGTATTGCTCGTCGGTCAGTGCTTCACGAATCGCCTCTGGATCGCGGGTGGGATCCGTGGGCCGAATGGCCTCGTGGGCCTCCTGGGCTCCCTTGTTACTGCTCGCGTAGAAGCGGGGCTTCTCGGGGACATAGGCCTCGCCATGCCGCGAGGATAGGTACTGCCGGGCCATTGAAATGGCTTCGCCCGAGAGGTTTGTCGAATCGGTTCGCATGTAGGTGATGAGGCCCACGCGACCCTCGGCGGGTAGGTCGATGCCTTCGTAGAGCTGCTGCGCGACCCGCATCGTGCGGTCGGTGCTCATGCCGAGCCGGCTGCTGGCCGCCTGCTGGAGTGTGCTCGTGATGAAGGGGGGGTAGGGACGCGATCGTGTGCGCGTGACGGCAATGCTGTCGACGGTGTAGCGGGCGGTCGGCGCGGGGCGGCCGGCGAGCCGCACGATGTTTTTGCCACGTCCACGGCCATCAGCGTGTGCCTCGCGTTCGATCGCAATGTCGATGAGGCCAGCGGCCTCCGCGGCCGCGACCGCCTGCGGGGTGAGGTCGAGGCTGGAGGTGTTTTCGGCTTCGATCGAAAACGGCTTGCCACCGACTTCGACGAGGCTGCACGAGAGCGCCTTCTGCTCGGCCAGCCACGCCATGCGATCACGCACCAGGGGCGCACGTCCCCGATCGTCGCGCTGGGCGAGGAGCTTCTTCCAGGCATCGTGAAGCCCCGTGGCCGCGGCCACGTCAAACGCCATGCAGCCGGAGATTTCCCATGACTCGGAGGGCGTAAAGGCTCGGATCTCCTGCTCCCGCTCGACCACGATCCGCGTGGCGACGCTCTGCACACGGCCAGCGGAGAGCCCGCCGGAAACCTTCTTCCACAAGACCGGCGAAACCTCATAGCCGACGATTCGGTCCACGATTCGCCGCGCCTGCTGGGCCTCCACGCGGGGCATGTTGATGGCCCGCGGCGACTCAAACGCCCGCTGCACCTCGCTCTTCGTGATGGCGTCGAATGTCACCCGCTTCGCAACGGCCGGGTCGACCCCGAGCACCTGGGTGAGATGCCACGCAATAGCTTCCCCTTCGCGGTCAAGGTCGGTGGCGAACCAGATGTCAGAGGCACCCTTGGCCAGCTTTCGGAGGTCGGTGACCGTCTTTTGCTTTTCCGCGGCGACTTCGTAGGTCGGCTCGAAGTTGTTTTCGAGGTCGACGCCTGGGACCGGCTGCTTCGACCCCTTGGGCGCCCGCTTCGGGAGGTCGCGAATGTGGCCGATCGAGGCCTTCACCACAAAGCCGGGCCCAAGATACTTCTCAATGGTCTTGGCCTTCGCCGGACTCTCGACAATGACGAGCTGGTAGGCGCCTCGCGGCGAGCCAGTGGCCCCCGAATCGCGGGTTTTCCGACCAGTGCTGCGGGGTTTCTTCGCCATGGGCGGGAGGGGGGCTTTCGGGGGAGGAAGGCGTTTTGCTGGTGTGGGTCGTGCAGACATCGGGATTGGCGCCAGCAGGCCTGGCGCTACAATCGCGGCCTGATCTGGAGCAGACAGCGTTACCCTGCGCGCTTCAGGCTTGTCAAGTGGCTGAGTTTTCGCCGTCTCCCAAACGGGAACGGCGTCTTTTTTCCCCTGGGCGACACCATGGCCGGTCATTTCAACGTCTTTCGCCGCTACCAGAAGACCGCGCTCGCGGGACTGGCCATCATGGCAATGCTGGCCTTTTTCGTGCTTCCGCCGCTTTTGGACATGGATGCCGCCGGGGTTGGCTCAGACGATGCTGTCGTCGTTCGAACCAGCGAGGGAGACCTTCGGGAGAGCGACCTGGCGCGGGCCGGGAGGGTTCGCAGGGCCCTGAACCAGTTTCTGATGTCGCTCCAGGCCGCGGCGACGGGGAATCCGCGAGTTCAGCCGCCGCTGCCGATCGACGAGCGATCGGTCGTCACCACGATGCTCCTGGCTCGCGAGGCCGAGGCCAACGGGATCGTCGTCGGAGACGCTGTCATCAACGACTTTCTGAACTTGTGGACTGGGGACCGGGTCACGTCGGACCAAATGAAGGAAGTCATCGTCGAGCTCCGTGAGCGGGCCGGAGTGACTGAGTCCGATATCTTCAAGGCCCTCCGCATGCTCATGCTCGGCGAGCAACTCCAGACGCTCGTGATGCAGGGTACGAGTTTTTCCGGCATGCCGCCGGGATGGCGGTGGGATGCCTACCGCAAACTCGAGCAGGGGGTGAATGTCGAGATGGTGCCGATTGTCGTGGAATCACTGGCGGACGAGGTTGGTGAGCCCTCCACGGCTGCGCTTGAGAAGCTCTACGCTGCGTACAGCGGTGACCTGCCTCGGGCCCGGAGCACCACGCCCGGTTTCAAGGAGCCCGCCAGGGCCCGGTACGACGCGATCGTTGCGGCCGCGGATCAGTTTTCGGCGGATGCCGACAAGGCTGTCACCGACGAGGCTGTCGCGAAATTCTACGAGGAGAACAAGGCGTCGCTCTACAAGAAGAAGGTTGCTGAGCCGCCGAAGTCGGACGACGCGGCAGTGAAGGCCCCCGATGGAGCCAGTGGGGCAACGGGCGAGACCAAGAAGCCGGCCGACGACGCCAAGGACGCCGATGCGACGGCGCCCGAAAATGACAAGCCCGCCGACACGGCACCAGCGGCCGATGCTACTCCTCCTTCAGCGAACCCAGAAGCCGACGAGAAAGCCGCGCCTTCCGACGGGGCCGGCAGCGTGTCGGGCGAGATCCGTCAGGTCGCGTTCCGGCAGCCGAGCGACGAGAAGAGTTCTCCTGAAGGGAAAGACACTGCCGCTCCCGCAGCCGAGAAGTCGGACGCCACGGCAGGGAAGGACAAGCCGGCCGAGGCTCCGTCAGCACCGGTCGCGACTGCTGCCGAGGCCACGCCAGCCGAGGCTGCTGCCACAGACGCACCACCAGAGGTTGAGCCGCTCGAGAAGGTTCGAGACGACATTCGCAAGCGGCTCGTCCAGCAAGAGGCCGACCGCAAGATCTCGGAGATTTTTGAGAAGGTCACTGCTAAGATTGCGGCCTACTCCGATGACGTCGAGCTGGCGATCGGGCTCGGCGAGAAGGTGCCACCGCAGCCAGATGTGATGAAGCTCGCAGCCGAGCATGGCCTTCAGGGCATTCAATCCGAGTTCGTCACGCCATCGCAGGCAGCGGCCGCGGGTGGGATCGGCGGCAGCTTCCAGAGTGCCTTCTCCGAGCGTTTTGGCGTGCAGCAGCAGCCGTGGATCGACATGATCCTGCCGCCGGCCGCGCCCCGCTTCCGGCCGGTCGTCACACGGGACGTGGCAGGGGTGCGGTATCTCTCGTGGAAGGCCGAGGACCGGCCCGAGTTCACTCCGCCGTTAGCCGACATCAAGGCCGACGTCGTGCGGGTCTGGAAGCTGATGGAAGCGCGACCGCTGGCCCAAACACGGGCCCAGGAGATCGCTGCATCGGCCAAGGACAAGACGCTTGCCGAGGCTGTCACAGGTCGTGATGGCCTCGAGGCCAAGTCGGCTGGCCCCTTCACCTGGCTGACCCGTGGCACTGCACCCTTTGGGTCGAGGCCGGTCCTGTCAAACCCCGCGGGCATCGAGATGGCAGGCGAGGCCTTCATGGCTGCCGTGTTTGGCCTCGAGCCCGGTGGCACAACGGTAGCCTTCAATGAGCCGGAGACGATCTGTTATGCCGTCCGTGCGGTATCCTTCGAGCCCGATGAAGCAACGCTGCAAACGCGGTTTCGCGACGCGACGCTCGATCCGCGACGGTTAGCCGCGCTCGCCGAGTCCGAAACACGTGAGGCGTTTGCCCGCTGGCTCGCCACCATCGAGAAGCGCCAGGGCGTGACGTGGGAGCGACCGCCAGAGGACGAGTGACCAGCCTCACCGGCGAGGCTTGACGACGACGGTGCCCAGCGGTGGGATTGTCAGCGTGATGGAGTGCTTTCGGCCGTGGTGTGGCTCGGCCTTCGCCACGAGCGCACCCGAGTTGCCGACATTGCCACCGCCGTACCACGCCGAATCGCTGTTAAACACTTCGTCGTAGTCGCCCCCGCAGGGCACGCCGAGCCGATAGCCGTGGCGCGGCACTGGCGTGAAGTTGCAGCAGACAACAACAAAGTCGTCTGGGTCGCGAGCCCGGCGGGCGAAGGCCAAAACGCTGTCCTGCCAGTTGTGGCAATCGATCCAGTCAAAGCCACGGGCATCGAAGTCCATTTCGTGGAGCGCCGGCTCACGGCGCACGAGGTCATTCAAATCGGCGACCGCTCGCGAAAGGCCCCGATGGCTCTCCCACTCGAGCAGATGCCACTGCAGGCTTTCGTCAAAGTTCCATTCGCTCCACTGGCCAAACTCGCCCCCCATGAAGAGCAGTTTCTTGCCTGGATGGCACCACATATATGAGAACAGGAGGCGAAGATTCGCAAACTTCTGCCAGAGATCACCCGGCATTTGGGCGAGCAATGAGCCCTTTCCGTGGACCACCTCGTCGTGCGAGAGCGGCAGCACGAAGTTTTCGTGGAAGGCATAGATGAGGCTGAAGGTGAGCTCGTCGTGGTGGTACTTGCGGTGGATCGGGTCGTGCCGAAAATACCGGATGGTGTCGTTCATCCAGCCCATGTTCCATTTGAGGCTGAACCCTAGGCCGCCTACATACGTCGGCCGCGAGACGCCGGCCCAGGCAGTTGACTCCTCTGCGATCGTGAGCGTGCCCGGGTAGTGGGAATGGGTTTGAACGTTGAATTGCTTGAGGAAATCGATGGCCTCGAGGTTTTCGCGTCCGCCGAAGCAATTGGGCGTCCATTCCCCGTCTTTGCGGCTGTAGTCCAGGTAGAGCATGGACGCCACCGCATCGACCCGGAGGCCGTCGATGTGGTAGCGATCGAGCCAGAACAGGGCCGATGAGATGAGGTAGTTGGCCACCTCGTTGCGGCCGTAGTTGAAGATCATCGTGCCCCAGTCGGGGTGTTCACCCTGGCGGGGATCTTCGTGCTCATAGAGCGCGGTGCCATCGAACTGCCGCAGGCCGTGGGCATCGCGGGGGAAGTGGGCGGGTACCCAGTCGATGATCACCCCGACGCCCGCGCGATGGAGAGCATCGATGAGCGACATCAAGTCGTGCGGTGAGCCGAATCGGCTGGTGGCCGCAAAGAGCCCGATCGTCTGGTAGCCCCAGCTCGCAGAGAGCGGATGCTCGGTCGGCGGAAGGAACTCGACGTGGGTAAAACCCATTTCGACGGCATACGGGACGAGATCCCGCTCCAAGTCGGCGTAGGTGAGCCAGCGATGCGGCTCGGCCCCTGGCCGTCGCCAGCTGCCAAGGTGAACCTCGTACATGTTCATGGGCGCGTCGAGTGCGTTTTGCGCATCCCGCGTCGCCATCCAGTCGGCGTCCTTCCATTTGTATTCCGTCAGATCGGTGACGATCGAGGCGGTTCGCGGAGGGACCTCGGCCCCAAAGCCATACGGATCAGTTCGGTCGCCGGCAGTGCCATGGCCATGAATGCGAAATTTGTAGATCACGCCGGCAGCAAGGCCTGGCACAAAAAGTTCCCACACGCCCGATGGGATCCGCTTGTGCATCCGGTGGGCAGTGCCGTTCCAGCGATTGAAATCGCCGACCACTTCGACGCGGTCGGCGTTTGGCGCCCAGACGGCAAAACAGACGCCGGACACGCCAGCCTGCGATTCAATCTGTGCCCCAAGCTTCTCATAGCTCTTCCAGTGACGGCCCTCGCCAAGCAGGTAGAGGTCGTAGTCGGTGAGCATGGAGGACCTGCCGCGGGTGGAGATCGGGTGACGGAATCATACAATCGTGCCACACTGCAGGGCCTCACGCGACAAGCGACCTGAAAATCGAATGCCCTGCGGCTGTCGGCTGTGACGATCAGGAGGCTGGAAAGGTATGACCGCGGCGTTGAAACCGGGATACCAGCGGTTTTCTCCGATTGCGAGGGCCATCGACATTCGGGGCGCGGTCTACCGCTTCTGGTGCCCGCCCGACATCGACGCCCTCATCGACGAGGAGGAGTTTGCCCGAGACGAGCGGATTCCGTACTGGGCCAATGTCTGGGAGTCGGCCGTTGTGCTCGCAGAGGATCTGGCGCTCATGGAGGGCCGAGGGCGGTCACTCCTCGAACTGGGCTGCGGCCTTGGCCTGCCCGCAATTGTCGCGGCCCATTCAGGGTTTTCTGCATCCGCCAGCGACTATGAGGCAGACGCGCTCGAGGGTGTTCGCTACAACGCCGACCGCAACGCCGTGGGCTCACTCAGCGTTCGGCTGCTCGACTGGCGGCAGCCACCGGACGACCTCGAAGCATTCGACGTCGTGGTGGCAGCCGATGTCCTCTACGAGAAGCACCACGCGGTGGCACTGGCCGGCATGATCGCCCGGACGCTCGCGGTCGAAGGCACGGCGCTGGTGGCCGACCCCGGCCGGGCGCGGGCGGCCGAGTTTGAGCCAGCCTGCGCTGCTGCGGGCCTCGCGGTAGAACGACAGCCGGCCCGCCGACCGCTCGGAGCGATCGACGGGCCGGCCATCGATATCTACCGGGTCATGCGACCAGTCGCATCTCCGGGACGACGCCCGTGATGCCGATGATGAACTCTTCAAAAATCTTCACATCGAGAGCCGATGCTGAGTCGGCCTCGGGATGAAACTGCACGCCGATGGCAGTCCAATCGTCGACCGCGCTCTCAAACGCCTCCACGACACCGTCTGGGGCGCGAGCCGTCACGCGAAAACTCGCCGCGACATCGTCAATGGCCATGTGGTGCATGCTGTTGACGCGAATTTCGCCGTCCCCATAGACCCGCTCCATCACCGAGCCTGCCTCGACCAGGAGGGCATGGCGATGGGCGAGATCTGTTGGATCTTTGTGAGGGATGGCCTTTGGGAGATCCTCCGGAAGGTGGAGGAACAGCGTGCCTCCCTCGGTGATATTGAGGAGCTGCATGCCGCAGCCGATGCCCAGCACGGGCATGTGGCGGGCACAGACGTGCTTGGCCAGGAGCCGATCAAAATCTTCCCGGCGGGGCTCTAGCGGTCGGACGGCCGGGTGGGGCATGTAGCCGTCGCGACGAGGGTCAAGATCGGAGCCGCCCACGAGGATGATCCCGTCGAGCATGTCGAGCACGCGGACGACATCGTCCTCTTCGATCAGCGGCGGCAGGATGACGGGAATCCCACCAGACGCCAGAATGCCGTCGTAGTACCCAGCCGCCAGGAATGAAAGGGCGGCATGCTCCTTGCGGGCGGAGCGATAGTCAGTGTTGATGCCGATCAGTGGCTTGACAGCCATAGGGGTCCTCCGTGACTGGGAATCAAACCGGCTCCCATCCATGGGTACCGGGCCGCCCTGTGGCGACGGGGGCGAAGGTAGGCGAAGCAAGAGCGATTGCAACGATTTTTCCGATTTTGTGGTCTCGGACGGGAGTCACCACAAGATCGTGTGCTAGCACTATCAGTGCTAGCACGGAACAGGTGGCGAACATGCCTCTCGAGCCAGGGCGCGGCCTGCGTGGGGCCGGGGTTGCCCGTGCCATGTCGCCGGACGTTCGCTACGGCCCTCCAGGCCTTCGCTTACTCGGAGGACTCTTCGCTTCGCCATCCTGGCTGCGCTCAGACTCCTACG
>JANNSZ010000095.1:0-69227 GCA_031403195.1 Planctomycetota bacterium | reverse complement strand
GAAGGAAGAATCTTCACCGACGGAGTACTGCAGAACGCCGCCTGATTCAGAACCCTGGAACACAACTCTTGACAATAACTCCTTCCTGGCGGGGCCAGCGTGCTCTGCAAAACAAGCGAGGTTGTAGGGTTCAAGGTGGCGAGACATCGACAATGCATCAACAATGGCCTCGTTCTGGGCAACCAGCCACTGAAGCAGCCCCTCGGCATTCAGCATTGAGATTTCCTTGACCAATTCTGCGAACAGCATTGCAACGATCTGATTCAGCACCCGTGTGCGGTCCTTCGCAGGCAAGGGCCCTTGGGGAACGCCAATGGTCACCAAGTGCGATCTGATTTCGTCCAGAACCTCCTGCTCGGCTGCCGACTCCACGAGGTGCAGCGGCGGCAAGGACCTGGGGCGGACAGAGAAAGCATCTTCCCCGGACACAAAAACTAGGCTTCTGTGTCGCGCCGACGGCATTACAGCAGCAAGTGCGGTTTCGGCTTCCGACTCGCTGCATCCCCCAAGCCTGGCTAGTGCGCGGCAAGCTGGAAGTAGAAGCACTCGCTCTTCGTAGTAGCGAGCGCCGCAGATGAGAGACATGGCTTCCGGGGGAAACTCCACACGAAGCGATCGCTCATCAATAACTGACACAGCGATGCCCGGATCAACGGCTGCGACCGACGGTGCTACACACGGGTAGATCCACTGATCCGGGGCAATGACGCAGACCTCAATGCGAGCACGATTGGCGCCAGACGCTCGCACGAAGGACTCATTTGCCATTCGTCCCAGCCAGAAAGCGAGTGACTCTACCAGGCGACACGCCATCGTGTGAGCGAGCGACACGGATGACGGCTGCGGGAGCCGTGTATAGACCCAGATGGCACCGCCTTCAACCTCGATGCAGTGTGCGCGCTCGGCGGCTGAGGGTACCCTCGGGGCATACACCGGAATGGAAGAGTCTGGGAAGACTCGGACGCACTCGCAAAACCCAC
Source organism: Planctomycetota bacterium (assembly GCA_031403195.1). Lineage (GTDB taxonomy): Bacteria > Planctomycetota > Planctomycetia > Pirellulales > UBA1268 > QWPN01. The sequence continues at coordinate 68,247 of JANNSZ010000095.1, read as the reverse complement.
CTTGAATAGCTGGAAGAGCGTGCGGATCAAGTTTCGTTTGGGCTTCTAGAAACAGCGAATCACCAGCGTTTGGCTGAAAGGATGCAAGAGTCGGCACTGGAGTGTCGCCCAAATAAAAGCTCGAGTCGTACTTCCGGTAGAAAAACAGCTCGTCAGAGACCGAGAATGCAAGGATCGCCGACGATTTGCGAAATCGTTCCCTGGCACGAGAGAAGTGCCACAAATAGAGCGGGTTGCTTGGTTCCAAAACGCTTAAGGCATCGAGCTCCTCAAGGCTCATAAGCAAGACCTGCTGGTCATCCTCTCCTCGATTCATGTCGATCATGGCGGACCTAGAAACCCCGCACACAACGACTAGTCCGAGAATCTCGCGGGGGGAGTCCTACTCGCCTTGGCACGGTCGAGCCCGATTCGGAACCGGCGTTCTAGTTCCACTCCTGGCGGGAAGTGGCCCTCGCCAAACGGATGATCTCGCGTGTACGTCTTCAGGTCATCCGAAACCATAATCACGTGCAAAAGTTTGTCCGTGTCAAGCCATCGCATTTGCTCGGAGAGTCCTGGTGCGGACGGCTCAGTCATGTGCTCGGCAGCCAAGTCATGAAGCCCCATAGAATCCAGGCAACGGCTGGCCCTGGCCACCGCCGCTGCATGAAATGCTTCTGCCAGTGGCTTCAAGAGCCCGTGGCCATGCGCGGTGCCGAGTACATACCGTGAGAGGGCGGTCAGCAGTGCGTGCGGGAGTGCAATCACAACACCTTGACCATCGCGAATCAGGGGCCGTTCGAGCAGTGGCCCGTAGCCGGGTGCCGTGTTTTCCGGCACGCGAGCACCGAGCGGAAGCTCAAAGTGATGCAATGCTGTCGGCGAGACGTTTGTCTCAGAAAAGAGCTCACGTAGCTGATCGTCAGACCACGACACTGCTCGGGCAAGTTCTGCCAGCCTAGCCCCAGTGGGAAGAACGAGCCTGGGCTCAGTTGGCGGTGCTTGCCCACGTCGAAGGCCAGCAAGAGAACACATTACATCACTGAGGTGGAGAAGTGCCTGGCAAGGATGGGCGATGCTGTCACGAAATCGTGTGCCCGCAAAGTCGACGGCCACCATCGCAACTGATAGCAAGAGGTCGACCCCCGGCCGCAGATGCTCTGTCAGGCCGGTAAGTGTGAGGTAGCTTCCGCCGGTAAATGCGACAGGTACGACTAAGGGCGCAGAAAATGGGTCTTCCAGAAAATCGACGCCCATGCCGCTTTCAAGCAATCGGCGATACCGAGGCACACTCATGCACGGTCGATCTGGTCCCCGGGGAAGCGAAGCGGCGTTGATGGCTAGATGCTCCAGTCGAAAGAGCCGCTGGGCGTTATCTGGGCACAACTGTGCAGCGGCGCATTTGGTGAGCAGGTCGACTGGAGAAAATGGTGCTAGCTCATCCACCAGCGATGTGGGCGGCCCGGGAAGCTTCACTGAAGCACCTCGATAAATCCTGGGTAATCGGTCTGAAGCTTGGCAGTACGGTAATCGGACATGCTAAGCGAGTCCCCGCTCCAGAGTGTTGGGTCATGCCCCGGCCGCTTGAAGTACTTCATCAGTCTGAATCTGCAGGCATTCGAGTGCTAGGCGTCCGCGATCGCTTGCGATACGGCACACATCAGATGGCCCCCGCAGATTATCCGCCGACGGATTTGGCCGAAGACCGATGTGGCACCCTGACGCACACAGGCCGAAAGGCGTAACGGCGGGAAGCGATCCTGGCTCGAAGGAGTACTTGGGAATGATGCCGCCGCACCCACCAACTTCACCGCCTCAATTTACCCCCGGCTCTCGCATCACCCGTCTCGCTCGTCCATTCACTGGGCCCTGATCCCGCGAATAGACGCCCGCCCGATCCGCCGACAAACACCGACCGGAAGCCCACTGCCGCAAACTCTCAACCTTGTCGCCAGCAGTCACGGCAACAGGCACGACGTTTTGAGCGGCTTGGATCAGGGGCACGTCCAACAGACTGGCAAGACGGCAGCACGATTTGATCTCCGCCCCGGTCCAGTTGGCGTCATTGGGCCGAGCCTGCTTCGCGTCGAGCCCATACACACCCAGGTAGATGCCCCAGATCGCGTCCTTCTGATCACGGCTAGGCAGGTCTACGAAGAACACGCCGTCGAATCGCTCAGCTCTCGCGAACTCGGGCGGCAACTTCGAGGCGTCATTGCAGGTACCAACGAAGAAGACATCGCTCTCGTGATCATTGAGCCAGGTGAGCAGTGAGCCGAAGACCCGAGCTGTCACGCCGGAGTCTGTCTGCCCGGATGACGAAGCTCCAGCCAGTGCTTTGTCCAGCTCATCGCAGAACAAGACACAGGGAGCCATCGCGTCAGCCAGCTTCAAAGCCGCCCGGACATTGCTCTCTGATTGACCGACGAGCGAACCGAGCAAGGCACCGACATCGAGGACAACCGTAGGCCGGCCCGTTTCGTTGCCGAGGGCTTTTGCGAACTGAGATTTGCCGCAACCAGGAGGCGACAGGAGCAAGACACCGCGAGGCTTTGGTGTTGGGCCGTCTGTCGTTCCCGCTTGCCTCCTCATCGCTCGGAGACAGAACGCCTTGAGGTTTTCCAGGCCGCCAAGTTGCTGGAAGTTTTCGGTGCCACGGTGAAGGGAAACCAGGCCGCTCTTTTTTAGCTGTTGGCTCTTCAGCTCCCAGAGCGTTTCGGGCTCAAGTCTGCCGTGCCTGACCAGCGAGAGTGAGTAGGCGTTCTCGGCTTCGCTCGCGGTCAGTCCCTTGGCGGCTTCGATCACGCGGGCAAGATCGTCACCCGTGGGCAGCTCGTTCTCCTGAGTGGCGATTTCCTTGGCGATCTTTTCGAGCTGGGTATGTCCGGGTAGCTCATGGTCGATCACGGTGAACAGCTTTTCGAGTTCGGGCGGCAGTTGGATGTCCGGAGCCAACACGACGACAAAGCATCGGGTCTGTTTGCCGACATGAAGTTGGCGAGCGAGTGCCTGGATGATTTCTGTTGAGCCGAGAAAGCGATGCAGGTTCTCGAAGGTGATGAGCGTGGTGCCGGAACCGTTGGCGATATCTGGGAGCGAGCGAATGACGGCGAGCGGATCTTGGGAATCGGTCACGCCGGGCATCTGGATGGGCTCGAAGGGGAAGGTCATGCCGCGATCACAGTCCCAGGTACCAAGCCGCCAGGATTCAGCGCGGCACAAGGTCGTCAGGTCGCGTATGGCTTCGGTCGGTTCGTGCGTCGTGATCCAGATACCGGAGAAGCACGCGGAGATGAGTTCGTGGAGGCGGGTGGTGAGAGAGGAGTTGGTGGGCGGTGTTGTCGATGAGGTGGTCTTGGGTCGGGGCATGTGAACTCCGAGGGTGTGTGGAATGGGTGTAGATATGGATCGCTGCAAGAACGGCCAGTAGGTGCCGGGCAAGCGATGGAGCGTGAGCCCGAGAAGCGCCGCCAGCAGAGTTAAGGAGTGAATGTGCCTCGGCGACCTCAACTCCCACCTCAACTCGCAGAAGCGCCGTTTTCACGGGGATTTTGCTGGTAGTTAAGGAGTTGAGGTGTTTGCCGGAATTGACCGCCCGAAATCATGTTCGTGGTGGCGGCGGCTTTTTTATGGCGGTCGTGTGGTGCAATCGGAATTGGGCTCGCGAAACGGGGAATGACCTCAACTCCTTAACTCTGCTAAAAAGCCCTTGTTTTTGGGGGTTCTCGAGAGTTAAGGTCCGAGTTGATATCAGAGCCGCGACCTCAACTCTGGCCGGTCTGCTGTCCGATTGGCTGCCGGCGAGGGAAAGCGGGCGCCGGAATTTCACACTGCTGACCTACTCGCTGATCGTATGACCGCGTCCCAGCATCCATGGCTCCGGGTGGATCTTCGCGAGCCAATCGGCAACCGTCGGGATACGGCCCAAGTCTTCGATCACGTGCTGCTCTCCGATGAACCTCACGGGGAGAATGCGGCCGGTCGAGAGCGTGATCGTGCTGCCGAAGAGAGCCTCCAGCATGAAGATGCCCTCGCTGTGATGCCGTAGGGCCCGATGTCGAAAGTCCGCCATGTGGCTCTTGGAAGCATCGAGCCATTCGTGGTACTTGAGGTACTCGTCAGGCTCGCCACCGAACTTGCGGGATGAGCTGACGGCATGGTGATACGCGTGCGCCATCAGAGCGTGTACTCCTGGGTGCTGTCGGTGTGCTGGACGAAGTTCTCCTGGTGCTCGATCGTGACGGCGCCCTTCTGGACCTCGAGCGTGATGTCTCCTTGGCCGCCCTCGTTGATCTCAAAACCATCTGGCAAGAACTCATGGAAGATCCGATCGAGCTTTGGGGCGAGGGTTGGGTCCAGTGGCTCGATATCGATGGGCTTGTTGTTGGCATCCAGGTAGTCGATCGTGTCCACGCATCCTGAATCGCCGTAGCCCGAATACGACGCCTGCACGACTGCGACACCCAACTTTGTGAGCGAAGGAATGATGTCCGTCTTGAGCGTGTTCTTGGCGGTCTCCAGACGAGTGCGCTGCCGTTCTGCGATCTCGGCCAGGAGCTTCTCGAAATTGGCATCGACAGCTTCGTGATGTTTGGTCTTTTGCATGTGGGGTTCCTTGAGGTGGCGTTTCTGGACGGTCACGAGCCCTGGCGGATCTGCTCGGCGTTCGTGACCTGCCCATAGAACTCCGGCGACAGGCTTTCACGGCCGGCAACTCCAAGGGCCCGCTCCAGTTCTCGCGTGGCGTCTTTGCATGTGGAGCCAGTGAAGCCCGACGTCTTGATGCTCGTGGCTCCTTCAGGCGACACGGTGATCTCGATGGTTCTTGTTGGGGTGCTCGTCATGCCGCACCTCCAATACGAACGGTCACACGAATCGAGCCATCATGGAGCTTGGTTTCCGTGACCGAGTGCCCCTTCTTCCTGGCTTCGATCTTGGCTTTCTCGACGGCATACCCCTGGAGGAACGAGTTGAGATGCTTTTGCTCGCCCCAGTGGCCTTCGTAGTTGTCGTACTTGATCTGGCCCGTCTTGAGATCGCAGACGACCGGATAGCACCACTTCGGAAGGTAGACGCACAGACCGGTCGCGGTTCCCGAAAACATCTTCGTGGTCTTGTGCTCGGGCGGTTCGAGTTGCAGCCGAGAGCAAGCTGACCGTACGGCCTGCTCGTCTCGGATTTCGGTTTTGATTTCGACGATGTGGCTCATGGTTAGAAGGGCATGTCCTGGGTGTGTGGTGAAGAGTCTGGGTACGCATGCTCGAGCCCTGAGAATTTCCTGCCGGCGATTTTCTCTTGCTGCTTCTCGTGCTGGGCTATTCCCGGTTCCTGATGCCCGCCTACGAAGAGCGAACCTTGGGGACTCAGGATTTCTTCAACGAGAGCCGCTGCCGCCTGGGAATCACCTGGGCTCGCCTTGGCTTGCACATACAAAGCCATGACCGCGACCATCAGGACACTCACAGCAACGAGCACTGGGCCTATCGCGTTCAATGCAGCCGCCCATACAGACTCACGCTGCGAAAAGTCACCAAGGTTCCGCAGATGGTTTGCCAGGTGGGTTCGCTCACTGGATAGCTGCTCGATCGCGTGAAGAAGTTGTGCCTGCTGGGCTGATTGAGTCTGCGCTGCTTCCGTCGCTATCTGTGCAGCGCTTTGAAGAGCCTGGTTCGCCGCTTCTACTTTCGGATCGGGTCCCCAAAACCAGCCTGCATGAACTGGCCCTGGGGTGCACGCGGCAATTGCGCAAATACCGAGCGTGAAAATTCTGGCGGCCCTGCGGAACGACATGAACGCGAGCATGAGCACTCGCCATAACAGCCAGACGAGCCAGGAGCAGCAGGCACAGAACGCAGCGATGAGAAAAATGAAACTGGTCATACGCGTCTCCGATATTGAGGTGAGCGAGAAGTGAAAGATTCGGGTGGGGGATTTCTGAGTTGGTTGAGGAGCCTGCCGACGAGAGCTTGGAGAGCCCTGCGGAGTCGGCTTTCACGAGCGAGGGCGAGAGCGAGGCCGACGGAAAGCAGGGCACACAAAACAAATGGGGTCACTGAAAGGTTCTCCTGAATGAGGGCGGGGAAGAGCGGCGAAAGAGCCAGCGAGAGCCAGCGGAATTTCACAGGCTGGGTTTGGGAGCGATCGCCGGCTGGAATCGCGATGGGGCTGGCCGGCTTGAGAATGCGATGGCTCTGGGGCCTACTCGCTGACTACTATCCGCTATCCCTTCATATGCCCGGTTTTTGAGCAGGATTTAGCTGTTCGCACCTTGACCGCCTTGGCATTGGCATTTTTTACGCGACAGACGGGATGAAGGCGGGAAGAGAGTCAGGGGTCGGTGCTATTGGTGGCGTTCATGGGGGAGGAGAAACCACGCGACTCGTTCCTGGCTTTCCCTCGAGTGCGTTTCTTGGCTGGTTTCTGGGGGCTTTCTCGCCGGTCTCGCTCCCTTGCCTTCGCACTCTTTGTGAAATTCGCTGACGCCCCAATGAAGCTCGCGTGCTGTCCCTGGCTCCATGCTCGGGTTACTTGGCTTGGCTCGTGGGCCCTGGCTTCGCGTGGTGATAAATTAACATTTCTCGTGGCGGCTATTCGCACAAGACATAATAACGCCAATTCTGTTTATAATGAATTACGAGGCTTTTACATTTCCGGAATAACCCCATTTGTGCGTTTGCTGTTATTCCCCGTTTCTCGAATTACGCCAAATACATCTAGAGCGTAATAAGAGCCGCCGCTAAGCCCGCCGTTATTCCGCAGCACGCCTAGGAAATATAACGCTCACGAAAGAAGCAGTGGAATTTATCATGCCTGCTTTTTAGGCATTTCTTGAGCGTGCGTGCTGGTGGCTGATTTTAGAGATGGTGGGAGAAAGTAATACGGCATGAAGTGATAACATTTCTGCGGATGACGGCGGAAAGAGCGGCGAATGAGAGTGATAAATTCGGGCTGATGGTGGTTTCTAGCCCAGGTCATTCACGCAGTTCTGGGTCGCGGCGTTGTGTGGCGATAGGAGGCCCGCATTTGGCTTCTAACGGGTTATTAGGGTGTTCTAGGCGTGGAGAGACCTTTGGCTGGAATTCGGGGCTTAGGGAGCGAATTTGGGGCTCGTGTGATGTTTGATAAGAAGGCGGGAATCGGTTTTGGAGCGAGGGTGGTTGGTTCTTGGCGCTTCTGGGTGGTGATGGGTAGGGACGAAATGGGCTCGTAGTGGTGTTCTTCAAGGCGGGCTTTCTCGATCGAACACAGGGAATGGCGGTTTCTCCTGGGGCTTAAGGTGGAGGTGTTTCTCCCGTAACCGTAGGAGAGTGGTCACGACGGATACCGAGACGAACAGGCACCTGGATTCGGCGCCTCGGTTTTTCGTATCTGCTCATGGGCTCGCCGAAGCAATCTCGTCCGCCTTGCTAAACGACCGCCGCACCGAAGTCTCCACGCGGACATTGGCGCCAGGAACCACAACCTGCATACCCTCCTTCATGAGCCGTTCGATGTCGGCGATCGTGGCAGGGAGATTTTCATCCTCAGGCACCTCAATGATCACTTCGTCGTGAATGAAGTTGGTGATCGTGTAGCCGGCCCGCATGAGCTTCCAGAGCGCGTGAATCGCACCGTCAGCGGCTAGTCCCTGCATGATTCCGTTTCTACATGCGGAGTAGCTGGCATTTGCGCGTATGCGGCCAGTTGCTGTGATGATGGGCTCGCGACTGAAGATCCCGGCCACGGCATCTCGAAGTGACCGTGATGGCTTTCGGGCCCGGATGTCCTTGATGTGCTTCTCGTCGAGCCCGAATGCCGAAAGCCTCTCTGCCGCGGTCCAGAAGAAGTTGGTCTCCTGGGGCGTGTAGAGCCGTGGTGATGAATTCGTATCGCTGTTGCCTCGCGTCATGGGGCCCGGCGATTCAAGAACCTTCATGAGCATGCCGCCGAGCCAACCTGTGGGCTCTTCATCAGTGACCTTAGGATAGCGCGTAGGCTTGCCGCGTGCAGCGTTGTAGGCGAGCAGCGTCATCCCGAGTGCCTGCGCGATTTCGAGACCGGCATCCACGCGGGTCTTCAGGTGCTCGGTCAGCTCCGGGCACAGGGTCTCATACGCCTGCATCCGCTCACGGACCTGCTCCTCGCTCAGCTCGACGCCGTACGTATTCAAGGCCTGCTTCTGAATCGTTTTCCAGCCAAGACCACCAGGGCGACCGAGCGATACAGGTTTGGCAGCATTGCGTTCCTGCTTCGTGACGTCGGCTGGATCCTTGCCGAGCACTTCCGCCGCGATGAGCCGGTGCATGTCGCGGCCCTTAGTGACGATCTTGTGAAGGCTGTCCCCGAAGCCCATTTGGTGTTTCCAGGCCCACGCCAGCACGACCAACTCGATCTGGGCGTAGTCCACCACCACGAAAACTTTTCCAGGCGCCGGCACGAAGCAGCCGCGGATCGTCGTCTCGTGGTTGCTGGTGGCGTCGAGTTCCTTCGGCAAGTTCTGGAGGTTGAACCCGCCGCCGCAACTCGTCCGGCCGGTGCTCATGAGGTAGTTGAACTTGCCATGGACGCGCTTCCCCGGATGCATCTTGGAGGCGTAGGTCGAGAGAAGTTTTGTGGCTTGCCGATGCTGGAGTAAGACATCGAGCACGGGATCCAATACGGTGAGTTCTTTGAGCTGCTCCTCGCTCGTTGCTATCTGGCCAGACTCCGTGTGGATGAGTGGTAGGTTCTTATGCTCGCGAGACAACCTTTCGATGCGCTTGAGGAGAGCTGATTTGGCCCCTTTGCCTTCAACTGGAAGTCCGGCTAGCGCGAGCATCCGGCGGGTTTCAGTGACGACGTGTTGCAGAGTCGCCACCTTCTCCTCGCGGCGGCGTTGGTCGATCAAGACACCCGTACGCGAGAGCTGGTAAAGGACGATGCTGGCCTTGAGTTGAATGTCGTGCGTGAGGGGCCCGTGCGTGCTCCATTGCCGTGCGAGCCAGCTTTCATCCGCGTAACCAAACGCCTGATACGCATTGGCTTTGATCGTGGGGATTTCAGCCTTCAGCCGGTCGAACAGCAGGAGTGTCGCCACTGGATCCATCGCGGCGTAGGTCAAGTGTTCGACCGGTAGCGCTTCAAACGGTCGGCCATGGTATCTGCCGAAGGTGAGCCGGACACATTCGCCGCCCGGTGTCTTAAGGTCTTTGGGAAGCGCGACGCCAAGGTATTTTTGGGAGCAGTAGTCGAGGGAACACTGGTTACGCGCGGTGTGGCCATTTGTGGCAAGCGAGATGAGCCGCGCAAGGATCTGGGTATCTGCGACCCGACCGGCTTCGACACGGGCATAGACGTCGGCGGCTATCCCTCGACGGTCAAAAGTCGCCTGGAGCACCGCTAGGTCGAAGGCGGCATTGTGAAAGATCAGCTGGTTCGATGGGTGTGCGGCAAGGAACGCTGGCATGTCCTCGGCCGTCACGAACCAACCCTGCTGCCCATCGAAGGCCATGCCAAGCACGAGCGCGGGAATGCTGGCCGGCCGGGTGTCATCGATGAGGGTCGTCTCCGTGTCCAGCGCGAAGCGGCCGGTGATCACGCGACCATAGGCGGGCACCCAGCGCCGAAACGGGTACTGGGCCGCACCGAAGGCAAGCAGGAAGCCGCCCGATGGTGAAGTGGTGAAGACATGGTGAAGACTGTTTATTGGGTCTTCACCGTCGTTTGGGACTTGTTTTCCAGTGGTTTTTGAAGAATGGTGAAGTGGTGAAGATGAAACACCATGTCCGGCTGGATTCGTTCCGAGGGGCGTTCCGGTAGCGTGCCCTGGAGGCATGAGATGCCTCGATTGATTTGCTGTCCCAACACTGTCTTTTGTCTTCATCACTTCACCACTTTCTCAAAAAGGCCTAGTGTTCTGCATCCAAACGATGGTGAAGACTGATTTTTGGGTCTTCACCATGTCTTCACCACTTCACCATCGCCATGGGCTACAGAGCCCATGGCGACGTATGGGTTAATCCCATAAACTTTCACCCAACTCCTTGATGTCAGCCGATCCGGCCTCATCGTCGGGCATGTCAGCGGCCGACTCGGTGCTAGCCTCGTCGTCGGCGTCGGCGCCGGCGAGCCAACTGGGGTCACTGCTACTCTCCGGTGCGCCCCCTGGTGCCGGCGGCAGACCGCACACGGCAAGCACGTAGCACGACCGCCGGCTTCGCAGTGGGCGACTCACGATCATGGCCTGCACCGTCACCTCGCCATATGCGACCTCAATAGGCACCTTGACGACGCTCCCCATGTACTGCGTGACGGCCTTCTTCTGCTTCTGGGGCGTGTCACACGACGGGGGGATCGCGCCTACTCCTATGAGGTATGGCACCCAGTCCTTCTGCTCCATTGGGCTCTTTGGCGGCCCCTCTTTCTTGAACACAGCATCGGCTACATCGATGTCGCCATCGATCTCCCACATGAACCCTGGCAGTCGGCTGTCGATGATCCGCCCCACAAGCTCGATCAACTGCTGTTGCTTAGCAGAGTTCTCACGGATTTCCTCGCGGGTATTCGATAAGAACCCGGACAGTCCGTTGTAGGTGAGCACGCTGCCGATCACGCCACCGGCAATGGCGAAGCGACAAGGTGATCCGGCTTCAGGCCGTCCACCCGCCAACCACGCGCCGATCATGCCTGCAAATTCGGCCAGGATGGCCGATCGATTGTGGCTGACAAAAGCCACAAGCTCGCCGTCCGACATGGCAAACCGATGCGAATCTGGCAGCCCCTCGTAGCACAATCGAATGTGAATGCATCGCGAAAGGAGGTCATCGCTCGGCATGGCGTCGTTCGTCGTGATGAGCCAGAGCAGGTCGTTGGGCCGCCGCACCTTTTTCTGGACGTGAAAACCACGAATAGCTAATTGCTTGGCCGTCATGTTGGCTTCAATGATCGGGATATTGAGCATGCCCTTCTGGTTGTCAATAAAAAGCACCGTCCGCCCATCGTTGAGCTCGCTCGCCATCTGGTTCTCAACCTCGCGTGCGCCACCCTCTACTGATGTCGGCGATGCCTGCTCGCCGTCCTTCAGAATGGCGAGGCATTGGGCGGCGAGTGATTTTCCAATGCTCGGTTGGTTGCCCCAAAACATCACACCCGGGTGACCATCCTCGACGAGCGCCGGCATCAGCGGGATCATCAGTGCCGCACCTATATAGTTGATGAGGTCAACGGCACCGTTCCAGTGGAAGCCCTCAACCATTCGGCGGATCAGCGGTGGCAACCGGTTAAGGACGTCCGCAACCTCTATAGGCGGTGTCTCGAACCGCGGCGGGTCCAGGAACACAGGCTCAAACGACTCTCCGCATACGAGGATGCGTTGCAGATCGTGGTAGCCGACATCCAGCCACGTGAAATCCTTGTCGTAGACAGGATGATTGACGATGTACCGGGCCTCAGGGATCTCGTCCATGCTGCCGTCCGAGACGAACGCCTGTTGGAGTACGGGCAGAGGCACCGGAAACTGGGTCTCGTACTCCACCGGCTGATCGGCCTTCGCCCCCTTCCCACTCGGATTGGATTTGAGGGCCCGGCACATCAGCACGTTGCCGATGATCGGCGAGGCCACTTTGGTGACGATGCCATCCACTACGATCGGCGTCGGACCGCAGCTACCGTCCGGCCTGGTGCGGCCATGCAGGAAGATCGTCGTATTTCCCTGCCGATAGAGTCGGCCGGACCCACGAAGATGGCCCATCACCTCGAAAATCGTCTCGTGTGCATCACCAATAAATTGGCCCGCCGGCGTCACGCTCGAGATCAGCTTGGGACGGGTACACCCCCGCTCCACTGCCACCAGCGCGGCACGTGCCGCCTTCAGGTCTCGCACGATCCAGTTGTGGTCACCACGGCTATCAAAGTCAGCAAAACTCACCATGTCATCACCCCATTCGTTTCGTAAGGAAGTCGTTCGAAAAAAACCGATAGACGAGCGAGGCGGCACTAACCCGCCCACACCCGTAACACCGACACTGCCAGCTGCCCGCCACACCGAGCGATGAACCCTCGGCCCGGCACATCGGGCACGGTGACACACGCTCGCCACCACAGAAAACCGTCATCCATAATCGCGCCGGGTGATCGGTCACTCGTCGGTCGAAGGCAAGAATCTCATCGCGCGTGATTGGGTGCCCCTCGCGAAGCTGACGAACTTCGCGAGGCGGCTCATACTTGGTATTCAGCGCCCCCACCGGTCGCGTCATGGCAATGATGCCATTCACGCTCGGGTCACCCGGGAGAGCATTGCGGATGCCGCGGGCAATGGCGTCCCATTCGCGAGCCTCTTCACTACCGCACAGGATCGGCTGGTCGAGCCACAATAGCACGTGGAGGCCGCCGCCCGTATCACGTACCTCTGCTTTCGCCAGCACGGGATCACGGTCGAGCCAGTGGCTCACATGCTCGTTGTAGAGCGCCTCGGCAGAAGCCACCGCGTCTGCCCCGAGAACATCAGGATTGAGAATTCCGCAGTCGAGGTCGATCATGAAGCCATGAATGGCTGCGACTTCCTCGACCTTCACGGCGATCTCATGAGCTGGCCCCCGGGCCCTGTCATTTACGATTGCCTCGCGTTCATCAAAGACAGGTTGAGCTGGCTCGCGGCCAGTAGCACCTGCCGAATCGATGTCGCCATCACCGCCGCCATCAACGGCATCCGGCGCGGGTTCATCCACCACACGGGCCGCCACATCATCGGCGACACCTACCGCGCCATCATCTCGCTCGCCCGGACTGCTACCCCGGCTGATCTCGCAACCTGAATCAGCATTTTCATCCCATGCTTCGTCTGAGAAGCCTTCATCAAGCTCCATAACGCCCATCCTTTTCCCGGCCCTTTCAGGCCGCTTGCTAAAAAATCCCGCCCACCCGCAACGAAGCCGCTGCAACAGGTGGCCGACGCTTCCGGTATCCCAGACGTCGGGCAATGGGGGCGTTTTTCAGGGCGAATTTCAGCGTTTCGTCAGCAGATCACGGACGACTTCAATGAGAGTCGTCGGGATCGCGTACGTGTCGGGAGGCGAGAACTTTCCTGCGCGTCGCGATTGCTTCGTCACTACAACGAAACGAGCCCCTTTTGGGCCGAGAACTTTGAGAAGGGTGCGACGAATTTTCTGATCACCGATGCCGGTCGCCTTCGACAGACTCTTGATCGTGTGGACCGACGAGGATGTAGGTGGATCCTCCAGAAGCGCCCGAAGCACCTTGATTGAGTCCTCGGGGAAGCGACTAGGCTCATAGACAACCGGCTTGACCAGTGATGAGCCGGCAACACCATCGCCGCGCCACTGTTTCGCTATCTTGATGACAGCATGCAAGTCATGGACACCTTTGGCCAGTCGAATCGGCATCTCCGCAGGCAGCTCGCAGGCCGCATCGAATCGGCTGATCACAAAATTCAACCATCCCCTGCACCACTGGCCCTTAAGCGTGGCCGTTTCAATGACCGCATTGATCTTGGCAGCTATCGGCGAAAACGGATTGGTGGAGCCAGGCTTGAGAAGCTCAGCCAGGTCTGAGTCTGCCTTTATTGATGTTCGAAACAACTCGCACTGAACGTCGTATCGGCTGACGGCAAACATAGCCGCCTCGAGTTGTTCTGCGATGGTCGTGCAATTTCTGCCGCGCGTCCCAGATTGAGACAACTCCTGACTCGCAAATTGCATCATGCCCAAGAGCTTCTCGATCATCTCTTCCAAGTGATCCACACTTGGGGTTCCCGGAAGCAGCATGTCGCTCGACGTGTCGATGCCCTTGGAGGGATCTCGAAAACGGTCCCGCATGGCTTTGATGAGAGCCCCGATCTCTCGCAGGTCATCAGCAACTTGGCCGAGGTGCTTGACGAAGTCTGACGCATCCGCCCAAACCTTATCGGCATCCTCGGGAGTGAGTGGTTTGCGGGCGCGATTAGCTAGAGACCGCGCCGTCAAGGAGAACTCGCGCATTAACCGAATCGTGTCTGCGGCTCTCAACCCTTTCAAGATGATCTTTGCCGCACGTTCATCAGGAGCACAGGCCACAGCCTTCGGCAATTGGGCCTCGATCTTCTCAGCCCTCTCTAGCACCTTGGCAATATCGGCCGACTCATTCGCCCACTTCTCGAGGGTGTTCGCAAAGCGCGTTCGGCGATTGCCAGTGGTGGGCGGGTGTGACGACCACGCAGTGAACTGCTCCTGCGTCTTCGTCGCAAGTACCTGCGCCTGAGAGACAGCCTCCCCCACTGCGTCGAGAATTTGACTCGCCTTCTTTGATGGCCGTATCGGAGCCGATCGCGCGGGTGTCTTAGGGTTTAACTTTCGACTGGGGCGCGACGTTGCTGGCGAAGGCTTGGATCGGCGAGTGCTCTTTCGTGTGACAGCCATGACTGAATGACCTGGAGGGAGTAGCGACCTTTAGCCACAGCCTACCCGGCCCACCACCCAACTCCAGTTGGCGTCACCGTGAAATTCGCCCTGAAAAACGCCTCCGACGGCCCTGGCTCGCTCTATTGGAATCGTGCGTGGGGCCGAGAGTTGTGCCTCGCCATAAACCTCCAGCCAATAGGTGCAACATGGATCATGAAAATTTCGACGAAGCATGCGGCAACGTTGACGAGCACGACGATCAATGCCCGTACGAGGCGCCTCCGCCTCTCCTCATCAGCGAGTACGAGGCCGCCGACCTGCTTTGCATAAGCCGAAAGACCCTTCGCGTTCTTGTGAAGCGCGACCGCCTTCGATGTGTCGAGTTTGTAGCGACGGGATTCAAGCGGCCAATACGGCGATACCGCGTTGAGGACCTCATCCGCTTCGTCGAGGAATCAGTGACGTAACCATGTTGCCTGCGCCACATCGAAATCTGGCTTCTACACCGAGCGGTGATCGCTCGCCAATATCCACACACACACACACACACACACACACACACACACACACACACACACACACACACGACTCAAGGATTTCCCATGATCGATATTCAACAACTCGCCGAGGAGAGGCCGCTGAACCTTCTCGAGGCTGCCGCCTACATCGGCAAGCTCACCGGAAACAAAAAACCAAACGTTTCGACCCTGTACCGCTGGTGCATGAAGGGCTGCAGGGGCGTGAAGCTCGACAGCGTCTGCATCGGCGGCAAGCGATTTGTCACCGTGTCCGCGATCGAGCGATTCATTGAGGCAGGGAGCCGTTCTGATGCTTCCGCTACCCCGCTCGCGTCGCCGGCCCAACGTCCGATTGCAACTCATGTCGAGCGTCACTCGACACGCCGCCGTGAAGAAATCGAGGCGGCCCGCCGCAGGCTCGACGCGATGACTCGCGCGTCGAGACCGCAGGGGCCGCCGGTATAGGACGTCTATCCGATCTGCCGTATGACGTCGGCTGCCAATGCCTGGTCACGTTCGGCGTAGACCTGCGTGATGTCCGCCGATGTGTGGCCGAGGACGACTTGGGCCGCTTCCAACCCGAACTTCTTTCGGATTTCAGTTGCGGCAGCGTGACGCAACTGGTTTGGCGACCAATCCTCGATCGGTGTGGCCGTCGGGTCCTTGGCTAGGCGCTCGGCATTGGCCGCAGCAACGGCTCGTGTCAGTGCGTGTCGGTAGGAGGCCGTGTCGTAGTGATCACGAGGTCGCCTGCGCCCCTTACGCTTGGGTTTCCTGGCCCGCTGAGACGGCGTCATCGGCGACTGGCGTTCGAGCCGGCGCCGACGGCTTCGCATCTTTTCGGAATCGATCGGCGAGAAGCAGTGCGCCTTCTCATCCCGCGCCAGGTACCGCTCGAGGATTTCGCGAGCTCGCGGCCCGATCATGATGACGCGTTCGGCATCCCGCCAACTGTTCTTGTGCTGTGGCGGCTGCCACTTCCAATCCGGACCGGACCGATCAATATCCACCGGTCGCAGGCAACAGACTTCGCCCGGGCGAGCGCCGGTGAGCCGTTGGATCCGAACCATATCAGCCACGACTTCCGGGAGGTGTGGGAGCGTTGCATCGACAGTGGCCTCGTCGACGGGCTTGATCGGCGGTAGCTCCTTGGCCACCGTGCGGCCCTTGCGGAGCGGCTCCACCGTCTTGAGCGAGTTGTGCGTACCTCGCGGGACGAGCTCTTGCGACTCGGCCCACTGGAAGACTCGCCGCACGCTCTTCACGACCTTGTTGCATCCCACGCGAGGGCGACCTGATGCCGCCAACGAGTCTCGGATCATGCCGAGCTTCTTGGGGCCGAAGGTCGCCGCGGGCGTATCATCAAACACACGGAGCGCCCGGGCAGCCTGGAGCGCATTGCCGTACGTGCTCGTGAGCTTCCCGTTTGGGTCTCGGTAGTAGGTCTGGCAGTAGTCGAGGTACATCGTGACGACCTCGACCACCGTGAGCCCATCTGGAGCGTCCGCTTTCGCGGGGGCCCGGACGGCGATGCCGGGCTGAGAGGACTGCACACGGATTTCCGTGTCGCGATCAGATGTTGCCCTCTGAGGAGGGATGACTCGCCCGTTAGCGATGTACTCGGCGATGAGCCGCTCGTAGGCGAGTTGCGCATCCGCTGAGCCCCACTTGCCGAGCCAGTAGTCGCGGCCGGCGATGGTGACGCGGGCTCGGCCGCTGGACTTGTGGTGCTGAAGAGATGGGACAGAACCCTTGGTACGACGTGGCATGATGCCCTCCGAAAAAACGGTCCTCCGGGATTAATACGGTCAGACCGTATTAATTGACCGGATAACTCTGGATTCCCGAGGGGCACCACCGACCGTCGGTGGGTATCCAACTACCTTCAATCATAGCACTTTCAATCAATCGGGGCGACAGGACTCGAACCTGCGACCTCTTGACCCCCAGTCAAGCGCGCTAGCCAAACTGCGCCACGCCCCGAATCCGCCGCACAACAGCCATGCTCTCGCATCGCCATCCCGCGACCGACAAACTATCCCAGAATTTTTCAACGGCTTCAACACGAGCTTGCCAAACTAGCCATGACCGCTGCATCCACCTCGTCGAATCCCTCGCAGCCTGCGTTTGCCACGAGGCTCGCCGCGGCCATCGTCTCCCGCCATACCCCCGCCTGCGTCGGACTCGACCCGCGACACGAGTCGCTCCCACCGGCCCTCGGCGCGGCCACGATCGCTGCGGCCGACACCTCCACACTCGCGCAGGTCTTTACGACGTTCTGCAAAGGCGTGATCGATGTCGTCGCGGCACTGGTGCCTATTGTGAAGCCGCAGCTCGCCTGCTTCGAGGCCCTCGGGCCGCACGGAATGACAGCGCTCGCCGAAGTAATCGCCCACGCCCACGCGGCGGGGCTCCTCGTGCTCGCTGACGGAAAACGTGGAGACATTGGCTCCACTGCCGACGCCTACGCCGCCGGATGGTTGGCAGGCCCCTGGGCAGCCGACGCCCTCACCATCAATCCGTATCTTGGACTGGACTCGATGGAACCCTTCGTCACGACAGCGGCTCATCGCGGTGCCGGTATCTTCGTCCTCGTGAAAACATCGAATCCGGGTAGCAAGGACTATCAGGATCTCACGAGCGACGGACGAACCATCTATGAACATGTCGCTTCCGGTGTGGAAGCGCTCGCTGCCCGCACAGCTGCCGGCGGCCCCTACGGCGCGGTGGGCGCGGTGGTGGGTGCCACCTGGCCCAAACAACTCGATGATCTCCGCGCCGCCATGCCACACGCCTGGATTCTCGTACCGGGGTTTGGCCGCCAGGGTGGTCGAGCCGCCGACGTTCGCGGAGCGTTTCATGCCAACGGCCTCGGGGCGCTCGTTGTCAGCGCACGCGATGTGATCTTCGCCCACTCCCGACCCGACATGACCAACGGCCTCACCGATGGCCAATGGCAGACAGCCGTGGAGCGAGCCTGCCGCGACATGATCGACCGCCTGGCTGCCGACACCCCCGCGGCCAAGCTCCGCTGAAACCTCACGCGCCGGCGAGCACTTGGCTCACGAGCGGCAGGAGTTGCTTCTTGCGGCTCACCACGTTTTCGAGCTCGTAGAGGCCGCGGTCGAGACGCGGGTAGTTGATCTCCTCCCATGCCTCGGACTCTCGCGAGAGCAACAAGAGCGAGCCATTGCTCACCACATCGGTTACGAGCAACGCCGAGAAGCCAAGCCCTTGGCGGCGAGCAAAGTCTTCGAGGGCGCCGCGAAGGTCTTCCTTGCGCTCCCAGAAGAGATCGAAACCCGTTTCCTCAATTTGCGAGATCGAGAACCGAACGCCGTGTTCGGTGAACTCCTTGCAGTCTTCTCGCACGACCTCGGCGGGTGTCTTGGATCGCAGCGCCGAGCCAACCTCGAAAAACTCTCGCGTGTATGTGGAAAGGTCCTCGCCACACCGTACGGCGAGCCAGGCGAGGATTTCGCGGTCAACATCAGTTGTCGTGGGCGACCTCAGATGGAGCGTGTCCGAGATGATGCCCGACGCCATGCAGAGGGCCATCGCCGGCTCAGGTTCGATCCCGGCACCGCGAAACTGTCGCGCGACAAGCGTGCAGGTCGACCCCACCGGTTCGTTGATGAATCGAATCGGCTGCGTGCTCTTGAGCCCTCCACCGAGTCGGTGATGGTCGAGCACCTCCACGATCTCCGCCTCATCGGCCCCTGGCACGGCCTGCGCGAGCTCGTTGTGGTCCACGAGCACCAGCCGCGGACGCGGCGGATTGAGGACGTCAGACTTGAACACGAGCCCCACGAGGACGCCATCGTCTCGCACGACCGGAAAGACGGGCTGCGTCGAACGCTCGACGGTGCCACGCACCTCCGCAACGGTTGCCTTGGCGGCGAGGGTGAGCACTTCCGTCTCGACGACTGGGTCGATGAATTGCGATGACTTGAGCCGGAGGGTCGTGTTGACGGTGTCAAACGGGCTCAGGATGACGGACACATCGCGAGCCCGCGCAAGCTCCACAAGCCCCTTGGAAAGCCGAAAACCTCCCGTGATGACGAGCGCCCGTACCCCGTGCTCGATCGCCGGAAGCTGGATCGTGGGCCGGTCCCCACAGACAACGATCAGCCGCCGGGCAGGATAGGCCTCCATCCGCTGGGTGAAGCCTTCCGAGCTCATGGCGCCGACCATCACGAGCAGCTCATCCCGCTGGTGTGGCTCGATGCCATGCTGGAGCGTGCCGCCGAGCACCTCGCACATCGTCGCGAGGCTCGTCTCCACTGTCCGGGCACGCGTCGCATCCGCCGCGTCGCGAAAGAACAGATCCATCAGCGCGAGCACCGAGACGATCCCCACCACCCGTCGGTGTGAATCGACGACTGCGATCGCCCGCAGGTCGCCGTCCTTCATCCGCTGATAGACCGCATGAAAGGCATCGCCCAGGACGGCAGTGGGCGGGTCGCGGCGGCAGATGGCCTCGAGCTGCGGCCGCACGTCCATCACGAGCCTCGGCGCCGGCAAACCAGCACGCCGAAGCACGAACTCCGTGCGCTGATTGGGAGGACCACAACACGCCGCCACCGCATCAGGCCGCCCCGTTCGCCTCAGGTAATCGGCGTAGGCGATCGCCGAACAGATGGCGTCGGTGTCGGGGTTACGGTGTCCGAAGACAAACAGGCTCATGGGATGCCTTTCAGCACTCGCCCGGTGCCTGATACCAGCAAGCGAGGGAAGGATCCCATGACTGAATCTCCGAGCCTTGGAAGTAGATCGCAATCTCGCGAGCTGCCGACTCGGGCGAGTCGGAAGCATGAACGAGGTTCATCTGGCGACTTGACGAGTAGTCACCGCGGATCGTGCCAGCAGCGGCCTTAAGCCCGTTCGTGGCTCCGAGCATATCACGGACGACACGGATCACCTCCGGACCACCAAACACACATGCGACGACCGGCGACGCTGTGATGAACGCCTCGAGTCCCGGATAGAAGGGCTTCTCGGCATGCTCGGCGTAGTGCTGCTTCGCGATGGCCGGCGAGATGCGGAGCATTTTCATCGCGACGAGCCGCAGGCCTTTGCTTTCAAAGCGGGACAGGATCTGCCCGACGAGCCCTCGCTCGAGGCAGTCGGGCTTGAACATCACGAACGTCTTTTCCATGGGCGCTGGGGGCTCTCGGGAAAACGGGGCACACGACACGCACTGACCCGGAGGAGTCTAGGCGCCGACGCCGCGGAATCACAAGCCATTCACCGGAAGGATTCGCCTTGAGCCACGCCTCGGCGATCCCTACGTTCCCGGCCTATGAGGAAGCCTCGAGGCCCCCGCCACGGAGCCGAGCCATGAAGGAACGCGTCACGCTTATCCGCCGGCCGACAACCTCCCGAGGCAAGGGGCCCCGCCGCTGGCTCGCTGCCGTCCTCGTTGCGGTGCCGCTGTCAGCGACGGCCGCGGACCTTCCGCCCGAGGCCGTGGCTGAGTTTACGCGTCGGGTGCAGCCGCTCATCCTGAACCGCTGTGCCGCCGGGGCGTGCCACGGTGGTGCCGCGAGCCCCGAACCGCGGTTTGTCCGCCGCGACCTGCAGCGAGGCGTGGACCGCCGCGGCACACTGGCCAACATGCAGACCTTCCTCGACGCCGTGGGCCCCGAACGGGACGCCGGCAAGGTGGCAGCCATGCTCGCGTCGCGCCACCCAGCATCCGCGACTCTGCCGTCGCTCGTCGCCCCGCCGCTCTCGCCCCAGGAGCGGGCGACGCTCGACGGGTGGCTCGCTCGCGTGAGGGCCACCGAGGGCTTGGTCGTCGATCCGGCTGTTCAACAAGCAACTGCCTTGGACGACGCGCCGCAGCCGAATCGCTTCAAGAACCTGCTCGACTCAGCCGCGAATCCGCCGGAGCTTCCACCTCCGCAAGAACCGCAGGGCGTCATCTTTCCGAAGGATGTCCTGCCGGAAGAGTAGCGGCTGCGGCGACTGCCAGCCGCGGCAAACCTCGGCGTTGTCTCGGTCGGCCTCTGTGAAAAAAGGCCAGGGATGGCTTTTTTCACAGACACTCAGACCGCCAAGCGGCCATCGCGCACCGCCTCAAGGAAGGGACGATTGCCTTCGAGGAGGGTGGGGTCGGAGAGCATCTCGTCGATCGACAGCCAGAGGATCTCCGCAACCTCGACTGGGTGGGGCACGAATTCCCGGTCGCCGACAAGTCGAACCGTCCACCACGCCAGCGACGTGCCCCAGGGCGACACGCTCCGCCACACACACTCGCCTGGCTCCACCACCGCCGCAAGCTCCTCGTGGCACTCCCGCACGACCGCCTCGTGCTCGGCCTCGCCCAGCTCGATGTGCCCTCCCGGAAAGCAGATCGTGCCCCCTGCGGCCACCGCGGCCCCGCGGCGAATCACGAGAAACTTGTCATCCTGACGTGTGACCGCGATGACCCCTCGCTTGCGACCCTCCTCGACCTCCATCCGTGCGCTCCTGATTGCTGACAGGCTACTGCCCTGCCACCCGAATCCCCATACATTACACTACGCGGCTCGCGCGACCCGCCCAGCACTGCCCCCGCCATCCCCTGGAGTACCCCTGGTCAAAACCGCCCATGAGCACCGCTCCTCGCCCCCCTTCAGATCCAGGTGGTAAGCCCCCGTTCCTTGGAAAACCCATGGGGCTTCCGGTGGTGATCCTGCTCGTGCTTGCAGCGATCGCCTTTGCCACGTTCCTCACGAGTGGCGGAATCGGTACTGCGGTCGTGATCAGCTACGACGAATTCGTCAAACAGGCCCGCGCCGGAAACGTCACCAAGGTGCTGATCCGCGGCGACGATGTGGAGGGCGAATTTGCCACAGCACTTCCCGCCGACGACATCGGTGGCCGAAAGGCGACGAAAACATTCCGTGTGACGCTCACGCCCTATCTCCGGGAAGGATTTGACAAGCTCATCCAGGAGCAGCCGAAGATCCGCACCGAAGTGCAGCGGCCTACCGACGGCACCGGTTTTCTGCTCGGGCTCTATCTGATCGTGCCGCTCCTGCTCATGGCCGGCTTCTGGATGACACTGCGGCGGGCCCGCGACCCGCTCGGTGGAACCGGTTTCCTCGGCAGCTTCTCCAAGTCACCGGCCAAGCGCTACGCCGCAGGCGACGCGCAGATGACGTTTGCCGATGTGGCCGGCCTCGATCAGGTAAAAGCCGACCTTCAGGAAATCGTCGAGTTCCTCAAAGATCCCAAGAAGTTTCAGCGGCTCGGCGGCCGTGTGCCAAAGGGCGTACTCCTGATGGGACCGCCCGGCACCGGCAAGACCCTCCTGGCCCGCGCGGTCGCTGGCGAGGCAGGCGTGCCATTCTTTTCGATCTCAGGTAGCGAGTTCATCCAGATGTTTGTCGGTGTGGGTGCCTCGCGGGTGCGCGACATGTTCAAGACAGCCAAGGATGCGTCGCCGGCGATCCTCTTCGTGGACGAGATCGATGCCGTGGGCCGGGTCCGAGGCGCGGGCCTCGGCGGTGGCCATGACGAGCGGGAGCAGACGCTCAATCAGATCTTGAGTGAGATGGACGGCTTCAGCCCGTCCGAAAGCGTGATTGTCCTCGCCGCCACCAACCGTCCCGACGTGCTCGACCCGGCGCTCTTACGTCCCGGCCGATTCGACCGCCATGTCACCGTCGACAGGCCTAACCTCAAGGCCCGCCTTGAGCTCTTCCAAGTCCACACGCGGAATGTGCCGTTGGCTCCCGACGTCAACCTCGAACGGCTCGCTGGCGGCACGGTCGGCCTGACCGGCGCGGACATTCGCAACCTCGTCAATGAGGCTGCGCTCTGGGCCACACGTCACGACAAGGCGGCGGTTGATGCTTCCGACTTTGACCACGCCCGCGACAAGGTGCTCATGGGCCCCAAGCGAGAGGATGTTCTCACAGGCCGTGAAAAGACGATGACGGCCTACCATGAGGCGGGGCATGCCCTGGCCGCATGGCTTCTGCCAGGCGTCGACAAGCTCCACAAGGTGACGATCATCCCTCGCGGCCGGGCGCTCGGCGTGACCCAGCTCATGCCGGAGGAGGATCGCATGAACATCGGCGAGACGAATCTCTACAACCATCTCGTGCTTGGCCTCGCTGGGAGGGCCGCCGAGAAGCTCATCTTCGGCGAATACACAGCAGGCGCCGAGAATGACCTCACGCAGGTCACCCGCCTCGCCCGCAAGATGGTGGCCCACTGGGGCATGAGCGCGCGGCTCGGGCCTATCTCTTGCCGGAGTTCGAACGAGCATCCCTTCCTTGGCCGCGATGTGTATGAAAACCGAGAGTTCAGCGAGCACACCGCTCAGGTCATTGACGACGAGGTTGCCCGCCTTCTGAACGAGGCAGCTGAACGGGCAGTCACCCTGCTCTCGGAGAACCGCGACAAGCTCGATCGCCTGGCAGCCGAGCTCGAATCGCGGGAGATGCTTGACGACACCGAGGTCGCCACGGTGATCGGGCCAGCGACACCCCGCTCGAACGGTCCCTCGGCCGCAGAGGCGTCTCAGGATGTGCCTCATCAGGAGACCTGAAGCCCATGCTCTCGCATGCCGTCTACTTCGCGCTCAAGGAACGCACACCCGACGCCGCTGCCAAGTTGATCGCCTCGTGCCAGGAACACCTCACGGAGCACGCGGGTGAGGTCGGCTTTTGGGTGGGCACCTGCGCTGCCTATGACCGGCATGTGAACGACCGCGACTGGGATGTGATGCTCCTGGTCAATTTTGAATCCCACGCAGCGCACGACGCCTACCAGGTGGCCCCGCGACACATGCAATTCATCGCCGAGAACGCGACCACCTGGGCCCAAGTCCGTGTCTTCGACGCAGACATCTGACTGTCCGTGGAAAAGCCATCCATGGCCTTTTCCACTTAGCCGACCGAAGGAAAAGCTGAGGTTTTCCATGGTCGGCAGTCGCCGCATCCTGCGGCGAGAGAGACCGTCGAGGGCCGAATGGCGATCACAGGGCTCGCAGCCGTGACACCGCGATGTGGCCCGAGAAACAAACTGTCACATCCCCTGCGGGGATTCGAGGCCGCTCGTGATAGTTCCCAACGGCGTGCCAGCCACCGCCCGTGAATTCGTAGTCGAGGGCAAAGGGCGACGGATCGACTTCGCACTCCACCACGTCAGGCGACGGTGCGAGTGGATCGAGATCGGGCAGATTCACATTCCAGAACTCCCCGCGCGGCAACTGCTGTTCACGCAGCGACACGAGCACGGCCGCGAGCCACGCCGCAGCCCGCTGCCAATCGATCGGGGAGCCACGACGGTGATACGCCGATGCGGCCACGGCGACTCGCCCATGGAGGGCCGCCTCGCGTGCAGCGGCCACCGTGCCCGAGTGATGGATATCGGCGCCGAGATTGCCGCCAGCATTGATCCCCGAAAGCACGAGCCCCACGTCGGGCGCCAGCCGCGCGAGCGCGAGCCGCACACAGTCGGCGGGAGTGCCATGCACCCGAAACCGGCGATTGCTGATTTCGTCGACCAGAAGAGGCTGGCCAGTCGTCACCCGGTGGCCACAGCCCGAATGCGGCTCCGCAGGCGCCGCAATGACGACCTCCCCGTTAAGAGAATGGGCTGCGGCAGCCAGCGCCTCGAGGCCTGGAGCGTCGATACCGTCGTCGTTGGTGAGGAGTATTTTCATGCGATCGCGAAGGGCAGTGCGGGCGGTCCCGCGTCGCGCGTGAGGTCCAGGAGGATCTGCCACACGCCATCAGCCGCAGCACTCGCCAGCCGGCAGACATCTTCTGCGTCGATATGCTCAGGAGCATCGGGACGGGCCACGTTGGTGACCACGGAACAGGCCACCACCTCCATTCCCATGCGGACCGCCGCCACGACCTCCGGCACCGTTGACATCCCGACGACATCCGCCTCGATTCGCCGGAGCATCCGGTACTCGGCCCGCGTCTCGTAGCTGGGGCCGGAGAGGAAGGCATACACGCCGCGACGGGCCACAGCGCCGGCTCGTCGCGCGGCGACCCAGGCTCGTTCTGCGAGATCGGGGGCGTACAAGGTTGCCTGTGAGGCGCCCGGCGGCTGTGTGGTGGGATCGGCCTCGAGTGCATCGCTCCACGATCGACGCACGAGATCAATGTGGTCAGTGAGGATCACGAGTTCACCACTTTGCATATCCGGCCGCAGGCCCCCCGATGCATTCGTGACCAGGAGCCGCCGCGCACCGAGTGCCGCCAGCATCTCCACACCGCGTGTGAGCATCTCCGGCTGAAATCCTTCGTAGCCATGGACGCGGCCCTGGAGCATCACGACCGGCGTGCCCGCCACACTGCCGCAGGCGATTCTCCCCGCGTGTCCTGTGGCTGTCGATCGAGCCAGCCAGCCTGTCGCGACGCCCGGCATCGTCCACGCCCCATCGAGCCGATCGACAAGGCCTCCCATCCCGGTGCCCAGAATCATGCCCACGGCTGCCCGCCGGCCGCCAGCTGCCTCGACGTTCCCTGCCGCCTCAATCGCCCCACGGCGGGGACGCCCAGGCCGCAGCCACGGCCGACCAAGAACCGGCCCGAGCCGCTCGGCATTCGCATCGTGACGCACCATCGCACCAGCTTCCCGAGTTGTGCACTTGCCGCGCGGCGGGACGATCCGAAACCCGCGAACACTCCACAGGGTTTGCCGCCATGCCGCGAAAATCATATCCTCCCGCGACCTCGACGAGTCCGGCAACCCCGCCTCATGAACGCCGAGATCAGGAGCCGCTGCCTCGATGCCCACCCGTGCCGAACGTTTCGCCGGTCTGTCTGTTGCCATTGTGACGCCGTTTCGCGACGGGGCAGTCGATGTTCCCCGGCTGCGTGAGCAGATCGAGTTTCAAATCGCTGCGGGCACGACATGTATCTGTCCCGTGGGCACCACCGGCGAGTCCCCCACGCTCTCCCACGACGAGCATGAGCGGGTGATTGCCGAAAGCATCCAGATCGCTGCGGGGCGAATCCTCGTGATGCCGGGCACCGGCAGCAATTCGACGGCCGAGGCCGTGCGACTCACAAAGTTTGCCGCGCGAGCTGGTGCGGATGCGGCACTCGTCGTCGGTCCCTACTACAACCGCCCGACGCAGCGGGGCATCGAAGAACACTTCAAGGCGCTCGCCGAATGTGTGGATGTCCCCATTTGCGTCTACAACATCCCGGCCCGTACCGGCCGCAACATCGAACCCGAAACGATCATCCGCCTCGCGGAGCTGCCGGGGATCGCGATGGTCAAGGAGGCGACCGGATCGCTCGACCAGGCGTCGCAGGTGCTCGCGGCAACCGACCTCACGTTTCTCTCGGGCGACGACAGCATGACACTGCCGCTCATGGCGATCGGCGGCCGTGGCGTCATTTCGGTGGTGGGCAACCTCGTGCCGTCCGACATGAAGGCCCTGTGCGCCGCCTTTGATGCGGGCGACCTCGCCGGAGCTCGCTGCTGGCACCTGAAACTGTTCACCCTCTGCCGCAACCTGCTCGGCCTCGCGAGCAACCCGATCCCAATCAAGGCGGCGCTTGCCATGCTGGGCCGCGACACCGGTGATGTTCGGCTACCGCTGGTATCGCTCGAGGCTGATCTCGCGGCACAACTTCGCCGTGCGCTGGTGGACTACGGTCTGCTGCCGGCCTGATGCGGGGGCCACGTCATTCGATTTCCCGCAGGACCGCTCCCTGCGTATCGAATCGTGCAATGGAAACCTCGTGCAGCTTTGTAAGTCCCAGTCGATCAAGCGCTCCAGCCAAGTTTCCCGCGGTCTCCAGCGATGGGCAGCAGGCGATCACGGTCGGCCCCCAACTGCTCTGGGCACAGCCGGTAGCGCCAAGCTCGCCGAGGAGTTCGAGGAGTTGCGCGGTGGCAGCCGCATGCGGAAGGCTCGCCGATTCGGCCTCGAATGGCTTCCCCGCGAGGTCGCCATAGGCGCGGACCGCGCGGGCAAACTCCGCAAACTTTCCCTCGACCGCCGCTGGCACGAGATCCAGAAGCGCAATCTTCGCCAGCCCGGCCGTCACATCTGCCGGGACCGGTGGCAGCCGTGCGAACGCTGCTCGCTCTGCGTCACCGTGGAGCCCGAGCGACCCGCGGGCCGCAATCACGACACACCGCCACGCATCGGGCAGCCGCGCCCGAGCGATCATCGGCGAAAATTCGCGAGTCGTGTCATCCTCCGGCACCGCGTCATCCCGCAGATACCGTCCCGCCTCGACGATGAGGCCGCCGCGACTGAATCCGTAGACGCCCACACATGATCGGCGACCACGCCCCGTCACCCGGGCCAGATCGATCACCTCCCGAATATCAAACACCCACTCCTGCTCGAGGGCATCGAGCGGCCCCTCCGCTGGGTGCGGCACCGCCTCGATCGCTCTCGGCTCCCTGGGCCGTCGAAACAAATGCCGCAGCCCCGCGGCGACCGCGAGGCCAAGCTGCGTGCCGCTCCCCAGCCCTGCATGACTCGGCGGCACACTCATGACTTCCAGGCTGCATCCGACATCGCCCAATCCCCACGCCTGGATGGCCGTGCGGGCAAACTGCACCACCCGTTCGGCGAGCGGGCCGCGGGCCTCGATCCGGTTGGCTCGCCGCAGCCGAAGCACGACGCCCGGCCGATCGAGCATCACACCCACGCCGCCAAAAGACCGCGTGCTGCTGTCCCCAAACGACAGCATGCCGAGATGAATCCGTGCCGGCGTGCGGATCTCGACGGCAGCGGGCGGCGCAGAGGGAGAATCAGTAGGCATGGTCGAGAAAGTTTACCGAGACCGCTCCATGCAAACCAAAACGCATTCCGCGAGGGGTTGCCCGTGTCATGGAGCCGGCGTGGGAAACAAGCGGAGCCAAGGATGGCGAAGCGCCGTTTCCGTCGAGTGAGCGAGGGCCTGAAGGGCCGAAGCGAACGTCCGGCGACATGACACGGGCAAGCTGAAGTCGCTATTGATCCGCGGCGCGAATCAATGCTGATTCTGCCTGGGCAGCCATGCCCCCGGCAGAATCGCGCTCGGCGCGGGCAAGCCAAGGTTGCCCACGCCGAGCCGGCTGGCCTCCTGCCGGCCGTGTGAGTGCCATCACAAACCCCAGTGTGAAATCTGCTCGGGGTTACCCTCGCTACGGTTGGCGAAACCTCGCTCGATTCGAGAGCAATTCAAACGCCTGGTGCTCACGACGCCCGCCTGTCTTCTCGACGAGCACGGCGAGGTCAGCGAATCGTCGTCGCACCTCCTCGGCATCGAGAAGGTGCAGCCGCGTGACGAGGATCGCAGCCTCCACGACCGCATGCGCGCCACGGTTAAACCCTGTGAACGGCCGCTGCTCATGTTCGGCCACCACGCTCGCCTCGAGCCGCAGACGTTCACCGGAGTCGTCTACGGTCGTCACTGTAAACTCGAACGCGCGGCACGCCGCCGCCAAGACAAACCCAACCACCCTTTCAGCAGGCCGCACCTCAGGCTCACCCGCTTCGCCCGCCACCACGCTGGCCAGGAGGAGCACATCATCACAGACATGGAAGACGCCGGCCCGTGTCCGGAGGAGGTGGACGGCCGTCTGGCTCGTCGGGAACGGACGAAGCACGAGGCTGCGGAGGTGCCCCGTGACGCCTTCATCCTCCTGCACGCCGGGCCCCATCGCCGCGACATGCGGCTGGCCCGCGGTGTTCACGGTGGTAACGAGCCCTTCGAGGATCATGCGGGCATCATGATAAAGTGAAGATTCTTCCTCCGCGAGCCGTCCCTTCATGTCAGCCGAGCCTGCCCGTATCCACTTCGTGACCGGCCGACTCGCCGAACACTCGCTCCGGCAGGTCCTCGACCGGCTCGCGCCCAGGGTGGGGTTTGAACCGACCGTGCAGGTGATGCCGATCACGGTGGCAGCCCTGATGCCGACGCCCTGGATCGCCCACAGGCTCGAGGTGCCGCCAGGCACCGATCGCGTGATGATTCCCGGCGGCTGCCGCGGTCCGCTCGAGGCTTTTGGGGATGTCACTCGCGTGCCCGTCGAGCGCGGCCCCCCCGACCTCCGCCAGCTCGACGAGTTTTTCGGACAGAAGTCGCGTGACCTCGCCGACTACGGGCAGCACGATATCGAGATCATCGCCGAGATCAATCACGCGCCGCGGCTATCTCTCGCTGACCTGCGTGCTGAAGCCCAACGCCTCACGGCCGATGGCGCTGATCGGATCGACGTCGGCTGCGACCCCGGAGACTGCTGGAGCGGCCTAGGCGACGCGGTGCGGATGCTCGTGGCGGAGGGGTTTCCCGTCTCCATTGATAGTTTTGAGCCCCGCGAGGTTGAGGCCGCGGTGAAGGCAGGGGCAACGCTCGTCCTGTCGGTCAACTCGTCGAACGTTGGCGCCGCAAGCGATTGGGGATGCGAGGTCGTCGTCGTGCCTGACGTGCCGGCCACGATGGAAGGTTTTGATGCGACGATCGTGAAGCTTGAACAGGCCGGGGTTCGCTACCGTCTTGACCCCGTGCTCGAACCAATCGGTTTTGGGTTTGCCGCGAGCCTGGGTCGCTACCTCGACGTCCGCCGGAGGTTTCCCAATGCCGAAATCATGCTGGGCATCGGCAATCTCACGGAGCTCACCGACGTCGATTCGGCGGGCATCAACACGCTCTTGATCGGCTTTTGCGAAGAGGTCGGCATCCGGTCGGTCCTCACGACGCAGGTCATTCACTGGGCTGCGTCGAGCGTGAAGGAGTGCGACCTCGCCCGTCGCCTCGCCTGGCACGCCGTCACCCACCGCACGCTTCCCAAACATGTCGAGCCGCGACTCGTCACCCTTCGCGCAGGCAAGCCGCAAACCCACGGCCCTGATGTGCTCGACCGGCTCGCCGCCGCGATCCGCGATCCCAACCTGCGAGTGTTTGCTGAGCGGGGCGAGATCCATCTTGTAGGCGCCGGCCTCCACATCCACTCCCGTGACCCCTTCGCCCTATTTGACGACCTGCAGGCCGCCGGCCGCACCGACATCGATTCCTCCCACGCGTATTATCTCGGCTACGAGGTGGCCAAGGCGGTGACGGCGCTGACGCTCGGCAAGGACTACCGCCAGGATCAGGCCCTCGACTGGGGGCATTTAACACGCCCCGAAATCGCCCACGGGCCGTCCCGAGCCGCGGCTCGCGTCGCCGCCGACGGCACCTCCGAACCGACGCCGTCGTCCTGAGGCTCGATCGTGATGCCTGACGCCACTTCCTTACCCCAGGCCGATCGGTCCCCCCTGATCCTCCCGAGGCATGCCTGGTTCGGTCGCGCAAGCGTCACTGCCTCAGGCGCGATCGTCGCTGAGGCGGCGCCCGGGCTCGATCCTCTCACGGTCTTCGCGCACGCCGCCACCCTGCCCCATGTCCTGTTTCTCGATTCCGCGCTCGTAGACGAGCCGCCGGCCAGCGGATCGGCTGCGATCCCGAGGCTCGGTCGCTGGTCCTTTGTGGCCGCCGACCCGATCCATTCGCTCACCGTGGAACCCGACGGAACGGCAGCCGACGTTCACGACGCCTTGGCACGCGCCCGGACGATCCTGGCAGACCTCACCTGCCCGACGATCCCGGGCCTGCCCCCGTTTCAAGGCGGCCTCGCCGGACTGCTGTCGTACGACTGCGGACTCGTGCGGCTCGGACTCACACCGCCACCGGCAGCAGCCCCGGTGCTCCCGCTGGTGTCCCTCCATCTCTATGACGTCGTCTTCGCCTTCGACCACGACCTCGGCCAGGGCTGGTTCATCTCCCAGGGAGTCCCGGCCCATGGCCCCGTCGCCCGCCGCCGCCACGCCACCGCCCGCCTCGAAGCGTTTGTGGCTGGACGCCAAGCGAGTGCTGCGACTTCCGAGCATTCAGCCGCGCAGCTCGCTGGCACTCCCCTGCCGGTCCGTCCTGAGATTCACACGAGTCACGGCCGTGACCACTACCTCTCGATGGTGCAGGCAGGTATCGACTTCGTGGCGGCCGGCGACATTTTTCAGGTCAACCTCGCCCAGCGGCTCGCCGTGATCTCCGACGTCGATCCTGTCGCGCTCCACTGTGCCGCACGGCAAATCAACCCCGCCCCGTTTGCGGCCTGCTTCGATGCTGGCTCGGGTCATCTCGTGAGCATGTCGCCCGAGCGGTTCCTGCAGGTGGCCCGCGGCACCGTCCGCATGCACCCCATCAAGGGCACGCGGCGGGTGATTTCCAATCCCGAGGCCGATCTCTTTGCCGGCGCAGACCTCGAGGCAAGCCACAAGGACCGTGCCGAGAACGTGATGATCGTCGATCTCGTGCGAAGCGACCTCGCGAAGGTTTGCACGCCGGAATCGGTTCGTGTCGAGGCGCTCTGTCGTCTCGAGCGGTATCGCTACGTGCAACATCTGGTCTCGGTCGTGGCTGGCCGACTGCGTCCCGGTCTCACGGCACTCGATGCGATTCAAGCGACCATCCCTGGCGGCAGCGTGACCGGTGCGCCGAAGCATCGCGCCTGCGGGATCATCTCCGACCTCGAGCGCGTGGCTCGCGGCCCCTACTGCGGCTCTCTCGGCTACCTCGGCCTCGATGGCTCGGCCGATTTCAACTTGCTCATCCGCACGTTCGTGACTGGTGGCGGCGTGGTGAGTTTTTCTGCAGGTGGCGGGATCACGGCGGCAAGTGACCCGGCCGCCGAGTACGCCGAGTCGCTTCACAAGGCCGAAGGGATGCTCCGCGTGCTCGACGCGCTCGAGATCGGCGGGACCGTGAAGCAGCAGGTCTGCGAAAATGGTGACGCTCCATGATCGTCGTCCTCGACAACCGTGACAGCTTTGTGTTCAACCTCGCGCGGCACCTGCGTCTCCTCGGTGTTCCCGTCGCAGTTGTCCCGGCTCACGGCACGACCGCGGCGTCTCTCCGGCGGCTGCGTCCCATGGCGATCGTGATCTCGCCTGGCCCATGCACCCCGGCCGAGGCTGGCTGTTCGATGGAGGCCGTCCAGGCGTTTCGGGGCAGCGTACCGATTCTCGGCGTGTGCCTCGGGCACCAGGCGATTGCCGCAGTGCTCGGGGGGCGGATCGTGCGGGCGACGCCGACGCACGGTCGAACGAGTGACATCCTGCACGACGCGGTCAATCTTTTTGCGGGCATTCCGAGCCCGATGACCGCCTGCCGCTATCACTCCCTGGTCGTCGATCCTGACTCACTTCCCACGTCGCTTTTGGTCACAGCCCGAGATGCATCGGGCACAATCATGGCCATCGCCGACGAGCGGCGAGCAATCTATGGCGTGCAGTTCCACCCGGAGTCGATTCTGACGCGGCACGGTTTCCGGCTCCTCGCCAATTTCCTGGAACGCGCCGGCGTGCCTCACGCGGCTCGGTTCGCCGCGGCCCTCGACGACGATATTGTCCGCCAGTCCACATCCGCCCAGCCGCCACTTGTTGCCGATAGCCGGGTGGTCACATTCTGAGCGGCTCGCCCCGCGAGGAAGCCCCTCCCTGAGGGTTCACTGCCTGTTCCAGTGTCAGCCCGCTGCGCCTTGAATGGGCGAACCTGGTGAAATGGGGAGCGCGTTGATGACCACGCCAGGAATGTTTTTACGGTCGCCAGAGTCGGCATTTTCAGCAGTTTTCCTCACGGTTTCCTGATGATTCCAGGCCGCGTGAACGTGGGGCGTAGGTCCTCAGGCCCCCTCCTTGGCACGCCACTTGCTCAAGTTCGCATCGGCGGAAATCTGGCCAGGCGACATGCCCTGAGGCGAGGTTTTCGG
Organism: Planctomycetota bacterium; assembly: GCA_031403195.1. GTDB lineage: Bacteria > Planctomycetota > Planctomycetia > Pirellulales > UBA1268 > QWPN01. The sequence goes on along the minus strand of JANNSZ010000095.1, from coordinate 35,678 downwards.
CACAGCGGAGGTGTTCGATTGTCTTCATTCGAGAGAGAGAGGCGGAACGATGGACGTTAGTCGTGTGCTGAGATGGTGTTTTGTGGCGGGGGTCGTGGGAGCACTCCTCCTTGGCCCAGCAGACCTGACAACAGGCCTTGCTTTTGGGGAGGGCGAAAACCCTTCGACCGTTCCGGCAGCACCGACGCCGCCTCCGCCGACGGTTGAACAGATGGTTCCCAACCTCTGGGTCGCGGCAGATACCGTCTGGGTTCTCGTCTGCGGCATGCTGGTCTTTTTCATGAATCTCGGCTTCGGCTGCGTCGAATCTGGGTTCGCCCGGTCCAAGAACTGCGTCAACATTCTCTCCAAGAATTTTGTCGTGTTCGCCGCGACGACGATCGCGTTTTGGCTCTTCGGCTGGGATCTCATGTTCGGAGCGGGTGACGGTGCCTTCATCGGCAACTCCGGATCATGGATGGTGGGCGGTGCTGACAACAGCCCCAGCGTGGGAGACAAGTACCAGGGCGCCTACAGTTCGATCAGTTGGACGAACGTGCCCCTCTGGGCCAAGTTCTTCTTCCAGCTCGTGTTTGCCGGAACCGCAGCCACGATCGTTTCCGGTGCCGTGGCCGAGCGCATCAAGTACCACGCGTTCGTCATCTTTAGCTTCGTGATGGCACTGGTGATCTATCCCGTCACCGGCCACTGGATATGGGGCTTCGGCTACCTCGCGAAGGAATGGAACTTCTGGGACTTTGCTGGCTGCTCCGCAGTCCACTCAGTCGGTGGCTGGGCTGCGTTGGCCGGTGCCATCATTCTCGGGCCGCGTATCGGCAAGTACTCCGCGAATGGCAAGGTTCAGGCCATCCCTGGCCACAACATGATGGCGGCGTTCATCGGCTGCCTCGTGCTGTGGTTTGGCTGGTTCGGATTCAACCCGGGGAGCACCATGGGCGTGGCGGCCGACGGCAACGCAGGCTTGATAGCGCAGGTGGCGGTGAACACCAATATGTCCGCGGCAGCCGCCACACTGACGGCGACGCTTACGGCGTGGCTCCTGCTGGGCAAGCCTGATATTGGCATGACGCTCAACGGCTGCTTGGCCGGCCTCGTGGGCATCACCGCCTGTGCGGCGTATACCAACGCGGCGTGCGCCGCGATCATTGGTGCCATTGCGGGTTCCCTGGTTGTGTTCTCGGTCATCTTCTTCGACCGCATCAAGGTCGACGATCCGGTGGGGGCCACGAGCGTCCACTTGGTGTGTGGGATCTTCGGCACGCTGTGCGTTGGGCTCTTCACGACTACGGACCTGTCGGCCACCGTTGTGAACACTCCATTCGGCTTCGTGAAGGCCGGCGGCCCGTACGCAGGACTGTTCTTCGGCGGTGACTCAAGGCAACTCATCGCTCAGCTCGTGGGAGTGCTCATGGTGGGCGCGTATGTGTTCCCCGTGTCAGCCATCGTGTGGCTGATCATCAAGGCGGTCGTTGGCCTCCGTGTCAGCCCAGAGGAAGAGATTGAGGGTCTCGACATCGGCGAGCACGGCAACGAGGCCTACCACGGCTTCGTGATGGCGCGAACCGAGTAACAAAGCATCGATCACGGGCGGGTCTCGCGGCATCGATCGCGAGACCCTGCCTGGGATCGTGACGATCCAGAAGGATGCCCCACTGGCGTGGGTGAGCTTTCCGCCTCGCTCACCCACGTCGGGGCATCTGGCTTTACGGTGCGAGGGGCATCCATGCCCCCTCGCACCTAGCCGGGCCTCCGCCCGGCCGGTCGCACCTCCGGGCGACCGATTCCGTACGCCGTACGGTGTGGTTGGTCGGAGCAGACGGGGCCCGCGCGGATTCGCAAGCGGTCGACCAAAATTAATCGTGGTAACTGGCTCGGGGTTGCCCGTGCCACGGAGCCGGCGTTGTAAGCGGCCCGCCCCCTGCTGGGCGATGCGTGTCGCCCTCGGAGCGACCGGTGGGATGGAGCCCCGGCGTAAGCGCCCGGCCATGGGCCACGGGCAGCCCCGAGCCACGGTTGGCCCGGATTCCCGAAGGAATGCGGCTCCAGCGACTGTACGGTATCCTCGTGCACCCCATCCGCCTGAACTCGAGGACACCACCATGCTTCGCACGCTGCTTGCCCTAATTCTGATCGCTGCCTCTCCCCGCGCTATCGCGGATGAGCCGGCGGCCCTCGGGCGGACGACGATCGACGTAGGCTGTGTCGTCACCGACATCGACAAGAGCGTGCGGTTCTACACGGAGGGGATCGGATTCCGTGAGGCCAAGGGTTTTGAAGTGCCGTCCGACGTGGCCCGTGATGCGGGGCTCACCGACATGCGACCCCTGGCCGTGCGTGTCCTCGTCCTCGGCGACGATGCGACTGCCACGAAACTCAAGCTCATGCAGATTGCCGGCACGCTCCCCCGCACCGGCGACAACGACTTCATCCACTCCCACACCGGGTTTCGCTATCTGACGATCATGGTGACCGATACCGAGGCTGTGCTGGCCCGCCTCGAGAAACTCGGCGCAAAACCGATCGCGAAGGGGCCCGTGGATCTACCCGATTCGCTGGCGCCTGGCCTCTCGCTCACCTGCGTACGCGACCCCGACGGCAACATCGTCGAACTCATCGGCCCGCAGCAGTAGGGTTGGCAGGCGGAATCTTTCCTGAACGTTCGAGCCAGGCCACGACATCCGATGCCAGATCGTCAGGGCTCCGGGTGGTCGAGTCCACGATGATTTCCGGAGCCATCGGCTCTTCATAGGGATCGTCGATGCCGGTGAAGTTCTTGATCTCGCCGGCCCGCGCCTTTTTGTAGAGCCCCTTTGGGTCACGGCCCTCACACACCTCAAGCGGCGCCCGCACGAAAATCTCGACAAAGTCGTCAGGGGCGAGCGTCTCCCGAACGGCGTCGCGGTCACGACGGTAGGGGCTGACAAAGGCGGTCAGCGTGATGATCCCCGCCTGGGCAAAGAGGTCGGCGACGGCCCCGATCCGACGGATGTTTTCTGCCCGGTCGGTGGCAGCAAATCCAAGGCCAAAACGGGATGCTGCCGCTTCGCCGAAACGGTCTCGAAGCATCGCTGGCGATGCATTGAGACCGAGGCGGACGTTGTCGCCATCGAGCACGAACGTGCGGCAGCCCCGAGCGTGGAGCACGCGGTCGACGGCGTTGGCCAGCGTGCTCTTGCCGCAGCCCGACAGGCCAGTGAACCACAGCACGCATCCCTTGTGGCCCGCGGCCAGTTCACGGTCCAACCGGCTCACGGCATGGTCATGCCAGCGAACCTCCACGGATTCGCCAGTCGCCTTCCCATCGGTCATGCCTGCTCCTTGCTCATGATGGTTTCTCACCAGGCATCAAGTCTGACTTCGACGTCGAGCCGCTCGACCTCGCCATTGGCAGCGCCGCCGCGGTCCACCGACAGCCGCACCCGCTCTCCGGGCACGCGGCCAGCGACCCCGGCGGTGAGCCCATCGAAGTCGGCGATCGGATTTCCGTCAACGGCCACGATCACATCTCCGGCCCGAATCCCGGCCTGGTCGGCGGCAGAGCCCGGCTCGATCGTACGGATCTCACATGGTCCACCGAAGGCCAGCGCCCCGACACCGAGCTTGCCCCCCTTGCGGACATCGATCCGCGCGTCGGGTAGCTTCGCTGCGAGCGTCGCAATCACGTCATCCTCGAGGCCGGTGCCAAAAAGCTCGACCTGCTCGAGTCGGCGAAGTCGGCCGATCACACTCGCCGCCGTCGCGTCGAGTCGCACACCGTGGAAGCCCACCCCTGTGAGCCCACGGATCCGGGCGAGCTGGCGGAGATCCTCCGCCGTCCCTCTCCATGCAGCCCCAAATTCGGCCTCGATACCCGCGTCATCGACAAGCGGCCGTTCACGAAAGACAGCCCCCAGCGACTCCAGCCGCTCGCGGGCGACAGTCGCTGTGCCCACTTGGTGAAATTCGAGTGCCGCGACGGCCAGACGCGATGGACCTCTCCCCAACTCGGCGCACCGCTCCAGCACCCGTTCGGCGTCGGCCGCCAAATCCACGTCATCGCTTCCAAGCATGTCACGGACGATCTCAATCCCGCGGCTCGCGACCTCAAAATCACCCTTGTCGATGGCGTCGGACAGCGGCTCGAGGGCCGGCCGGCCGGCCTCGAGGAGCGCCTGTGAGGCGGCTTCACGTCGGACGAACTGGGGCGACCCGAGATCGTCGATCCAGCGCGTGACCGCCGCAGGGTCGGTCGCGATCGCCAGCGGGTGCCCGCTCACGACGACGAGCATTGCCACCGACGCGAACAATCGACTCGCCACACGCACCTCCGATGGATATGCCGAATATACCAGCGGCAGGCCATCGCCCCGACGCGGGGATACACTTCGGCGGTCCCCAAAGTCACTTCGGATTCCGGCTTTCGGTTTTTCCCGTGTCACTCTCGCTCACTCCGCCGCTACCCGGCGCGCCGCCACTCCCCGCCTCGCGGGCCGAGATGCTCGCCCGGGGCTGGGATGAGGTCGATGTCGTCCTCGTCAGCGGCGATGCCTACGTGGACCACCCGAGCTTTGCCAATGGCCTCCTTGCGCGGCTCTTGGAGGCGGCTGGCTTCCGGGTCGCCGTGCTGGCCCAGCCGGACTGGCGATCCTGCGAGGCATGGCGCGAGTTTGGGCGACCGAGGCTCTTCTTTGGCATCTCGGCCGGCAACATGGACTCGATGATCAACCACTACACCGCCAACCGGAAGGTCCGCAACGACGACGCCTACTCTCCTGGCGGCCAGATTGGACGACGGCCAGACCGCGCCACGCTCGCCTACTGCCAACGGTCTCGGGAAGCGTTTCCCGGAGTGCCGGTCGTGGCCGGGGGTGTGGAGGCCTCGCTCCGCCGCATCGCTCACTATGACTATTGGAGTGACACCGTCCGTCGGTCGATCCTCCTCGATTCGAAGGCAGATGTCGTGGCCTTCGGGATGGGCGAACGCACGATCCTCGAGATTGCCCGCGGCCTCGCTGGCGGGGGGCTGGTGAAGAATCTCCGCGATCTCCGAGGTGTGGCCTATCGTCTCGGCGCGACTGAGCCACCGCCGAAAGGCCCGGGGCCATGCACACCCGGAACGGTCGAGCTGCCCGCCTACGATGCCGTGACGGCTGACAAACTCGCCTTCTGCGACATGACGCGGATCTCGCATCTCGAGACCAATCCCCACAATGCCCGACGGCTGGTCCAGCGATATGGCCGTGAGGCCGTGGTGGTGAATCCGCCGGCGTTCCCGCTCGATCAGCAGGAGATGGACGAGGTCTATGGCCTGCCCTTCACGAGGCGGCCTCATCCGTCCTACGGAGCGGCCAGAATTCCCGCGTTCGAGGTTGTGGAAAACAGTGTGCAGATCATGCGCGGCTGCTTCGGCGGCTGCACATTCTGCTCCATCACGGCCCATGAAGGGCGGATCATCCAGAGCCGCTCCAAGGACTCGATCATCGCCGAAATCAAGGTGCTCGCGAAGCAACCTGGCTTTAAAGGGACCGTCTCCGACATCGGTGGCCCAACAGCCAACATGTATCAGATGCGGTGTGCGCGGCCCGAGGTCGAAGCGAAGTGCCGCAGGCTCTCGTGCGTTCATCCCACCGTCTGCAAGCTCCTGGGCACCGACCATGGCCCACTCAAGGACGTCATGCGGGAGGCCCGCGAAGTCGCTGGAGTGAAGCGGGTGCTCGTGGCCAGTGGCGTGCGGATGGACCTCGCCCGCCGTGACCCCGAATATCTCCAAGAGCTTGCGGCGCACCATGTTGGTGGCCAACTCAAAGTGGCCCCCGAGCACACCGACCACGAGGTGCTGCGGCTCATGAAAAAACCCTCGGCCGACGACTACGTCGAATTCGACAGGGAGTTCAGAGCGGCGAGTGGTCGGGTCGGCAAGAAGCAGTACACAGTGCCTTATTTCATTGCGAGCCATCCGGGGAGCGGGCTCGAGGAAATGATCGACCTGGCCGTGTTTCTCAAGCGCAACAGCTACAAGCCCGATCAGGTTCAGGACTTCATTCCGAGCCCGTTTGATATTGCCGCCTGCATGTACCACACCGGACTCGATCCGATGACAATGCAGCCGGTGAAGGTCGTGAAGGGGCTGCGTGACCGCAAGATGCAGCGTGCGCTGCTCCAGTTCTTCAAGCCTGAGAACTGGTTCGAGGTGCGTAAAGCGCTCGAACAGGCAGGCCGACGGGACCTCATCGGCTCCGGCTGCGATTGCCTCATCTCGGACCGCCCGCCGAAGGAGGCGCTCGACCGGAGACGGCGCGAAGCGACTCACGCCTTCACCGAAGAGACCAGTGGCGACCACATCCGCGGCGGCCGGCAGGCACGACCACGCAAAAGTGTCGGGTATCGCCCGAAGCGCGATGGCCGATAGGGCCACGACGGCTTGGCTGGCACCGCCTACACTTGCCTTCGTGTTGTACTCATTACACGAGGTTGCCATGCGTCTCGGTCGCCTGCTGATCGTCTGCACAGTCGCGTGGGCCGCGATGCTGGTTTTTATCCCTGAGGCTCATGCCGTGAGCCCTCGAAACCCGTATCGCAGTTTCAACCTTTCGGGCGTCAACTACGGCTCGATGCAGTGGGATCGCGACCAGCGGCAGGGCGAAAGCGTTGCCGTGGGCGGCGTGGGCGGCGGCGGTACCGCGATCGTTCCCAGCACCTCATCCCGCTCGAGCAGCCGACGCTTCCGTCGGCGGTGATCTGACTCACTCCCTTGGCCGGTCGTCCTGCAAGCGGAGGCGCCCGACACGGCGCTCCCTTGGCGGGTCGTCTTGCAAGCGGAGGCGCCCGACCTGCCGCTACCGCGGCGGGTCGTCCTGATAGATCCGGTACTTCTTCGTGACGATGGCACCGCCCCGCTCGAGCGTCCGTTTCGAGAGATAGTTGCTCTCGAGGACCCAGGAGAACTCGGCCTCCTCCATGCCCCAGTCGAGCGCTGGCTGCACGAGCGCCGCAGTCAGCACGAGCCCCACGCCCCAGGCTTGGTACTCAGGGATGACATTCGTGCTGATCGCCCGCATCCGCTTGATTCCTCGCTTGTTCCAGAGGAGTCGCAGGAAGCCAAATGGGAAAAGCCGCCCATTGATCGCCTTGATTCGCGGGTTGTAGTCGAGGAGGCAAAAGACGGTGCCGATCGGTTTCCCATCGACTTCGGCAACGACCGCGAGCTCGGGCACGATGAGATGCTTCAGGCTCGCGGCCATGTGCCTCACTTCACCCGGCGTGAGTGGCACGAAGCCCCACATACTGCTGAGGCTCGCGTTGTAGACCTCGAGAAACATCCGCACGTCGTCATCAAATCGCTTGCGATCAAGGTGGCGAACCGTGACGCCAAACCGCTCCTTGACCCCCTGCACCATCACGCCCAGCTTCGAGTCGAGGGCGGCGAGCATCGAAGTTTTGCCCCAGAAGGCATAGAGGTCTTCGATCTTCCCAAAGCCAGCGTCCTCCACGAGACTCGCGTAGTACGGCCGATTGTGGGGCATCATGAAGAAGGGTGGCGTCTCAAAACCTTCGATCAGCAGGCCGCACTCGTAATTCATCGACGGGTTCACCGGGCCGCGGATCGAGGTCATCCCCGCCGCGTGGAGCCAGTCTCGCGCGGCCCCGAAGAGAGCCTGCGAGGCAGCCGGGTCGTCATCACATTCGAAAAAACCGAAGAAGCCGCGCTGCTCCCCATACCGCTCGATGAAGCCAGCGTTGACGATCGCCGTGATCCGCCCGACGTCGCGGGTTCCTCGCCGTGCGAGGAACGAACGGCTCGTGGATTTCTCGTAGAAGGGGTGCCGGCGAAAGCCAAGGAGCTCCTCTTGGGAGTGGAGAAGCGGCGGCATCCAGCAGGAATCATCGGCGTAAATTCGCCAGGGAAGGTTGAGAAACCGCTTCTGCTGGCCCCGCGTCTCAACGGCCTCGATGACCACATTCGCCACGTGCATCGCTCCTTCTGAACGGTCTCAACCCGGCGTCCCGAAACCGCTCCAACCGCAGCGAAGGCCCGCCTGAGGCCCCCTGCCACCTACCGCCAGGCTTTGAATCGCCATGCCGGTCGGCCGATCTTCGTGCGCCGCCCATACGTTCGTCAACTTCGGACAAATCGTCCACCCGCTCAAAGTCGACCCGCCCCCCATCCGAGATACAGTCATTAGCGGGTTCGTGCGATGGATCGATCGACCCGACGTCATTTTCTGCCGTCTGGAGATGTGAGTCTGTCCTATGATCGCGCCTCGGCACTTTGAGAATCCTGGCGTCTGCCTCGTCACAGGGGCATCGGGCCTCGTCGGGAACAACGTGGTTCGCCAGCTCCTCGCCCGTGGAGTCAGCGTGCGGGTACTCGTGCGATCGGAAAGCCCGGTCGCAGAGGCGGCGCTCGCTGGCCTTGCCGTGGAGCGGTTCTTCGGCTGCCTCGCCGATGAAGGAACGCTCGCCCGTGCGCTCGACGGCGTCTCGGCCGTCGTTCATGCTGCGGCTTTCGTGCACTGCGGTTGGCGTCACGGCAACGAGATGCGGGAGGCGAATGTCGCGGGCACACGGCGGGTTGCCCGTGCCGCGCGGCGCGTCGGGGCGAGACTTGTCCACGTGTCGAGCGTCGATGCGATTGGCCTGCGGCGGGATGGAAAAACGGCCGACGAAGAGACGCCGCCGGGAGTGATGCCGGAGTGCCCCTATGTGGTCACCAAGCGGGATGCCGAAGCGGTTGTCATGGAGGAAGTTGACCGTGGCCTCGACGCGGTGGTCGTCAATCCCGTCTACATGCTCGGCCCATGGGACTGGAAGCCGTCGAGTGGACGGATGCTCTTGGAGATAGGCGCCGGCAAGGGCCTCTTCGCGCCCCCGGGCGGCAATGATTTTGTCGACGTCCGTGATGTCGCGGCGGGCATCCTCGCGGCGATGGCCAGTGGACGCACGGGCCGGCGGTACATCCTCGGTGGTCACGGCCTTACCTACCTCGAGGCGTGGCGGGTGATGGCTCGCGTGGCGGGCCGGATGCCGCCACTAGGAATTGCGCCCCGGCCATGTGTACGGCTGGCCGGATGGCTGGGCGACCTCGCCGCCGTCTTCAGGCACCGCGAAGGAGACGTCAACTCCGCCGCGACGGCCATGTCGATGCTGCACCACAATTTCTCATGCCAGCGGGCGATCGACGAGTTGGGCTACACGTTCCGGCCACTCGAAGACACGGTGCAGGACGCCTGGAGCTGGTTTGTAGCCCGAGGCTATAGCAAGGGCTTCCGTCCGGTGCTCGCGCGGTAGGATTGAGTGTTCCATGGACAAAGCCCTCCATGGCTTTTGTCTATCTGGCCGACCGACGGAAGAGCCGCGGTTTTCCATGGTCGGCGACCGCGGCATCGTGCGGCGGCAGACTTCTTGGCCTCAGTCCTGCCTTGTGCTCGGGGTGCTCCCATGTCGAACATCCTCGTGGTCGAAGACGAGGAACATCTTGCCTTCGGCATCAAGTTCAACCTGGAGGCCGATGGCCATGCGGTGACTGTCGCGGGCGACGGTCAGGCAGCCCTCGAACGGATCAAGTCGGCGATTCCTCCTGTCGATCTCGTTGTGCTCGACATCATGCTTCCCGGGATGAGCGGCTATGCCGTTTGCGAATCAATCCGCAAAGCAGGCAACAACCTCCCGGTCGTGATGCTCACCGCCCGCACGCTCGTCGAAGACCGGATACGTGGCTTCGACGCCGGCACCGATGTCTATCTCCAGAAGCCATTTGACCTCGAGGAGCTGCTCTCGGTGGTTCGCAACCTCCTGGCACGACGAGGCCGTCAGGCTGGGGCTGCCAGCAGCGAGCGGAATGCCGATTCGGTCTACCGCTTTGGCTCGGTCGAGGTGAACTTCGACACCTGGGAAGTGTCTGTCCGTGGCGAGCCCGTGCGACTCACGAACCTCGAGATGAAGCTCTTGAGATATCTCGTCGAGCACGAGGGCAAAGTCGTCCCCCGTGAAGAACTCCTCCAGAACGTCTGGGGCCTCACCCGTGCCCCCGCGACCCGGACGGTCGACACCTTCATGCTCGCCCTACGCAAGTATTTTGAAGCGGACCCGTCGAAACCGGTCCACTTTCTCTCCGTCCGTGGCACCGGCTACCGCTTTGTAGCCGCGCCGGGCTAGCGCCGTGAGAGGTCCCTCACTCCAATCGCAGTCCAGTCACAGCGTGGCCAAGCTACGGACGGAGCAGCGACGCTGCGGCCGCCCCGGGGTCAGGCTGTTTCAGCAGCGATTCGCCCACGAGCATCGCGGCGATGCCAGCCAATTCGAGTCGCTCGACGTCGGCACGGGTCTTGATCCCACTTTCGGCCACAAGAACAACGTCGGCTGGCACACGCTCACGGAGCCGGAGCACGTGGTCGAGGTTGGTGGTCATCGTCTTGAGGTTGCGGTTGGTGACCCCGACGAGCGTCGCCCCAAGGTCAAGGACACGGGAGAGGTTCCCTTCGTCATGAATCTCGACCAGCGGAGTCATTCCGAGATCGAGAATCGAGCGGTAGAGGCTCCTCAGGTGGCAGTCGTCGAGGCACTCCGCGATCAAGAGAACGGCGTCAGCCCCGTGGGCCCGCGCCTCGACGACCTGGTAGAAGTCGATGACGAACTCCTTCCTGAGCACGGGCAGCGAAACAGCGGCACGCGCCACCTTGAGGTCGGCCAGACTGCCCCCGAAGCCCGCGTGATCGGTGAGGATGGAAAGCGCCGCGGCACCGGCGGCGGCATAGGCCTGCACCACCGCTTCGACCGTGGCACCCGGCCGGATTTCACCGGCTGACGGACTCTTCCGTTTGAACTCAGCGATGAGTTGCACCGGGGGCTCAGCCGAAACGGCCGCAAAAAAATCCCGGACGGGCGGCGCGGAAGGCACCAGCGCTTCGAGCACAGCCAGCGGCACGCTCTCGCGGGCCACAGCCACCTCCCGCCGCTTCCGCGCCACGATTTCCGCAAGTATGTCCGTCATGCCGTGATCTTACCCGCACAGGCTGGTGCCGCTCTATCGTCGCACAGCGGGTCAACGCTGAAGCATCCGCAAGGGGTCGCCCGTGCCAGGGCTGGCTCGCTCCCCGTCTGCTCCGGCGACCCACCACCACGCGCGCACGAAACACGAACGCCCGGATGTGCGGTCGCCGGGCGGAGGCCCGGAACGCTCGCCGGGGCCAGGGATGGCCCGCCGAGCGTAAAGCTAGTGCCTGAAATGGCGGCGCGACGTGAACACCATTGGGATGCCGACAGCATCGGCTGCAGCGATCACTTCACCATCCCGCTTTGAACCGCCGGGCTGCACGACCGCGGTGACGCCGGCCCTCGCGATGAGCTCGATCGAGTCAGGAAACGGAAAGAACGCATCAGACGCCAAGACACCGCCGCGAGCCCGATCGCCAGCCTTTTCGAGGGCAAGTCGTACTGCATCAACGCGGCTCGTCTGGCCGGTGCCAGCGCCCACGAGGTTTGTTCCTTGGCACACGGCAATCGCATTGCTCGTCAGCCGACGTACGACCGTGAAGGCGAAATCGAGGGCCGGAGTGAGGTCCGCCGCGGGCGGTGTCTTCGTGACCACCCGCCAGCTCGCAGGATCGTCACAGCGTTCGTCAGGCCGCTGGGCGAGGAATGCACCGGCCACGCTTCGAAGCTCGAGCCCCGCGGTTGATTCCCAGGGATCGCCCGCCGGCATTTCCACAAGCCGCACGCTGGCCTTCCACGTCGGCTTGGTCGTCAAGAGGGCCACCGCCGCCGAATCAAATGCCGGTGCTGCGATCACCTCCACGAAGAGCCCAGGGGCTGTCAGCACCTCAGCGCATGCCAGATCAAACGTGCGATTGACCGCCACGATCGACCCAAACGCGCTCGTCGGATCGGCCGCCATGGCCGCGGCCAACGCCTCCGAGACCGTGGCGGCGGCGGCAGCACCGCAGGGGTTCGTGTGCTTGACGACGACGGCGCCGGGATCCTGAAGCAGACCCGCCAGGCGGGTCGCTGCGTCCAAGTCAAGCAGGTTGTTGTAGGAGAGCTCCTTGCCGGCAAGCTGCCGCAAACCAGCTAGGCCGCGGTGGGTTCCCAGCGGGGCAAAGAGGGCCGCCGACTGGTGTGGGTTCTCGCCGTACCGAAGCGGAAGCCGCTGCTCGATCTCAATCGTCATCCGCGCTGGGAGCGGTGGGTCATCACCGGGACCACCACCTCCAGGTGCCACCGGACTTTCCTGCGCTGCCATGAGGCCAGCGTGGCGAGCCATCCAGCGAGCGATCACCGCGTCGTAGGCAGCCGTTCGCTCGAAGGCGCGGGCGGCAAGAAGTTTTCGCTCCGCCAGCGTCGTGCCTCCTTCGCGGATCGCCGCGACAAAATCATCGTATTGCTCGGGCCCGGTCACGATCGCAGAGAAGGCATGGTTTTTTGCTGCGGCGCGGACGAGGCTCGGGCCGCCGATGTCGATCAGCTCGATGGCCTCGTGGGGCTGGCAGTCAGGCCGAGCGATCGCCTCCTCGAAGGCATAGAGGTTGACGACCACCGCCTCGAAGCGACTGATGCCGTGCTCCGCAAGGACAGCCAGGTCATCGGCCCGATCACCGCGGGCAAGAATGCCTCCAAAGACATGGGGGTGGAGCGTCTTGACGCGACCGTCAAGCACTTCGGGAAAACCGGTCACAGCCGAAATGTCGGTGACGGCCAAGCCGAAGCTCGCCAGAGCCCTAGCCGTACCACCCGTGCTCACGACCTCGACACCCGCAGCCGCGAGCCCGCTGGCAAGCCCTTCGAGGCCCGTCTTATCAAAGACGCTGACGAGGACTCGGCGGACGGGGATGCGGTCGGGGAGACACGGCGAAGCAGGAGTTGGTTTCATGGCCGCGATTATGGCGGCCCGGCGACGGAGAAAAAGGGGCTGTCATCACCCAGCCGCCGGCAGGTCGACCTCGAAAATACTCCCCTTTTGGGTGAGCCTCCCCTTCGCCGTCACCTTGCCTCGCATCTGACGCACCAGCGACCGCACCAGAAAGAGCCCGAGGCCCGTGCCGGGACGACTCCTCTCGAGTTCACTGCCAAGCCGCACGAAACGTCGAAACACTGCATGCCGCTGGGCGAGGGGGATACCCGGTCCATTGTCGGCAACTCGAATCTTCACACGACCTCGGCCCACCGATGCCGTCACTTCCACAATTGGTTCTGGAAGAGAATACTTCACGGCATTGTCGAGGAGGTTTCGAACCACAATCTCCACATCTGTCTCGGGACCTCGCACGGCGATGCCAGGCTCGCACACCAGCCGCACTGCGTCATCTGGCAAACCATACCGGTGCAGGACAGCCGCTCGCACCTGCTCGAGCACCGGTGCGAGCGCTGTCACCTTCTCAGCGCCCCTTGGCCTTCGATGGAGGGTGCGGGCAGCGTCAAGGAGATGATCAATGAGGCCGTCAAGCCGCTCCACGTCTTGAAGCATGAAGCGGTGAAAGTCAGCCTGCTTCTCGGCTGGCACGGGATGCCTCGCGAGCGTCTGGAGGTAGAGCTTCAGCGAGGCGAGCGGGCTCTTGAGCTCGTGGGTCACGCTGTCGATGAAATTGCTTTGCCTCTGCGACAGCGCAATCGCCTTCACCGTCAACGCCAGATAGACGATCACCCCGGCGAGCACGGCGACCAAAAGCGCGACCCCGACGCCGAGCGCGGCCCAATAGAAGGCGGCGTTTCGCGACCCGAGCGCAGCGGCGATACTGACAAGCACCCAGCCCACTGTGAGGGTGACAAGTGAGCCGATAAGCGCGATGCCCAGCAGGATCGGCCAGCGGAGCGAACGATACGGTTCCATCACCGACTCCAGGGCCACCGACGGAAAGCCATCGACTATGCTAGCGGGCTGTGGGCCAATGCCTGTTCCGGCCTCGGACCATTCCCCCCATTTCTCAGTCTGCCTTCCCAAGACACGATGCATCACGGCGAGGGATCACCCTCATCGATCCCAGCCATCCGGCTTGCGTCCGGTCCGACCATCGTGGCCTATACCCGGGCCGGCGACCGCTGGAGGCACGAGATTTCGACTGCCGATGGCGGTTTGTGGCAATCCGTCGAGGGAACAACGGAACTGAACCCAGATCCCTGCTGGCCAGCGTCGCCTGTGCTCACCGAGGTGTCGCTCGTGGAGGCTGCCGGAGGGCCGGCGCTCCTCGGCCTAGGCTTAGCCGGGCGCTCCCACTTCTCGCTTTGCGTGACCATCCACCCCGACGAGCCCGAGAGCCTTCGTTTTGAGGCAGCCTGTAGGCTCAGCGGGCTGGTGGGCTGGCTTGGATCGACCTATCGCGAGCCTGGCGGGAGATTGATCGTGCTCAAGGCTGTGACCGAGCCACTGACACCGCCGACCACCGTCTGCTGGAGCTATCTGGTTGGCCCGGCTGGCCTTCGCCACCTTCCGCTGGCCCCGCCTGGCGATCGGGCCAGGGGTCGGTGACCGAGGCTTGCGGCGGCCCAGCCAATCGATCACATTCTATTCGGAATCGGCCCGCGCTCCTCTCTTATCGATACCGCCCATGTTCGACGTGATCGAGCGACTCAAGTCAGAGTGGACCGACAAATATGTCGTGATCGATTCGCCGGCCCCGGAGCTCGCGCGTTTCGCCGCCGCGACGGGAATGGTCAAGACGGTCAACATGAACGGCCGCTGCCTTGTGCAGTTTGACCAGTACAACAACACCGGCTGGTACGACATCGACCCGTCCTACCTGAAGGTCGTTCCCAAGCCAGTCCCCAAGCCTGCCGAGAGCAAGCCTAAGGCGGCAGTTCCGGCAGCCAAGCCTGCCCCCGCCAAGGCAGCCCCTAAGCCTGCCGCGAGCGGGAAGCCGTCAACGGCCGACATCCTCGCAGCCGCGCGGGGGAAGGCGTCGGCACCGGCCAAGCCCGCAGGAAAGCTTTCAACGGCAGACATTCTCGCGGCAGCGCGTGCGAAGAAGGCCGAGGCCTCAGCGACCGTGACTGCGGCCCCTGCTGAGCCTCCGGTGGCTGCCGACATCGCGCCACCGCCCGAGCCGGTTGCGGCGCCTGCGAAGGCCACTCCTACTGGGCCCCTTCCTACGACCACGGCCGAGAAAATTGCTTGGTGCCGGACCCACGACGCCAAGGGCTGAGTGGCCACGGTCAGGCTGAACGCACGGAGGCTTTTCATGCAACGTTCATTGTCCACGTGGTTTTTCCTGACCGTGCTTGTGGCGCTGGCCACTGGTTGCGGCCGCCTCTCCAAGCACCCGCTTGTGCTCGAGGGAACCGAAGAGGTGAAGACCAACGCCCGCGTCGCGGACGCTATCGGGAAGCCGGTCACCTGCGGCCAGTCGATCCGCGGCACGGCCAACGAAACCGACGGGATTGCCACGCTCGAGTTCGATGCCACAGGGTCAAAGGGCACCGCGATCGTTGTGGTCGAGGGCAAGAAGACGCGCGGTGAGTGGGGCGTGACACGACTCGAAATCCGCCCTGCTGGCGGTGAAAAGATCTCGCTCACATCCGACCTCGAGGCCCGCACTGGCGTCGACACGCCGGCCTTCGATCCATCGGCCAAGCCCACGAGGCCCGCAGGGCCGCCACCTGGCGATATCGAAATCGTGCTGCCCCCAGGCCCTCCTGGGCAGTAGCACCCGGGCAGCTACGGCCACTCCGGCATCCTCAGGGACCCTCTAACTGTCCGTGGAAAAAGCCATCCATGGCCTTTTCCCACGTAGGCCGACCGATGGAAAAGCCGCGGTTTTCCACGGTCGGCGATCGCCACTTCCTGCGGCGAGAGACTTTTTCCACAGCCTGCTAAGCCTGCTTGGCAGGGCCGCGGCACCACATTCATCGTCGAAAATGCCGATTTTTCCCGTGACGACAGGGTTGTTAAAAAAAGTTTGACTCGCGTTAGGACGGCTCCATAATGGCTTCGTCCACGATGATCACCGAACGCCCGCAGTGGCCCTTGAGGTCGCTTCGTCAGCGGGCGATCGCGACGGTTCGACAGTCGGTATCCCGAGGGATGCGGCCGTCAACTGGCTCGCGGCAGAGTGTTCTCGTGAAAACGAGCAGCCAGTCCCGGCAGGGCGTTCCGCCGGTCCGCTTGGTTGTCGGTGACTACAGTTTCATGGTAAAGGAGTTGATTCGTGGCGATGACCCGGATTCGCAACGTGTTTGAGATCATCGAGTTGTATGGGCACGACGAGAACTTCGAGCCGGTGAAGACCGAGGAGTTCATCCCCACGACGGCTCCGGCCGGATCGCGGCAGAAGATCGATATCCTCGCCGCACGGATCCAGCGGGGCATGCCCCTATGGCACCCCGAAGACTCAACCGATATGCCCATCGGTGAGCTTGTGACGAGTTCGTGAGCAGCCGAGTGCTTGCCTCCGTGGATGCACCCTGGCCCGACTCTTTTATCGCCCTCCGTGGGATCGCCCGCGGAGGGCGATTTCAATTTCACGGCGGGCCGTTGCGGCCTTGAGCTTCTGTCGCTTGTCGTGGGCTTGTCGGCCTCGCCCGATGCCGAGCAGCACCTTCACACGGCCGTCTTTGAAATACATCTTGAGCGGCACGAGCGTGAGCCCCTTCTCGAAGGCTTGCGCGGCAAACGTGCGGATTTCGCGGCGATGGAGCAGGAGCTTGCGAGACCGTTTCGGCTTGTGGTTGAGCTGGTTTGCCTTTTCGTATTCCGGGATGTCACAGCCCAGGAGCCAGACTTCGTTGCCATCGACCCTGCCGTAGGCCTCATCCAGGCTCATGCGGCCGCCGCGGAGGCTCTTCACCTCGCTGCCGACCAAGGCGATCCCGCATTCGAGCGTGTCGAGAATTTCGTAGTCGTGGCGAGCCTTGCGGTTTTCGGCGACGAGCCGTTCGGCCGGCTTGTCGCCCGCGGGAGCTTTGGCCTTCTTGCCAGGGGTGGACGCCGTAGGCTGGGGTGGCTTTTTCTTGGTGGACATGGGGTGCGGTCGCCGCTGGCCAGTTCATGGGCGGGGTCGATTTGTCACGGTACACTGTACGGCTTCCGGCCACGAGTGCCGCCTCGCCCACTGTGTCTCCCAGACACGGCCTTGGCTTCCCACCCGCTGTTCCCACCTTTCGAAGGAGCTCGGACGAACCCATGCGTACCACACAGATTCCCTTGGGGCTACTCGCTGTCTTGGCCGTGGCCGCCCTGACGCTTGCCCCGCTCGCGGCCGCTGAGGCCACCACGGCCAGCCAGGGATTCGTCGCCGGTGAGGCTCGGCCACGTGGCGACGGGCCGTTTGTGAAAGTGCCGGGCGGCTGGATGGTGCCCTACGAGGAGATGATTCCTGGGGGCGATGTCGCTTTTCGCATGATTCCCGTGCCCGGTGGCACGTTCCGAATGGGCAGTCCCGAGAACGAGGAGGGCCGGACCGCAGACGAGGGACCTGCATTTGAGGTCAAGGTCGAGCCCTTCTGGATGGGTCAACACGAAGTCACGTGGGCCGAATACAAGCGGTATACCGCCGCCCACTCCCTGTTTCTGGCCATGCAAGGAGCCAACATCCGGCCAGTCGACGAGTCCAACGAGGCCGACGCCGTGACCGCGCCCACCGAGTTGTACGACCCGTCCATGACCTTCACCAACGGTGAGGAACCGGAGTTGCCAGCCGTCACGATGACGCAGTTTGCCGCACGTCAATACACGAAGTGGCTCAGCGGTCTCTCCGGCCGGTTCTATCGACTTCCAGCTGAGAGCGAGTGGGAATATGCCTGCCGCGCGGGCACGGAGACGCCGTTCTCGTGCGGCAGTGGCAAACCCGAGGCCCTCGAGGACGTCGCGTGGTTTGCTGAGAACGCCGACGACACCACGCATCCCGTTGGCCAAAAGAAGTCCAATTCGTTCGGCCTTCACGACATGCATGGCAACGTGGCAGAGTGGGTCGTGGATGAATTGGTGGCCGGCGGCTACGCCCAGCCTGCCGCTCTTCCACAGCCCGTGGCCACTGCCGCGGCGATTCAGTGGCCCGTGCAGCTCTATCCTCGGGCACTCCGAGGTGGCGCCTACTACGACGAGGCCACCGAGTGCCGCAGCGCCAGTCGCAAAGGATCACGCGACGCCGGCGGGGACACGAAAGACCCCGATTGGAAGGATGTCGATCCGAACATCCCCAAGAGCCCCTGGTGGTACACGGAAGAACCGACGCTCGGCGTGGGCATGAGAATCGTGCGGCCGTTCAGCGTACCTGCTGATGCTGCGGAACGAAGCCGATGGTGGGAGGCCGACGAACAATCCATCAAGGACGATGTGGCCAATCGCCTCGACGAAGGCCGTGCGACCCGTGGCATCGTGGACACCAAGCTGCCAGCCGACCTCAAGAAGGAAGGGATCTGGGAATGAACGCCGTGCCACTCCAAATACGAGCCACTTGGATCGGATGCGCGGTACTCATGGCGTGTGCGGCATTCGTCTCGGCGGCCGAATCTAATCTGGGATTTGTGGCGGGCGAAGCCAAGCCGCAGGGTGACGGACCGTTCGTTAAGGTGACCGGCGGCTGGATGGTGCCCTACGACGAGACGATTCCGGGGTCGGATGTCTCGTTCCTGATGATTCCGGTGCCCGGCGGCACATTCCGGATGGGGAGCCCGGAGGATGAGGAGGGCCGCACCGACGA
Organism: Planctomycetota bacterium; assembly: GCA_031403195.1. GTDB lineage: Bacteria > Planctomycetota > Planctomycetia > Pirellulales > UBA1268 > QWPN01. Next base: position 17,073 of record JANNSZ010000095.1, on the reverse strand, counting down.
CGAAGGTCCCACGTTTGAGGTGACGGTGGAGCCCTTCTGGATGGGCCAGCACGAGGTGACTTGGTCGGAATACAAGCAGTACATGGCTTTCACCGAGCTTTTTGCCGTTATGAAGAGCGAAGCAATACGCTCCCTTGATTCGACAAACGAGACAGATGCCGTGACGGCGCCGTCGAATCTCTATGCGCCCGAGCTCACGTTTCAGAACGGTGAAGATTTGAGACTTCCAGCCGTGACGATGACCCAGTTCGCGGCTCGTCAGTACACGAAGTGGCTCAGCGGCCTGACCGGCCGGTTCTATCGCATCCCGGCCGAGAGCGAGTGGGAATATGCCTGCCGGGCAGGTACCGACACCCCCTACTCATGCGGTGATGCCGACGCCCTCAACGATGTGGCATGGTTCACCGACAACGCTGAGGACACGACCCATGCAGTTGGTCAAAAGCGGCCCAATGCACTCGGTCTTTATGACATGCACGGCAACGTCGCCGAGTGGATAGTGGATGAATTCGTAGCAGGCGGTTTCAAGAAGCCGGCGGCCCTTCCGCAACCAGTGGCTTCCGAATCAGCTATTCAGTGGCCGGTTCAGCTCTACCCACGCGTGCTGCGCGGTGGTGCGTATTTCGATGAGGCTACTGAGTGTCGTAGCGCCGCACGGCGAGGATCACGAGACGCTGGCGGTGATCGTGATAATCCAGACTGGAAGGACACTGACCCGAATAGCCCGAAGAGCCCGTGGTGGTATACGGAGGAAGTGACACTCGGTGTCGGCATGAGGCTCGTGCGGCCGTTCGCCCCTCCAGCAACTGCAGCCGAGCGGCGGCGATGGTGGGAGGCCGATGAGGCATCTATTATCGAGGACGTGGAACATCGGCTGACAATCGACGGAAAAGGCTCGCTCGGCATCGTTGATCCGAAGCTACCCGCGGACCTGAAGAAGGAAGGGATATGGGAGTGAGCATGGCTGTCCGCTTTGTTGCGAAATTATCGTTGGTGTGCTTCGTTTCGTTCGCGTCAGCGATCGCTGCTGCCAGCGACTGGCCCGACTGGCGGGGGCCGATGGAGGATCGGCACTACGACGGGCCGCCGCTCGTCACGTCGTTTGATCCCGAGACGGGCGAAAACGTTGTCTGGAAGCATGACGAGGGGGGAATCTCAACGCCAGTGATCCTGGGCGGTCGGCTGTACACGCTCGTGCGGCATGCTCCCGACACGGCAGCGGAAGCCGAGAAGGTGATCTGCCTCGATGCTCGCACCGGCAAGAAACTCTGGGAAAACATCTTCAACGTCTATCTCTCCGACGTTCCGGCCGAGCGAGTTGGCTGGTCATCGCTCGTGGCCGACCCTGAAACGAACACCATTTTTGCCCACGGGGTCTGCGGAGTCTTCACGGCGATCGATGCCGCGACAGGAAAAACAAAATGGCAGCGAAGCCTCCATGAAGAGTTTGGCTTTCTCTCCACGTATGGCGGGCGGACGAACATCCCGGTGGTATTTGAAGATCTCGTGATCGCCAGCGCTGTCGTCACCGGCTGGGGCGACACCGCGCGGCCGGCACACCGATTTCTCGGACTCGACAAGGCGACGGGCAAAGTCCGCTGGATGAATGGCACGAAGGAATTGCCTGAAGACACGACCTACAGCACGCCGTCCCTGGCCCTCATCGATGGCCAGGCGGCGCTCGTCTTCGGCTCGAGTGATGGGAGCATCTGGAACTTTCAGCCGCGGACGGGTCGTGCGATCTGGAACTTCAAGCTCTCCCGTCGCGGCATCAACACTCCCCCCCTCGTCGATGGCAACACGATTTTCATCTCGCAGTCGGAAGAGAATCTCGACAACACCTCAATGGGGTCGGCCACCGCCTTCAAGGCAACGGGCAGCGGTGACATCACGGCCACCACTTCCCTGTGGCAGCGAAAGGGCATCATGGATGGCCGATCGATGCCGGTTGTGCTTGGGGACCGCGTGTATTTTGCCGAAGACGGTGCCAAGCTTTTTGTGTTGGACAGGTACAGTGGTGAGCCAATTGGTCGTCCTCAAAAGCTCCTCGGCACGATCGTGCGAGGGAGTGCGCTCGTGGCCAATGGAAAACTCTACATCTGCTCGACGAGCGGTTTTCATGTGATCGAGCCGACCGCAGACGGTTTCAAGTTCGTCCATCGCATGCGGCTCGATGAAGAAGACGAGATTACCGCGTCGCCGATTGCCGCCGATGGCCTCCTCTACCTCGTGACGGGGGCGCGGGTTTACTGCATCGGCGATCAGGCAGCCGCCGCCATGCCGCCGTTGCCCGCGGCTCAAGCCCCACAGGCGCCAACACGCGCCGAGTCGGTTTCTGCGAGGACACGCGGGGCCTCCGCCGGCGAGCCCACCTCCGCCTGGGTGGTGCAGATCGTGCCTGCGGAGGCGCAGATCGCCGCCGGAGAAACGCTCCCACTCCACGTGCGGCTCTACGACGCCGAAGGACGGTTTGTGAAGGAATCGCCAGCGACGTTCAGCACGACGGCGGGAAAAGTTTCGTCGAGCGGGAAGTACACGGCGCCAGTGGATGCACATGCCGGGGCCATCGTCACCGCGAAAGTCGGCAACCTCGAGGGCCAGGCGAGAATTCGCTCGATGCCTCCCCTCCCATGGCGTTTTGACTTTGAAGACATTTCGCTTGGCCCCAACCCGAAGGGTGGACCGCCGCGGGGTGAACCACCGCTTCCCTGGATCGGCATGCGGCATCGCCACATCGTGCGGGAGGTTGATGGTTCCAAATGCCTTGTCAAAGTGACGACGATCCCGAAGGGCACGCGGAGCCAAGGCTGGATCGGGCCGATCAGCCTCCATGACTACACGATTCAGGCCGACCTCCGCGCTGCCGAAAGTGGCGTTGGTGCCCCTGGTGATCCGGCGACCCCAACGACGGCCAGCGATGCCGACGCGTTTGCCAAAGCTTTTGGCACGGCCGCCGCGCTCGAAAAAGCCCGCATGCCCGACATGGGCCTGATCGCCCAGCGGTACACCCTCGACATGATGGGAGCCGCACAGCAACTCCAACTCCGCTCCTGGCCGCCGCAGGTAGCCACGCATTTCTCGAAAACGATTCCGTTTCCGTGGGAAGCCGGCCGCTGGTACACGATGCGGTTCGAAGCCCGCACACAGGGCACCGACGCGGTCCTGTGTGGCAAGGTCTGGCGCCGCGGTGAGCCCGAGCCCAAAGCCTGGACCATCGAAGCGGTCCACAAGGACGGCAACGTCCGGGGAAGCCCAGGGTTCTTTGGCAATTCCAAGGATTCCGAGATATTCATCGACAACGTTTCCGTTGAGGCTGTGCCATGATTCTTCGATCGCTCGTGTCCGTCCTCGTGCTCTTCGCTGCCTCCCCGCTTGCACTTGTGACGGCTGCCGAATGGAACCAGTGGGGCGGCTCACCGAGCCGCAACAACACGTCAGATGCAACAAATCTCCCGGTCGAATGGGAGCCTGGCGAGTTTGATCCAAACACGGGCGACTGGAAACCCGACACGAGTAAGAACGTGGTCTGGGTTGCAGCCCTCGGAAGCCAGTCCTACGGGAATCCCGTCGTGGCGGGAGGAAAGGTCTACGTCGGCAGCAACAATGGCAGAGGCTGGCTCAAGCGTTATCCACCCGCGACAGACCTCGGCTGCCTCCTAGCCTTTGATGTGAAGGATGGCTCGTTCCTCTGGCAGGACTCGAGCGAAAAGCTTCCCACGGGCCGCGTTCATGACTGGCCGCTCCAAGGGATCTGCTGTGCGCCGCTCGTCGAGGGAGACAGGCTCTGGTATGTCACCAGCCGCGGTGAGGTGAAGTGCCTCGACACCGAAGGTTTTCGAGACGGCGAGAATGACGGCCCTTTCACCGACGAAAAGGTCATGGCCGACGACGAGGCCGACGTGGTCTGGACGCTCGACATGATGAAGCAGCTCGGTGTCTCACAGCACAACATGTGCTCCTGCAGCGTGACGAGCCACGGTGACTGGCTCTTTGTGATCACCGGCAACGGCGTCGACGAGGGACACATCAACCTCCCCAACACCGAAGCACCGAGTTTTCTCTGCGTCGACAGGCGCGATGGAAAACTTCTCTGGGCCGACGGATCGCCGGGGGCCAACATCCTCCACGGCCAGTGGTCGAGCCCGGCATTCGCCGAGATCAGTGGTGTTCCGCAGGCGATTTTCGGTGGTGGCGACGGCTGGGTGTACTCGTTTGACGCCCGCGGCGAGAACGGGCAAGCCAAACTGCTTTGGAAATTCGACTGTAACCCCAAAGGGTCGAAGTATTCGCTCGGTGGCCGCGCCGACCGCAACCACATTATTGGCACCCCGGTCGTCCATGAAGGCCTCGTCTACATCGCGGTCGGCGAAGATCCGGAGCATGGCGAAGGAGGAGGTCACCTCTGGTGCATTGATCCGACCAAGCGAGGAGACATCTCGAGCGAAATCGCCGTAAGCCTGACAGATCCGAAGACTCCGCTTCCCCACCGCCGCAACCAGGCAGTCATCGAGGAACATGGGGAGGTGGCCAGGCCAAACCCGAATTCGGCCGCGGTCTGGCACTATCCCGGCCTTGACGCCGACGGTAACGGCAAACTCGCGTTCGAGGAAACGATGCACCGCACCTGTGGCACGGTGGCGATCCAGAATGGTCTTCTGTTTGTGGCCGATTTCAGCGGCCTGTTCCACTGCCTCGACGTGCAGACGGGCAAGCCACACTGGACGTACGACATGCTCGCCGCTTCCTGGGGCTCGCCGCTCATCGCCGACGGGAAGGTCTACATCGGCGATGAGGACGGCGACATCACGATTTTTGAGATCGCTCCTGAAATGAAAATCCTCGGCGAGATCAACATGGGCAACAGTGTCTATTCCACACCGATCGCCGTCGGGGACACGCTCTACATTGCCAACAAAAGCCACCTCTTTGCCATCCGGGAGGGGGCAACACTGCCCCAGCAGTAATGTTTCGTGTCGCATCAGCCAGCTTGCGGCTTTCTGCTTTCGGCTTCTTTTTTGGGATGCTCGCGACCGCGGCGGCTGAAGTCCCGACGGCCCGTCAAACGCTCGCCTCGGCCAAGCGGGTGCTCGTGCTCGGTGACTCGATTACGCATGCCGGCGGCTGGGTTGCCAACCTCGCCGCCTGGATGGAGCGAGAGGGTTTCGATGCCGAGGTGATCAACTGCGGCCTACCGAGTGAGACTGTCTCGGGGCTTTCTGAGGAAGGTCATGCCGGCGGGAGGTTTCCGCGGCCCGACCTGCATGAGCGACTTGAACGTGTGCTCAGGCTTGTGAGGCCGGATGTCATTCTGACGTGCTACGGCATGAACTGCGGCATCTATCAGCCACTCGATGACAATCGATTCGAGGCTTTCAAGGGCGGTAACGAGCGGCTCCACACTGCCGCTGAAAAAGCCAACGCCACGATCATCCACCTCACGCCACCGGTCTACGGCGGCCCACCGGGCACGAAGGGGCCAGCTGGAGACACTGACTATGACGCTGTGCTTGCGGCCTACGCCGATTGGCTCCTCTCGAAGCGGTCAGTCGGCTGGCTTGTGATCGATGTTCATGGGGCCATGAAGCAGTCGCTCGCAGAGCGGCGGAAGGCTGAACCGAATTTCGCCTTCGCCGCTGATGCCGTGCATCCAGGAGCCGATGGCCATCTGGCGATCACGCGAGCCATCATCGACGGCCTCGGTGATCACGAGTTGGCCACGGCGACCGATCTCCCCGACCAGCTTGCGGCCTATGTGCCGGATGTCACGAAGCGCATGGAGATCCTCCGCGACGCCTACGTTGCAGCCGCAGGACACCGTCGGCCGGGCATCAAGGGCAAGCTCGCCGTGGGCGACGCCGAAGCCAAGGCACGGCTCATCACGGCGTCGCTTCGTGACCGACGGCTGCAGTTGCGCGGCCGAAGGCACGCAGGCTCACAGGAATGGCGGATGCCCATCGAATGGCCGAGGCCAAAGGTGGTCGATCCGGGTCCTCCACCGGGCGAGCCAGCGGCGATTCCGTCGGATGCGATTGTGCTTTTCGATGGCCACGACATGGTCGCCTGGAACAATGCTGACCGCTGGAAGGTCGCGGACGGCGTGGTCACCGTTGGCAAGGGGTCAGTCGTGACTAAGCAATGTTTTGGAGACTGCCACGTTCATGTTGAATTTCGGATGCCAGCGCCGCCCAAGGGAAAAGGACAGGACCGGGGAAACTCGGGCGTCTTCCTGATGGGGCTCTATGAAATCCAGGTTCTCGATTCCTACGAGGATGGATCCAACGGCCCGCTCACCTATCCCGATGGCCAATGTGGCGCCCTCTACAAGCAGCAGCCACCGGCCGTGAATGCTTGCCGTCGCCCAGGTGAATGGCAGACGTACGACATTCTTTTCAAGCGGCCCCGATTCGATTCTGACGGCCTCGTCGAAAAGCCGGCCCGCGTGAGCGTGATCCACAACGGAGTGGCCATTCACTCCGATACCGTGATCAAAGGCAGCACGCAGTGGCATGTGCCGCCAGGGTACGAGCCGCATGCCGACGCGCTGCCGATCTCGCTCCAAGACCACGGCAGCCCGGTGCAGTTCCGAAACATCTGGGTCCGTCCCTTCGAACCCGTCATTCCGAAGCCCGACTGACCGCTCACGCTGGCAACGACTCGCGGATAGCCCGGAGCTCATCGCTCGGCTCGGCGTTCACGCGGTCGAGCCGCCCTGCCTTGCCATACCAGTAGCGGGCGTTGCCTGGGTCGCCCTCAATCTTGTGAAGCACGGCGTGGATCCAGCAGGCTGCCGGATCAGTCTCGTCGGTCTGCACGATCTCGTGGGCCTCATCCCACTCGCCGGCCAGGGCTGCGTCGATCGCTCGGCGCAGATCGCTCGGCGTCATGGCTGGCTGTGTACGAGCGTGACGGCCGGTGCCGCCACGGCGTCGGGCTGCCGCCAGCCGGCCGCGATCCAGCCATCCTTGCGGGCGACGAGCTGCTCCATGGGGAGTGGCCCGAGCGGCTTGAGCTCACCAGGCAGATCGACCGGCTTGAGCTCGATCACTTCGTCGAACACCTTGTTGAATCGCTTCTGGAGAATTCCCCGCAACGATGTCTCCTGGACCGAAAGTTTTTTGCCGCCGCCGGGAACAAAATTGGGCGGGTAGATCTGCACATCGCCATCGCGGACGAGGCGGAATTTCCCCGAGTCCGATTCGACCTTGTACATCGCCCACACGTCCATCGCGTCAAACTCGCGATCGCCTGAGGTGTAGCGGCTGCCGCGGATCGTCAGCTTGACGGTGTCATCGCCCACCAAGAGCTCCACCGGCTTTCGCTTGGCGAACGTGATCGACCACGGTGGCTGATCCGCATCGCTCTCGAGCGACTCGGGCATCTTCCGGCCGGCCTTCTGCATCTGACTCTCGAGCTCTTCCTTGGTGAGCGTTCTGCCAGCCAGTTCTTGCTCGGTGAGGTTATTGAAGAAAGACTGGTGGATTCGGCCCGATAGCACCGCAGCCGAGGCCACGGCGGGGGGCTTGGTGAACGCGGCCACCTGGTCTGGCAAGGCCTTCCGAGCCGTCGCGAGGATCCGCTGATCGTCTGAATTGATCCGCAGCATCTCGGGATACCAGCCGCGCTCAAGGAGCCGGTTGCGGAACTTGGTCTGGTAGTCACTGGCAGCCCGCCTGAGCACGTCGGCCGTTTGGGTCTCGAACTGGCTCCGCACGCGTTCCCGAGCCCGCTGCTGGGAAATGGCCCGTGCCTGTGGCTGCATCTGAGCAACCTTGCGGCTCGCAATCTTCCGAATCAGATTCTGGCCGCACCTCTTGTTCACAGCGATGCCCGCGGTCTTGGTCGAGATCGAGACATTCGCTTCGACGGGAGCTGACGTGACCGCCGCGGCATCGATGAAGACCCGCTTCCGGGCATCGACCGTGGCAGTGCCGAGCGTGTGCACCGTAACCGGTCCTTTTGTGCCGTGGGTCTGCGAGTGATTCGTCGCTGTGAGCAAAAGATCGATCACGGCCCTCTTCTCGGAGGGCTGGAATTCGAGCAGCACGAAACCGGATGTGTGCCCGGTACCACGGATTCTCGTGCCAAGAATCACTTCGTTTACAGGCATCGTTTCGTCGACCACCCGGTTGACCGCCCTGCTGAGGAGAGCCTCATCGACTTCCAGAAGGAGGTTTGGCATCCCGAGGGCCTGCCGAAGGCGAGAGACCACCTTTGGCGCCTGGCCCGATTCGGCGAGACGCGCGAGGGTCGGACCGACCATGTCGAGCGGCTGGGGCGTGCCCGCGGCTTTCGCCTCAGCGATCGCGGCAGCGAGTCGGTCGAGCCGTTGGCCGTAGACCTTGGCCGCGTCTGGATTGCGGGCGGTCCCGACTGCCTCGAGATAGCCACCCACTGCTCGTCGTACCGCGGCGAACTGCGGCATCTCCAGGCTATTCTCACCGGAGTCGAGGCGGCGGTAAAGTCGCGCGAGCGTATCGACGTCGGCGTTCGTTCCAGAAGCGGCCTGCCGCTCAAGCTCATTCCAGTCGAGATACTTCCGCCAGCCGGCACCACTGCGGCTCCGGGTGAGCAATTGCCGAAGTGGCCCAAGCGCCTCTTTCAGCTCGGCAGCCTGCGTGGCGACCTGGGTATCCCCGACAGCCGTGAACGGAGGGCGATCCCCGAGCGGATCCGCGGCGATCGATTCCAGCTGGGCCGCTGCGGGCCGGCCCACAAGGGCGGCGATGACCGCGGCGAGAACCAGCGTAGTGCGGATGGCAATCTGGAACGTCCTCGAGACAAGCGGCATGACAAACCTTGCGGGTTGGGTGGACTCTAATGGCCAGGTGGCGACCCGAGAGTCTAACTGCCCGCGCAAAAAGCCGTCCATTCCCGTTTTTTCCAGAGGCCGACCGACGGCAAAGCCCGGGCCTGCCCCGTCAGCGACCTAGACGCCAGTATCTGCGGGGACGTACTCACCGGCCGGTAGCACGAAAATCTTCCCATCGCCCATCCGACCGGTGCGGGCGGCGGCTGTAATTCGCTCGACCACCTCGGCCACGCGGGCATCGTCCACCCAGAGCTGGATTTCGACCTTCGGAAGAAAGGCGAGCGAATACTCGCTGTCGCGGTACTGGTCGAGGTAGCTCTTCTGGCGGCCGTAGCCCTTCACTTCCCGAACGGTGCAGGCCTCGAGCGGCGCCAGCTTGAGCGCCTCGAGCACCCGCTCAGCGAGAAATGGCTTCACGATGGCAATGACTTCTTTCACGACTGGTGAGCCTACACGACCCGGCAGACGATGACACCCATCGGCCCGCAAGCCGTGCCGCGCGCCCGAATGTCGCCACACGCCGTACGGGCTCTCCAGTCCATCTGGGGCCGTTGGCGAGGCGACGGCAACCTCGGCTGGCCCTTGCCGAGCGTTGACGCACGGGCCATATCGTCGCACTGTCGCCTACGCCTGGCCGGCTGGAGGCCGGACGTTGCGAGGCGACGGCAACCTCGGCTTGCCGTCGCCGAGCGTTGACGCACGGGCCATGGATGGCCGTGCGTCAACTAAAGAAGTTCTCGCCGAACAGATTCATGGGGGGGGTCGTTTCGACGGCGATATCCCCGTTGACCGTTGTGCAGCAGGCCAGCCGCATATTTTTCTCGTTGCCGATGTAGGCCAGCGACACTGCCAGGCGGGCAGACTCCACGAGGCCCTTGCTCTCGGTGTTCTCCATGCCCTTCGTGATGAGGACACGGCAGCTCCCACATGAACCAAACCCATGGCAGTTGAGGACTTGGTGGACCCCGGGATAAAGCTGCACCCCGGCCCGCAAGGCCTCCGCTCGCAGGTTGGCACCGGCTGGAACCTGAATTTCCTTCTTTTCTTTCGTGAACGTGATCGTGGGCATGGATTTCTCTCGACCAGGGGCGTTCTCTCGGTCGATACTGTAGCCACGAGAGTGGCATCCCGCCACTCGCCCCGGGGCGATCCGAGAGTCGCCCCGCAGACATAGCCCGCCTCCTCCGCAGAGGGTGCCCTGCCATGGCCCAATTGACGAAGCACCAGCAGTCGATCGTCAAGCGGTACTACGAAAACATCGACACGGTGCTCTTGCAGCGGGTCGGGGAGCAGGTGACCGATCTCTACCTGGCCGAGGGCAAGAAGCGGGCCAAGCTCTGGGAGACCATTGCCACATCGCTCGGCAAGCTGGGCGTCCCCGCGTCGCGGATCAAGCAGGTCCGCGATTCCGACGACGCACGTCAATTGGCCACGCTGCTTCAAGAGTTGCTGGCCAAGGATTGACCGGCCGTCGGATGTGCCGCATCCTGTGGGGCTTCTGACTCTCCGTGGAATAAGCCCTCCTTGGCCTTTTTCCACTTGGCCGTCCGATGGCAAAGCCGAGGTTTGCCATGAACGGCAACCACCGCTTCGTGCGGCGGAGTCCTCAACCCATAAGGACCATAACCGGCATGAATGCTCCCAACGCCCCTGCGACTGCTGATCGCGGCACCCTTCTCGAGTCCCTTCGCTGGAAGAAGCTTCCCGTTCTCGATGACGGCTTCGTGGCCCTCGTCGACTGTATGGGAGATGACGGCAGTGTGGTGCAGGCGGCGCGTGTCAGCTACGGGGCGGGCACACGAAAGGTCAGCGACGACCGCCAACTCATCCGCTACCTCCTTCGCCACGCCCACACGACACCGTTCGAGATGGCGGAACTGAAGTTCGTCGTTCGCGTGCCGATGGACTGCTGGCGGCAGTGGATCCGCCACCGCACCGCGAGCGTCAACGAATACTCCACACGCTACTCGCTGGCGATCGACGCCATGCAGGGCACCGCGGATGACCAGTGGCGAACCCAGGCAGCGTCCAACCGACAGGGTTCAGACGATCTCATGCCGGCTGATACCGGGCAGCACTACACCGAGGCCGAACACGAGCTTCAGGCCATGGCTCGGCGTGTCTATGAAAGCCGGCTCGAAGCGGGCATCGCCCGCGAGCAGGCCCGCAAGGACCTGCCACTCTCCACATACACCGAGGCCTATTGGAAAATCGACCTCCACAACCTCCTTCACTTTCTCGCGCTGCGCATGGATGCCCACGCACAACTCGAGATCCGGCGCTACGCCGAGACGATCGGGCAGCAGATCGTCGCACCACTCTTTCCACTCGTCTGGGAAGCCTTCGTCGACTACCGCATGGAGGCGATGCGGCTCACGCGGCTCGACCGCGGCGTGATCCGGCGATTGGCCGCCACGGGCATGGGCATGCCAGCCTCCGAGGATGCGTTTCTGCATGTTCAGGATCCGTCGTGGCAAGGCCTCGAGCGGTGCCGCGAGCGGGACGAGTGCCTCGCCAAGCTCCGCGTCCTCGGGCTGGTGGCTGACGGCTGAACGTCAGCCACGAAGAACAACCTCCACCTCAGTGCCCGCCTCGTAGCGGCAGCTTCCGGCCGGAAGTGAGATGAGTCCAGGGAGAGCACCGGGAATCGTCGAGCCGGCGGCCAGTCCCAGCAGGTCTGACGAGCCTGTCCAAGGCAGCGGCTCCGCTTCGAAGGCACCTGTGCCCATCCGAAGCCGACACGGGAGAAACACCGGTCGATCGTCTGCCCCCTTCGCCGCTGCCACCAGCACGGCGCGGCTGCGGGGCAGATGCCATGAGTCCCGCGGGCTCCCTGCCAAGATCCGGATGGCCGGCCTCACAAACAGCTCGAAGCACACCAGGCTGCTCGCCGGATTGCCGGGGAGGCCAAAGACGAGCGTAGGAGGTGCAGCAGCCCTTCGCAGGATGCCAAACCACACTGGCTTGCCGGGCTTGAGACGGACCTTGTGGAACACCTGCTGCGCGCCGCAGGCAGCGAACGCGGCCGGCACGAGGTCGAGATCGCCTGTCGACACGCCGCCGGAAACCACGAGCACATCCGCAGCCAAACCCTGCGCGACAGCGGCCCTGATGGCCTCTGGTCGGTCGGCGGCAATCCCCATGCCAATGGCCTCAGCCCCCAGGAGCGACGCGGCCGCGGCAAGCATGGCCGCGTTCGAATTTCGCGTCTGTCCGAATGCGGGCACTGCCTCCCAGGCAACGATTTCACTTCCTGTTGAGAGGATCGCCACGCGAACTCGTGGCTCGGCCACGACGTGCATCGCTCCCGCCTCGGCGGCCAGGCCGACTGCTGCCGCTTCGAGGTAGCTGCCGGAAGGGAGTACGACGGCACCGCGACGAAAGGCCGCACCCTGCCGGGCGACATGCTGTCCTGGGCGGTAGCGTTCCTCACGCAGCCGCACGCGTGAGCCAGCGTGGTGCTGCGCCGTGCCGTCTACCGCGCGTTCAATAGGCACGACCGCGTCCGCCCCCGGCGGAAGCGGTGCTCCCGTCATGATCCGGGCACAGGCTCCTGGTCGAATCGGGGCCGTCGTCACGTCGCCGGCAGCGAGGTCCACCACCACATCGAGTTCGACGACTTCGGGGTGGCCCTCTCCGAAGTCCGCATCCTGGACAGCAAAGCCATCCATCATGGCCCTGTCCCATGGAGGCGAATCGACGTCGGCCACGATCGGCTCGGCAAGCCTGCGGCCACACGCATCGAGGAGCCGCTGACGTCGGGAAGGGAGCGGGCTCGCGTTCGCCTCCACGAGTGCGATCGCCTCAGCAAGCTCGATCATGATCGTGATACCAGGGTGCGAGGCGTGATCACGCCGTGATCCTGCGTCGGCCGAGAAATGCCCGCAGTAAATCATGGCCCACCGGCGTCAAGAAACTCTCCGGATGAAACTGCACACCATACACGGGCAGCGTCGCGTGGCGAATCGCCATGATCTCTCGTGTGCCGTCGGGTGCCATCGACCAGGCGTCGACCTCGAAGTCGCGTGGCAGGGTGGGCGGATCGATCACGAGGCTGTGGTAGCGGGTGGCTTCGATCGGACTCGCGAGCCCTGCGAAGAGCCCCTGCCCCGAGTGCTCGATCGAGTCGACCTTGCCATGCATGAGCCGCTTGGCACGCACGATCGTGCCGCCGAAGACCTGCCCGATGGACTGGTGCCCGAGACACACGCCAAGGAGCGGCATCCGCCCGGCGAATCGTCGCACGACATCGCATGAGATGCCCGCTTCGTCGGGCGTGCAGGGTCCGGGCGAGATGACAATGTGCGAAGGCGACTTCGCTGCGATCTCGTCGCAGGTCAGCCCGTCGTTGCGGTGGACCTCGACAGCCAGATCGGGAGCGACCTCCCCGATCCGCTGGACGAGGTTCCAGGTAAACGAATCGTAGTTGTCGATGAGCAGGAGCATGAGGAAAGAGCCGAAAGCGATATGCGGGGCACCGAAAGTGTACCGCCTCGCCCGCCTCTGCCTGCCAGGCCGCTACGCGAGCGTCACCACCGATCGATTCCCCGTGCGGCGGGCGAGGATGCGAATGTAGGGCGGGATGAAGGCAGCGCGGTGGGCGAAGGAGCCGACCGATGCCCGCGAGTCGGCATGGTCAGGCTCGTGAACGTCCTCAATGACGAACCCGGCGCCGCAGATGCCCCCGAGGATTTCTGAGAGCGAGTGAATGAATTCCTGCGTGCCCGGCTCGCGGAGACGGCCCGGTGGTTCCGCCGGAAGGGGTTCGTGGCGGTGGACCGCATGAAGAATGTCGTATTGCGCAGCCGGGTTCGGCACGAGCGACGCTTGAAGGCTTGTCGGACTCTTGTGCTGGCTGACATAGATCCCCCCTGGCCGCGTCACGCGCGCCACCGAAGCGAAGACACGATCGATGTCGGGCAAGTAGCACGTACTTACCGGGTGCACCACAATGTCGAAGCGGTCTGCTCCAAATACACCGAGGTCATCCATGGAGCCCTGCACGGTCTCGAGGTCGATGCCACGCTCGCGTGCCACCGCTCGATCAAGCTCAAGCATCGCTCCCGAGACATCGACGACCGTCACGCGCGCCCCAGCTGCCGCGTAGAGCGGCCCGTGCTTGCCACCACCGGCCGCGAGGCAGAGCACCTCGAGACCACGAAGGTTCTCAGGTAGCCAAGGGCGGTTTCCGTCTGGCCCACCGCGCCCAAGCCAGTCCCGCGAATCGCCGAAGGCGGCGTCTATCGCGGGTCGCGCGAGTGATGCGCCGTTGCCAGCAAGGCGATCCCAGGCGAGGGCGTTGTGGGCAATCACGGTCTCGCGGGCTGGCTGCATGCGATCTGTCATTTGGCGCGGCGGGCCCGCCACCGCATTCCGATGGTGACCAGGACGGCACCGGCTCCAATCGCCCAGGTGCCAGGCTCCGGGACGGGGCTCACAGTCAAGTTGTCCATCGCGAAATACGCTGGTGTATTGAGACCGTAGTCGCCCCTGTCGGAACCATCAAATGTGAATTCGATGCGGTCCACGGCCCCAAGCGAGGACAGGTCAAACCATGCCCATGTCGAGAGAATGCCCGGGGGCGTCATCCCCTGGAGGTCGGCGAGATAAAAGTCCACGGACCCAGTGGTTAGCCCACCGAGCTTTCCTGTTGCGGTCGTGCGGAACCAGCCTTCGTCTGCCAGCGGGCTCGTAAACATGTACTCATCACCGTTGCGCATCGTGAGAGCGGAGTAGGCGGTGTTCGCAATCATGAACCCATCGATCGTGGAAGGAGCGGAAAAGATCACGGCGGCCGAGCCGGCATAGGCGATCGCGTAATTTGATGATCCGCCTGTGCCGGTCCCAGGGAACGACTGGTACTGATCGGAAAAGCGGCCCGGATCCGAGCCATTCACGACCACGGACTGGTTGGAATACGCAAAACCGTTCCAGTACTCATAGAAATAGTCCGCGTCGATCCCGAATGTGTTGGAGAAATCCACACCGCCGGATGCCCACGGCGTGCTCACCGAATCACCAGGCATGAGGCCCCCAGGATCGCCATTGAAGTAGCCCGATGGCGGCACCGAGAGATCCTCGAAGTCGATGGTCTCGGCCATTGCTGGTAACCCTGAAACCAGGGTCGCGAGACCGATGGCGAGGATGGAATGATTGAACGTCATGGATTAACTCCTGGGGTCGCGGCCGCCTCTTGTCGAGCCCGTGTGCAGGCGGCCGCGAGGACACGCACATCGGTTGATTCGTCGATCAGTCGTACAGCACCATCGCCAAAGGCGGCGTGGGCTCCACTCGGGTGACGGCTTCGAAGCTCGTCCTCCCAGGTTGGCCAGTTAATGGCGTAGGCCTGGTCAAAGAGATTGCGGCCATTGATCCACTGGCCATCGGACCACGCGCCGCGGCTGCACTCGCCAACAAAGATCGTCTTGGAAAGCCCGTCTGCGATCTCTCGCTCGGCGAACGAGCGGTTATGGACAAGCGCCCCCTTCTCTGGATTGTTGGGTGACGTGATACGTTCACCGGCGACGCCGCCGTAATCACACCGCCCCAAGCCGCCAACGAGGCCGCCGCTACGGCCGGCCGATGGACAGATGAAGATCGGAATGACGGTCGCAGCTGCAGCGGCGTTGTCTGGATGGTCGTAGGGCTTGGAGAAATCAATCCGGTCAGCGAGAGGCTGCTCTTCCATCCAGGGCAGGAGAAACGCGGACCACGCCAAACACCGTGCCGTCCCGACCGAACCCGCCCGCCATTCGAGGCACCCCACTGGAAACCGTCGCTTGGCTGCGAGATGCCCTTGCAGGGCACAACCAACGTTGCGGAGGTTATTGAGGCACACCGTCCGCCGGGCGGCCTCGCGGGCACTCTGCACGGCTGGCAGCAGCAGGGCGATCAGCGTGGCGATCACCGCCACGACGACGAGCAACTCGACAAGCGTCGCGCCACGGCGGGAGCGGGACGGACCTTCCATACGAGCGACCGCGTGCACGGGTACCGCCTCCGTCAGCCGGCTCGACGCCTTCAAAAAAAGCGCAGACCGACTCAGACGGTTACAGGTGCGTGCAGGAACGGATCCTTCGGTTTCGCGCGACCGGCCGCGGCTGCGACCGTGCCCACCATCCCGCCCTGGCGGTCCGGCAAGCTCATGACACCTGGTAGGTCTTCTGACTTACGAGCTTGGGTCGATCGCACGCCTTCTCGCTGCATCTGGCCCACCACGGTGGCGTTCCAGATGCGGCAATGGCTCGAATGCGACCGCCCTCTCCCCCGAACCAGGTCTCCCTGGGTCGAGGATCGCCCGAATACAGCGGCGGGGCCGTCCCGGATTCACACCGGAGTTCCCTGTTTGCCAGCCGGAAGCAGAGGCTTTCAGCTGGCCACCAGAATCGTTGGCAATATGTACCGATGGGGTGAAGGCTGTCAACCGCGCGGGGCAACCCGGCAAGGAACGCAAGGTTTACCGCGGGCGGCCCACCTCATGGCAAACCGTGACGGTTGTTCGGCCTCATGGCAAGAAGATGCAACGGTTGCATGAGGCCGCGCCGCAGGCGCCTCGCAAGCGGTGCGCACGGCAGTGTTTACCCCATGCGCAGGCCTTCATGCCCGCGAAAAAAATGCGTCGAGCACCTTCAAGCCGCTTCGATGTACCCGCCGATAGCCCCCATGACCCCCGGGGCATCACTGTGCCCGTCGGGCAACCAGGGGGCGACAGTAACCTGCGGATCCCTCGAGTCACGGAATGGCTCGACAGGCCTGTCGCAAACAGTTCTGTAGATCACACCCTCGGGGTGTCAACGTCGCGAGCGGGACGAACACACCGGTGATGTACAAGCAAAGGAGATGTGGCTCGATGAAGCGTATGTTTTTTCTCGGCGCGCTGGTTCTCAGCGTGACCGTTTGTAGCCAGTCCTTCGGTTTTGAGCTCCTCGATCGGATGCTCGGACACAAGGGCTGCGCTTCGTGCTGTGATTCGTGTTGTGAGCCCGGCTGCGATGCCGGCAATGACTGCTGCGAGCCAGCTTGTGGCTGCGATAAAGGCTGCTGCGAGCCAGCTTGCGACGCCGGTAACGGCTGCTGCGAGCCAGCTTGTGGCTGCGACAACGGCTGCTGCGATAGCTGCTGCGGCACGTCGTGCTGCGGTGCCCGGAAGTGCCGCAAGCACGACCTCTTCGGCGGCCTCAAGGGGCTGTTTGAGAAGTGCAAGCGGAAGCACCGGAGCTGCTGCGGCTGCTGCGATAGCTGCTGCGAGCCAGCTTGTGGCTGCG
>JANNSZ010000094.1:0-3035 GCA_031403195.1 Planctomycetota bacterium | reverse complement strand
ATCCGCGAATACATCGAGCACCATAACGCAAACCCGAAGTCATTCATCTGGACCAAGAAGGCCGAGCACATCCTTGAAAAAATCGCCCGCGCGAGGAAGGCCCTCGATAAGGTCCCATCTGAGTGAGACACTACACTAGGCCGTCATGACTTCAAAAAAGGCAGCTCGGAGTCGCCCATGCCACGCGAGCCGGCGTTGGAGGCCGAGCATAGCCAGGATGGCGAAGCGAGGGCTCCATCGAGCGAGCGAAGGGCAGGATGCCCGTAGTGAGCGTCCGGCGACGTGGCGTGGGCGACTCCGAGCGGAACACTCGCCGGACTTACCGCAGTGCCGCGTGGAGGATCTCTGCGGGATGCAGGGCCACGCGGCCGGTGCCATCGACGATTTGATGGCGGCAGCTGGTGCCAGGGGCCGCGACGACCGTGTCAGTCGCCGCAGCCCGCACGGCGGGAAACAGGATCAACTCCCCGATTTTCATCGACACGTCGAAGTGCTCCCGCTCGTAGCCGAAGGAGCCGGCCATGCCGCAGCAGCCGCTCGGAATGACCTCTACTTGATAGTTGCGCGGAAGCGAAAGGGCTGTCACGGTGGCCTCGACGCTCGAGAGCGCCTTCTGATGGCAGTGGCCATGAACGAGCACGTCGCGAGGCTCGTCATGAAACGCATCGGGGCCGATAGCGCCATCGCCGGCCGCGCGGGCCAGGAATTCGTCCACGAGCAGCACGCTGTCTGCGAGTGTCGTGGCGCTGGAAATGAGCGGCTCGGGCACGAGGTCGGGATACTCGTCACGAAAAGATAAAATGGCCGATGGCTCGAGGCCCACCAGCGGCTCATCCGGCGTGACGATCCGCGACAGGAGCTCCACGTTGCGTGCGGCCAGGTCGCGTGCCTCGCGGACAAGCCCCTTAGAAAACTGCGCCCGACCGCTATCGACGTGCTCTGGTAACACGACCTGCCAGCCAAGCCGTTCCAAAAGCTGAACCGCCTTGATGCCCACGCCGGCATCGAGTGTGTCGGTGAATTCGTCAGCAAAGAAATGAACCCGGCCCAAGCGGCCGTCGCCGTGGCTCCCACCGCGCCGCTTCCACCACCCCCGCAGTGTGGTCGCAGGAAGACGCGGCAGCGACCGCCGCTGCGCAAAGCCGAGGATGCGCTTCACAACCGCCGAGATACCGGGGGCCGTCACCACTGCGTTGTAGAGCCAGGGAGCGACGCTCGCACGTCGCATGGCGGCGGCCGAGCCCGCGATGAGGCGGCTTCGCCACGGAACACCGCGTGCATCATGGCGATGCTGTTCCCACTCGGCCTTGAGTCGGGCCATGTCGACATTCGATGGGCACTCGCTCTTGCAGCCCTTGCACGATAGGCACAGATCCAGCACCGCCGCCAACTCAGGTCGAGCCCACGGGTCGGCGGCGTGTGGATCGGCGAGCGCCTGGCGCAGGACGTTGGCCCTCGCTCGCGTGGTGTGATCCTCGTCGAGTGTGGCCATGTAGCTCGGGCACATCGTGCCACCGGCGGCGGCGGGCTTACGACACTGCCCCACGCCCGTGCATTTTTCAGCAGCCCGCAACACACCACCCGCCTCAGCAAACCGAAAGACCGTGGCATGCTGCGGCTCGGGCTCACCCGCCAGGATGCGGAGCGACGTATCCATCGGCACGGGATCGACGATTTTTCCGGGGTTGAAAATGCCCAGTGGATCGAACGCCTGCTTCACCCGCCTGAAGAGGTCATAGCAGGCGTCGCCCACCATAGACTTGATGAACTCGCTGCGCAAGCGACCGTCGCCATGCTCACCGCTCAGTGAGCCGCGATACTTCTTGACGAGCGCGGCTACATCGGTGGCGACCCCCCGAAACATCGCGAGGCCTGCAGGTGAATGAAGATCGAAGAGGGGTCGCAGGTGCAGTTCACCTGCCCCGGCGTGGGCGTAGTGGACGCATTCGATGCCGTAGCGATCGGCGAGCAAGCGATCAAACTCGGCGATGTAGGCCGGCAGATCGGCCACAGCCACCGCCGTGTCTTCCACGATCTCGCGAGGCTTGGCGTTCCCCGGAACATTGTTGATGAGCCCCTGGCCCGCGCGGCGGAGCTCCCAGACCTTGTGAGCATCGGCTCCGAACAGGAGCGGGTAGGCATAGCCCAGCCCGGCAGTCCGCAGTTCGGCCTCCACTCCGCGAAGTTTTGCCTCGAGGGCGAGCGGGTCGGCGTCCCGCATTTCGACCACGAGCACCGCGCCCGGATTGCCCACGACAAACGAGCGGTTCCGGGCCTGTTCGATGTTATCCTTCGTACACCTGAGAATGATGTCGTCGATGAGCTCGCAGGCGGTGGCCCGGGCGTCTGCGGGGCGGTCGGGCCGCATCACGATCACGGTCGCGGCAAGTGCCTCGGCCACGGTCGTGCAGTGGATACACAAGAGCGCTCCCGGCGGCGGCAGCGGGATGACATTGAGCTCATACTCGACGCCCAGAAAGAGCGTGCCTTCTGAGCCGGCGAGCAGGCTGCAAAAAGTGAAGGCCTTGTCGCTCGCCGGATCGAGCGCGGCGGCATCCATGAGGGTATCCAGCGCGTAGCCCGTGTTGCGACGGGTCACCTCGGGCCGCGGAAAGGCGTTGCGGATCGTCTCCCGCACGCCCGCGTCGCCGAGCATGTCATGGGCCAACTGATAGAGCCGCGTCTCGTGCGACGGATCGCCAGCGCACTTCGCGGCAAACTCGGTTGGCGTAAGCGGCCCGAATGTCGCCTCGGTTCCATCCGCCAGAAAACCGCGGGCTGACAGGAGATGGTCGCGGGTTGTGCCCCAGGCGATCGAGTTGGAGCCACATGAGTTGTTGCCCACCATGCCGCCGATCATGCAGCGGTTGGCGGTGCTGGTGTTGGGGCCGAAGTGGAGGCCATGTTTTTTCAGGTGGAAATTCAGTTCGTCGCGGATGACGCCAGGCTGTACGCGCGCCCAGCGTTCGGCCACGTTCACCTCCAATATTTTGTTCCAATGCTTGGAAACGTCCACGACGATGCCGCTGCCGACG
>JANNSZ010000093.1:0-51466 GCA_031403195.1 Planctomycetota bacterium | reverse complement strand
ACCGCCGAGGCTTATGGCGATCGACGTGACATCGGCGGCCTTGATGCTCGGGGCTAACTGGATGCCGTTGACGGTCACATGGGGCACGCTCTCTACATCGACCGTGCCCACGAGCACGGTGTCGGGGGCGGCATCACATGTGATCGTGAGGTGGCCATCCAAGAATGACGGAACCGCAGATAGGACCGTGCGCACTTCGAGCTGCTCACCACTCAGGCGCTGACCTCGGCGCCAGCGACCACGCCTGCCCCCCCTCCTGCGCTGCCTAAACTGCTGAAACACGTTGCGAGCCCCGACGATATTGAGACGAAAAGCTGAATCACCTCATCGAGCAACGTACGCATAAAAAAGCTTTCATGGGGAACGGGAGGCGCTTCGGTCGCTGCGCGGTACTCGGAACGCCAAGAGCGCCCATCACTGCCAACTCGGCGGCAGGCTATTCCCTTGCCAACCAAGCTGTCAAGCGACCGAGAATCACCGATTTCGAGGCGGCGTGGAAACACGCTGCCTGACGGGCGTTAGCCTTCGTTCGGCGGCTCGGTCACCGGGTTCGATGCGGCACCATCCGGGGCATCGTCGAGCAGCTTCGTGAAGTTGAAATCACCGCCGCCGCCGAACGAAAAACCGCTTGGCTTATCGCTCGTGGGCGGCAGCTCGGTTGCCGCTCCAGTGCGGACCACGGGCGTACCCTGGGTCCGTGCCCGCATCTTCGCCGACACCTCGCCCAGCCACTCAGGAGTCGGAAAGGAATAGGGACGAAACTTCTCGAGCGTTCCCGTCTCCTCGTGAATGAAGAGCCCGCGGTTTGGCCCGAGCTTGGCCGCGACCGGGGTATCCACGAGCGTGCTTGAATCCGAACTGCTCATCTGGAAGAGCACGCGAAGCTCAAACTCCTTGATGGCGCCGCGGTCAAACGTCCGCTGAAGGTTCGTCAGTGAGTCGCACCAGGTGATGAGGTGGATGCCTACCGGTGGCCCGTCACGAAGCACGGTCAGCAGATTGTCGCCAGGCCCGGCCTTCTTCTCGCCGCCAAACCCACCGAAACCAAAGTCCCCGTCAGCCTTGCGGAGCTCACGGAAACGGCCAAGGTCGCGGATCACGAGGAACACTGCCTCGCCATCGAGGACCTGCTCGTCAAGCCGTCGCCGTACCTCGGTGGCCAGCGCCTCCATCGCTCCAGCCACCCCCAGCCGGCCAGCTATTTCGATTTCATGGGGCAGATGCTGGGCGAGGCCGGCCAGCATGATGTCGCGTTTCTCTTCCGCGATTGCCGGCTCGAGAACGACGAACCTCGCTACGCGTCCGAGTGCCCCGCCTGGGTGCGGATCATGCTCGGCGGCAAGGCTCACAATCGACATGGCCAAGAGACTCGTGCCAAGATCTTCCCGCTGGCCTGCGATCAGCATGTTGGCCCCACCCTGCCGACGGAAAATTGCCGCGGTTGGGTCTTTGATCGCGATGGCATCACCGAGCCACGCCAGCGGGGCAAGGAGCTCGTGGCCCTGCACCGAGCCCTTGTCAAGCATCTCTGTCAGGAGTGGATTGAGCGCTGGGTCGGCGGCTTGGTTGCCGTCGAAGACGATGCGATTGAGCTGCGGAATGTCGGTGCGTCGATCAGCCAGCTTCCGCAGGTCGCCGAGATACTGCTCACGCTGCTCGTCGGTGAGAAACACGACCTGGAATGGATTATTGCCATCGATCATGCCGTTGGCATCGTTGTAGATGGCTTCACCGGGACGGGTCAGGAGGCGAGCGGCCGTGTTCTCATCACTCAGGATGAGGCTGGAATCTGCCTCGTTGCACTGCAGCGCGATCCGCACCGCCATCTGTCCCATCGTGGCCCGAGGAAGGCTGTAGGAACCACCGAGCGTCTGTGACCCGAGGAGCACATGGATGCCGAAGGCACGACCCTGACGAACGAGGCGGTCGAGGATGAGCGACGCATCCTGAGCGATCTTGTCGTCCTCGACGAAGATTTCCTGAAACTCGTCGATGAGAAGGAGAATCCGCGGCATCGGATCAGCGTGCCCCGTCTGCCGAAAGCCGGCCACGTTCTGGACCGAGAGCTCGCGAAACAAGTCGCCGCGACGCTTGAGCTCGCGGTCGAGTTGCTCCATCACTGACAGGCCAAATTCCCGTTCGCTCTCGATCGCAATCACGCGGGCGTGCGGAAGGGCGTAGTGGTCGTAGAGCTTGAACTCGACGCCCTTCTTAAAGTCGATCAGATAGAACTGGATCTCGTTCGGGCTGTATTGCAGCGCCAGGCTCGTGATCATGGCGTGCATGAGGGTCGACTTGCCGGAGCCTGTCTTGCCCGCGATGAGGAGGTGCTGGCTCGTCCCCCTGCCGAGCTTGAGGTATTGGAGCTTCTTCGCCCCCGCTGGCCCCAGAGGGGCGGTCACCTCCTCGGCCGTGCTCCCGCGCCACCAGTCTTCGATCTTCGGCGCCACGCGATCGAACGGCACAACCACCCGCTTGGCCGCCTTGGCCGCGCGACCAACTCGCTGGATGATTTTCGTAAAGGTCTCATCGGGCGGAGCCCGCTCGACCGTGAGGGGCCACTTTGAGAACTCCGGGTCGACCCACGTGAATTGCCCCTTTTCGAGCTTGACCACGGTCGAGTGCTGCTCCACATCAGCGAGGCTGAAGCCAGACGGCATCTGCAGCTTCGGATCGACCGACATGATGACGTACACGCCACACCTAGCCCCCGAGCTGGCGATGCTCGAGAGCCGGCGGGCGCTCGTCTCGTTGAAGTTGGCTGGAAAGTTGGCGACCACGACAAACCGATACGGCTCGGGCACCTCGGCATCCGCGTTGTAGGCCCCGATCGACGAGTATTCGTTACGGAGGTATTTCTGGATCACCACCTCCATCTGTTCCGTGATGTCGGCGAGCTTCTGCTCAATAAGCTGCGGCTCTGTCCAGATTCGGCTCGTAACGAGCAACTCGTCATGGTCAGCCAGATGCATGAACCCGGCGTATTGCTTGCCAAGCCCGAGTGGGTCGATGATCGTGAACCGGCTCTGTCCGGCCGGGATGCCAGTGGCGATTCGCAGCATCACAGCCTGCATCATCGCCGACGATGATTCCTTGTCGTCAGGCGACGCCTTGATCATGAGCGATGCCGCGATGGGCCACGGCATTGTGGCGGGCTGGGACCAGTCGATGGGACCGA
This sequence comes from Planctomycetota bacterium, assembly GCA_031403195.1. Lineage (GTDB taxonomy): Bacteria > Planctomycetota > Planctomycetia > Pirellulales > UBA1268 > QWPN01. Next base: position 48,288 of record JANNSZ010000093.1, on the reverse strand, counting down.
ACGCGTTGAGATCGGGCACCGACGAGACGCCCCCAGGCACTCTCTGGAGGGATAGCGCGAGGTCTCCGAACCGAAGCCCGGGCGGCGGCTCCGTGGGGAGGGGCGTATCCTCGCGAGCGAGGTCATCCCAGGCGGGGAACGCCTCTGCGTCGAGCGACGACGAAGCGGCATAAATTGCAGCGGTCGCCTCGCGGGCCTCCTGCCAATGGGCTGTCATGGCATCCCAGCGTTCATTCCGGTGGGTATCAGTTGCCGTAAGGGCCGCATCCCGCTCCTGCTCCCGCTTTTCGATCCGCTCGCGCATGGCTGCCTCGAGGGCCTCGATCCGCGGCGGGAACTTGGCATTCGCCGCAGCCCTATGGTCAGTCACTTTGACCAAGAGCTTCTGCACACTGTCTTGATACTTTGACTCAAGCTCCGCGAGCTGGGCGTCTCGCAGCGACGTGGCCACGGTGCGCTTCCCTTCGTATTCCGCCGCCCGCTTGTCACTCTCTTCCCGGGATTGTTCCTCGAGCCGCCTGGCTTGATCTTCCTGCCGCCGACGGATCCATGCGTGGCAGGCCGCTTCGAGCCGCCTCCCTGCGCTGACCGCCTCCACCAGTTCGGCATGGAGCGACATCATCTCGCGGCGTACTTTCGTTCGCAGGCCACCGACGTACACCAGCCCTGCCGCAAGGCCACCCCCGAGAAGTATCACCGCGGCGCTGCCAGCCACTCCGGCCCTCAGTGCAACGCCCCCTGGAGTGACAAAGACCAGGAGGGCCGCCACCAGCAGGCCCGCTCCGATGGGGCCCGCGATCACCGCGCCCTGAAGTCCCCCCGAAAATGCACGCTTCACCGCAGGGAGGTCGCACACCGCCGCAGCCTGCTCCTGTGCGGCCGTGCTTGCGGCGGTGACCGCGGCAAGTGGATTGTCGTCGACCACCGCCTCTTCCGCCGCCTCGCCTCCCTCGGAGACTTCGGCAGCCGTCGGTACATCCTTCACTCCGTGGACCGCCAGGAATCGTGCTGACTGCGCGACAGCCTCCTCGAGTTGGCCGAGCCCCCGCGCGAGCTCCTTCTCCGCCTTCGCGGCGATGAGCTTGGGCTGCTGGCCACGGCTCTTCCGGCTCTCTCCTTCTCGGAGTTTGTCAAAGCCCTCGTCGTCGTTCAGGTCAGCGAGCACGCGGGCGCACTGGCTGTTGATCAGCTTGCTCCTCGCGTCCTTCAATTCACCAAGCTTTTTGAGTTCCGTAGTGTGGAACACATCGGCCTTCTGAAGAACTGTGGCAAACTCCTGGCGGGCGGTGGCAATCTCCGAGTCGTACTTCGTGCGAAGGGCACCGAGGGCGCGGCCTGACTCCGCAAGGATCTGCGAGACCTCCGCCTCGTGTTCCCTCGTGATTTCGCTTTCCAACTTGGCTCGGATCGCAGACACTCGGCGGAGAATCACCATGAGCCCGCGGAGCACGTCGGGCGTGTAGGCCGCTTTGACGACGGGCTCGTCGTCGGCATTCGTGACGTGATCGGGGACATCGGTACTCACGGCAGTTCCTTGGTGGGCTCGCAGGGCAGGTGACCGGCCGGTCAGACCCCGTCCGAATCGGAGACGTCTCGCGCGGCCCGATCAAAAACCTCGGCCAGCCTGCCGAGGGCATCGAGCGTGTCCTTCACGGCCGGAAGGAGTGGCTCGACATTGTCTTTGTGAAATGACTTGGCCCGCCAATCATTCCAGGTATCGGTCGCCGCATCCCATTTGAGATTGAGCTGCTTGAGCGAGTTGGCGAGCTTGGAGGCCCCGCTGGAAAGGTCACCGACCCTCATGCTTCCTCCGTCGTTGGCAAGGTATGTTCTGGCGAGGCCGATGTCGCCGCTGCGGCGGTGGCTTGCTCGTCCAGTTGGCGCGTCACATTTGGTGCTCCGCCCCCGGCGTCCCCATCGCCAGCCGCTGTCGGCGACGTCACGTTCTGGTAGGCATCGAGGGCCCTAAGCATTTTCTCGAGCTGCGCCATGGCTCGCGGGCAGTCGACATCGATGACCTCGCGGAACCGGACGAGCCGCACGCAGGTCTCCCGGAACTGCTGCTGCACGACCGGGGTCCATTTTCGAACCATCTCGGACTTGTGCTCGGCCACGGCCAGCCGCTTCCGGGCCTTCTCGAGGGCCTTCTTTTCCTCGATGCAGGACGGCGTGTTATTCCCCACCTTCTTGAAGGCCTTGCAGTACTCGATGTCTTTGATGGCTTTGTTGACCAGGTCGTTTGCGCGACGGACCTCGCCCTTCCAATAGGCGGCCTGATCCACGCAGAGCCATTCCACGGCCCGCTGCCCTTGCAACTCCACCTCGGCGATGGCCTGCCCCGTTTCATACGCGAACGAGGCGAACGCCGTTCGCACAAAGGCGAGCGTATCGATCGACTTGATATCCGCCTGCTGGGTCATGAGTCACTCCGCCACTCAATCCGTGAGGGGCCACGCCGGGCCCACGATACTCTTACCGCTGCGAAAGGTATTCCTCAACCCGCTCCGCCTTGCGGATGAGGTAGGGGACATATTCACCGGTCGACTCCGCGAACCGCTTGAAGGTCGAAAGCTGGGTCTCGAACTCCTCGGCAAACTTCTGCTGTTCCTGGTCTCGCCAGGTACTGCCAAGGACTGCCAACTGCCGCTGCACCATCTGCATATGCGCCGTGACTTCTTCGCTGAATGTCCGCAGGCTGCCGGCAAATCGCCGCAACTCGGCCGGATCGACAATCGCCTGTCCCATCGTGAACGACCCCTCGAAGTTCCGTCAGGTTGCTACCCACATGCTCAGCCTATCCTACCCACAAATGGCCGGGCATCGAGACAGGGCCTCGCCCAGCCGATCCGGCGGCGTACACTCGGATTGGAATCGTCAAAATCACTTCCATCGTTCGAATTCCCCGAGGAACAGCCCCACGTGTCTCATCCCGCCGCATCCGTTCCTCCCGCCGGCCCGCCCACGTCCACTGGTCATGAAGCGACACCGACTGCCATCGAGCCGGCCAGCGGCTGGCATGTGAGCCACCTCTTCTACGCATTTGACCGGGAGCGACTGGCCCGACTTGCCCCTGCCGATCGCCGCGCGGGCATGGCCGGTTTCATCGACGCCCTCGATCCCGCCGGCCCCGCCGCGCCGACGAGACTCCAGACCTGGATCGTTCCCGGCCACAAGGCCGACTTCGCTGCCGTGGTGATGGACCCCTCGCCCCTGGCGGTCGACGCGGTTCACCAGCGACTGCTGACGGGCCCGCTCGGATCCGCGATCGTCCCGACCTATTCCTATGTCAGCCTCACGGAAGTCAGCGAGTACGTGCCGACCGTTGAGCAGTTTGGTGAGCGGCTCGTGGTGGAAGGTGTGGCGGCGGACAGTCCCGCATGGAAGGCGAAGGTGCAGGGCTACGCGGCCCGCGAGGAATCGATGCGGCGAGCGCGGCTGGAACCCGAACTGCCCCCCTGGCCAAATGCCTGCTTCTATCCCATGAACAAGAAACGCAAGACGGGGGAAAACTGGTTTGCGCTCCCGTTCTCCGAGCGGAGTCGGCTCATGGCGGAGCATGGCCGCACGGGTATGTCGTTCGGTGGCCGTGTGTCACAGCTCATCACCGTGTCAGTCGGACTCGACGACTGGGAGTGGGGCGTCACGCTCTGGGCGAGGCGGCCCGAGTTTCTGAAAGAGATCGTCTACACGATGCGATTCGACGAGGCGAGCGCCCGCTACGCCGAATTCGGTCCGTTCTACACCGGGTATGTGTCGACGCCCGCCGACATCCTGCGGCACTGCCAGATCACAGCCGGCGGCTGAGATCGCCCTCACGTTCGACTCTCATTCCACTTCGGAGAGGATGATCTCGACCGATGTGCCGTGCGGGGGTACACGCCCCTCAAAGGCCTCGAACAAGAGATCCTCGTTGGCGTCGCTCGATGCGAGCGGCACATCGAGCATCGCTGACGGAAAATTAGAGAGGCAGATCATGTCCCCGGCATCGGCCTCGTAATGGTCCGTGCCGTCGGCTGGATCACGCCAGAATCTACTGCCCACGAAGACCCAGTCGACTCCGAGCGCCTCACCAGTCTTTGTGTTCCGGACCCACTCCCGTGCCGGCCGCTCCTGCACTTTGCCAGCAGCGTCGGTCCAACGCACGAGCACTTTCACCTTCGATCCTTTCGGCGGAACATACTCCGGCACAAACGTCGCAGGGCCACCTGGCTCGAGCCCGATTGCCAAGAGACCCGCATGGATCGTTCGCGCCGGACAGTTCGTGGCCACAATTGCCTCATGCTCCTTTGACATCACGGGGCAGGCAAAGACCTCGAGCACCCCGCTGGACAGCGCCACCTTGCCCCCCACAACCACCCGCTTGCCGGGGAGGTCGAGCCAGACATCATCGGTCTTCGAGAGTCGGCGAAGTTCGGGATGGCGATTGGGCGTGGCGGTGGGGGCGGCAGGAGGCTCGCTGGCCTCGGGCTCGGCAAGCCCCTGGGCATAGACGACCGTGGCAACGCCCATCACCGCCACGACCGCCCCCACCCATGGCTGCCATCGCACGCGATGCGGCTCAAACATTGACCGGTGCGGCTGAACAGACATCGGGCACCTCTTGAGAATTGTTGGGTTCATGGAAGACGGTAACTCCCTGCTGTACGATACCGCCGCGGCGTTGCAGCAGACAGACGCCATCGGCCAGTTCAGATAATTTTCCCCCTGGAGCAGAACACGCCGATGGCGACGGATATGCGGTTGAACGGTCAGAAGAAGCGGCGTCGCCCACCCGCCGAGGACATGGAGCCAGCGACCCGAGAAGACACGGCCGCCGTGCCGGAAATGCCCAGAGCTCCAGCCGATATCGGACCGCTCGCCCCCGGCCGCCCCCTGCCGGTGCGAGTCAACCGGGCATCCGCTGCCCGCCGAATCCGGGAAACCGCCTCCATCAGCGGCGCGTGGTCTATCCAAGAATGCCTGGGACAACTCGCCGATCGGGTCCGTGGAGGCGCAGGCAATCCGCAGCGGACGCAGTTTGTCGAGGCTGCCATCGCTGCGTGTCTCGACGAAGCTCGCGACACCGACGGGGGAGACCGTTGGCTGGCCTGCGAGTCGGCGGCGTGGGCACTTGGCTGGATGGCGCGGTCCCGACGCGCCGGGGGCTCGGCTGGCAGCCTCCTCGAGCGACTCGTGCAGGAAGCGATGGCTGCACACAAGGTTGTGGCGTCGAGCGACACGCTGCCCGCTCGGTTCATGCTCGTGCTCGCGCGGCTCTTTGGAGACATCGAAGCCTGCCATCGGTTCGAGCACATCGCGGCTGATGCCGTGGCAGCCGAGATCGACCGGCTCGTATCGGTGCGCGGTACGGTGCATGGCGCTGACGGCGCGGCGATCGTGGAGCGCGTTGTACGCTGGTGCCGGTTTCGTGAGGTCGCATTGGCAACTGGTGGCGCAGCCTGGGGCGCGGCCACAGACCGCCGCTGGCGGGAGGCAGCGACTGGCGCGGTGCGGCTCCTCGGACGACACGGCCGGGGGCTGGCCGCGGGCGGGCTGCTTCCGTTGGCGTTCACGCAGCCGCTCCTCGATGCCGTCGATGGCCTCGGTCGGCGGCGTACGCACACCGTCAAGGTCGTGCGTTGCCCACCGGAGTCAGCGGGCAAGGCACGCCGGTACATCCGCCGTGACCTGCACGATGCCACCGCTGCCCTTGCTGTCATGCGAAGCGGATGGGACGCCGGAAGCGTGCGGCTGCTCGTCGATTACTCCCGGCCGGTGCCTCACCTTGAGATTGCCGTCGCTGACAGGCTGCTTGTATCGGGGCCCTGGCGTTGGAACGTCACGCTCGACGGGCGAAGCCTTGAAACCGAAGGTTCGTGGACCGTGTCGTGCTGGGAATCAGACCGCAAGGTCTCCTTCCTCGAGATCACGGCACCGCTGCCGGGCGGGCGACAGTTTGAGCGTCAGGTCGTTCTCCTGCCGCGCGATCGAATCGTGGTGTTGGCTGACGCCGTGACGACGCCTGGCGGCACACCTGCGGGCCAGGCCGTCAATGGCAGCGGGCATCAGACGCGGCTGGAACTTACGTCGTCGCTCCCGATGGCGGCAGGCCTCGACACGGAGCCTGCCACTGACACCCGCGAGCTGGTCGCCTTCGACACAAAAATGAGGATGACGGCCCTTCCGATCGCGCTGCCCGAGTGGCGATCTGCCGGCCGCGGGAGCTTCGCGCCAAGCCCTGAAGGCCTCACGCTGAGCCAGGAGACCGCGGGGCCTCGCTGCTATGCGGCCATGTGGCTCGACCTCGATCCCGGCCGCGCTGGGCGACCGCTCACCTGGCGGCAACTTACCGTCGCCGACAGCCGGATCATTCTCCCGCCACACCAGGCCGTCGGCTTCCGGGTGCAGGTTGGCGGCGACCAATGGCTTCTCTATCGCGGGCTCGACGCCCCTCGGAACCGAACGCTTCTCGGGTGCAACGTGTCGTGCGAATTCCTTCTTGGTCGGATCAAGGGCGACGGGACGGTCCGGCGGCTTCTCGAAATTCAGTGATGGCAGGCGACCGTGAGTCACTCCCGCTCGACGATACCCGACGGATGCTGCACGCCAACGTGGTCCGCGTCCGGGATCGCATCGCGGAAGCATGCCGCCAAGCCGGGCGGGCACCAGATACTGTCACCCTCGTGGCTGTGACGAAGTACGTTTCCGCCGAAGTGACGAGGCTCGTACGGGCTGCTGGCGTCGTGGATCTCGCCGAGAGTCGGCCGCAGACGCTCTGGGACAAGGCCGCGGCGCTCGCGACCCAAGGCGATGCTGCCCGCTGGCATCTCATCGGCCACCTTCAGCGAAACAAGATCCGTCGCACGCTTCCCATCCTCAGCATGCTCCAGTCGCTCGACAGCCTCAGGCTCCTCGAGGCGATTGAAGCGGAGGCGATCAGGCCAGCGGAGGCGATCAAGTCACCGGGGACACTGATTCCTCCGCTCGATGTCCTCGTGGAAGTCAACCTCACTGACGATCCGGGCCGCTCCGGTGTATCCCCCGCGGATGCGCCACGCCTTGTCGCCGCCGCGGCACGATCCTCAGTGGTCCGACTTCAGGGACTCATGGGCATGGCGGCGCGTCCTGACTCAGGAAGCGACGCCCGCCGTGACTTCGCTCGCCTGCGGAGCCTCAGGGATGACCTTGCTGCAACCACAGCTGATTCGATGATGCTCCGGCAGCTCTCGATGGGCATGAGCGGCGACTTCGAAGCCGGAATCTTCGAAGGTGCCACGATCGTGCGGATCGGATCGGCACTCGTGGAAGGCCTTGCGTAGGCGACGGATATCAGTCGTCGAAACGGACTTCGAGAATCTGGTATTCGAGACGGCCAGCGGGCACTTCGATCGACACCTTCTCGCCCACCTTATGGCCCAAGAAGCCCTGGGCCAACGGGCTCGCAACGTTGATTCGCCCGGCATCAAAATCCTCTTCACCGGCGCCGACGAGGACATACTCCTCTTCGTCATTAAACTTGAGGTCCTTGACGCGGACCGTGGCTCCAAAGACGACTTCGCCGCTGGTCTCCTTGGCCCGCTCCACGATGACGGCGCGGGCGAGCTTGTCTCGAAGAAGATTGATCTTGGCCTGGAGCATGCCTTGGCTTTCCCTCGCGCCGTGGTACTCCGCATTCTCGCTCAGGTCGCCCTCGCTACGGGCGGCTGCAACCCGCTGCGCGATCTCCGGCATCTCGACGGTTTCGAGGTCGTCGACCTCCGTCTTGAGCTTGTCGTAGCCGGCGCGGGTCATTGGAATCCGATCGGACATGGAAAGTCTCTCCTGTGAAAATGACGTGCGTCGGGCATCGCGACGCCCGCTCAGCCAGTCGTGTCGGGCGTGTAGAGGAGTCTGCCGCAACTCCGGCAAGCGACGACGCGGCCCACGAGCAGCTCAGAAACCATATTGCTGGTGATCTGCTGATGGCAGCCCCCACAACTCTGCCCATCCACCGCCGCCATGCCGTCGGCCCCCTTGTGCTTGACGACACGGTCATACCGCGGCCGCACATCATCGGCCAGTTCCTTTTCGGCAGCGGCCAACTCGCCACGGACCCGGGCCAGCTCTTCCTCGAGTTGGCCCTTCTCGTCACGCACACGGCTCTCCTCCGCCGCGAGCGCTCGGCCAGCAGCACGGACGGCCTCCTCGGCCTTCGGCACCTCGGGCCTGAGTGCATCGATGCCCTCGAGCGACTCAAGAATTTCGTCCTCGAGAACCTTGGTAGCCATCCGATCGGCAGCGACCTGATCGCGGAGCGTCTGGTACTCGCGGTTGGTCTTGCAGGCGTTGAGCTTGCCTTCGAGGTCGGCGATCTTTGCCTCGGCGCTTCGCAACTGGAGCTGCTTCTGATCGGCCGCCAGCCGGGCCTGTTTCACCGCCTGCTGTGCCGACTCGCGATTGGATTCGGCAGTGCGGACGGCCGCAGTCAGCGCCGCGAGCCGAAGCGGACCGGCATCGAGTCGCTCCTGGAGATCCTCCAGTTGGCGGTGCATCCGATGGAGCGTGCGAAGCGTTTCGATGGCGACGGCGACGGTCATGAGACTCTCCGGCGGGACGGCCCATCCGCCCCGCCGGAGAGTGTAGCTGACGGTCTGGAGCAAAAGCCATCCATGGCCTCTTGGCCACGCCGCTTCCCGCGGTTTTGCACCGACGCCCGATGACCCACGAGCCGTTTAGCCAACCGCATTCTCGAGGAACGTTTCGAGCTGCTGCGAGCGAACTGGGTGCTGCAGCTTTTTGACCGCCTTGGCCTCGATCTGCCGAACCCGCTCGCGGGTCACCCGGAAGATCCGGCCGACCTCTTCGAGCGTGTAGGTGTAGCCATCCGTGAGACCATACCGCAGGCGAATAATCTCCCGCTCACGGTACGTCAACGTCTTCAGGAGCGAGTCGATCCGGTCTCGAAGCAGGCCCAGCGTGGTGGACTGCGTCGGGCTCGCGACACCAACGTCCTCGACAAACTCACTGAAGCTCGCATCCTCGCTCTCCCCTACGGGCCGATCGAGGCTCATTGGCTGACGACCCATGTCGAGCACGCGGCGTGCCTCTTCAATCGGCACTTCCGCAGCAGTCGCAATTTCCTCCGGTGACGGCTCGCGGCCGAGCTCGTGGAGAAGCTTCTTCGCCGTGTTCCGCAGCTTCGAGAGCACATCGATCATGTGCACCGGGATTCGGATCGTGCGGGCCTGATCGGCAATCGCACGCGTGATGGCCTGACGGATCCACCAGGTTGCATAGGTCGAGAACTTGAAGCCCCGGCGGTACTCGTACTTGTCGACCGCCCGCATGAGCCCCGTATTCCCCTCCTGAATGAGGTCGAGGAAAGCAAGGCCGCGGTTGCGGTACTTCTTCGCAATCGACACGACGAGGCGGAGATTCGCGGCGGAGAGATTCCGCTTGGCGCCCTCGTAGTCCTGACGGAGTCTTTCGAGCATACCCACCCGCGTCCGCAGCGATCGCGGGCTCTCCAGCGTCGTCAGCATGAGATCGCGGAGTTCTTTCCGCATGTCGGCCCGGTCATCGCATGAACGTTCACCGGATTTCATCGCCTTCAGCTCTCGCTGGAGGTCATCCATGCGAGACGACATCCCACGCAGCAGTTTCACGAGTGGCTGCACCCGACGGGTCCGCAGGCTCAACTCCTCGACGAGCAGGAGCGACTTGGCCCGCGTCCGCTTGAAGCGAGTTCTCGCGGTGCGGGCTTCGTCGCAAGACGTGCGACGGCTGATGAGGCATCGGAAATCGGCCAGGCTCTGGGCCATGAGGTGGTCGAGCGTCTGGAGGTTGTGCGGCATCCGGGCCTGGACCTGCTCCTTCGTGAGCCGCTCCGTGAGTGACACCTTGATCGTGCGATCGAACGGCAGGTGCCCTTCATGCACCTTCCGGAGGGTGTCAACGGTCGTCTGGAGCGAATAGGCACAGCCCAGCACGGCCCTCCGGAACCGTTTGCGTGTCACCTCGATCCGCTTGGCGAGGGAGATCTCTTCGCGCCGCGTAAGGAGGGGAATCTCCGCCATCTGAGCCAGATACATCCGGATCGGATCGTTGCCAGCGTTCGACGGTGGCGTGGTGATCGCCTCATCCCGCTTCCGAGCCGGGGCCTGGACGGGAGCCAACTCCCTCGCATCAATGATTTCCGGAGGGCCGTCACTGATCTCGATCCCCTTCTCTTCGAGCGCCACGAGCAGCGCGTCGATCTTCTCAGGGTCGACTGCCTCATCGGGCAGATACTCGTTGACTTGGTCGAACGTCAGGTATCCCTGCGCGGTCCCGATCGCCACAAGCTTGGCAAGATCAACACCGGTTTCGAAATCAGGTGCCGTCGGCATGATCGCAGACAGGCGGTTTGTCGCGGCCACCGGCGTGTTGCCACGGGAAAGATCGTCGGCAGGAAATGGGCAATCGGTCATGCGTCGTACTCCTTTACCAATCCGAACGTCACTCGCACGCCGCCCCCCGACGCGGGCAAGCCCGCGTCGACTTTAGCAAACGACGAGGTTGGCACCCTTACCCCTCCTTGGGCTCGGCAATGCCCTGGACGACTCGCCGCTGGGCGACGAGTTGCTCCAGAAGTTCTGCCTCGGCAACAGCGTCGAGGCTTGATGTCTTGAGGGCGCGGGCGCTGGCATGCGCCACGCGGCCGGCGGCACGCCGGCGGAGTGCGGCCACGAACGCCTCGAGGCGCTCGCCCGCGTCGCATGCGGCATGAGAGGCACTGGCCTCATCCACCGCCACGAGCATGCTCTGGAGGGCCGGGTCAGAAAGTTCGAGGAGCAGGCCCGAGAGCCCCACGGCTCGGCCGGCTTCATGGAGCCGCTTGGCGACTTCAACCACCGTCCGCCCCACGTCGCTTTCGAGATCAGAAGCCCGCACGTCGCGGACCACGATCCCGGCGCCTTCCGGCACGCCCACGAGTACTTCGAGCACCTCGCGATCCCAGGCGGGAAGCTGCGGAGTATGCGATGCCGCAGGCGGCGGACCTACTTCCCGCGACGGACGCAAACGCTGACGCACCTCGTCGAGTCGGCGGCGGAGCACATCACGGCCAAGGCCGAATCGGCGAGACAGGCGACCGACCACCTGATCTTCGCGGAGAAGCCGCTCCGAACTGGCCGCGGGGCCGGCTGCGGCAAGCGCGGCGAGCACGCTCTCGACGGCGGCGAGGGCTGCATCATCGCCCGCATCGCTCGGCAGCGACGCCAGCGCCTCGTCCATCCGGTAGTCGAGAGGATCGACTGCCGAGGCAACCACCTCCTCAAACGCCTCACGGCCTTGCGAGAGCAAAAGGTCGCACGGATCAAGCCCAGACGGCATCCGCGCGATCCTCAGATCGATGGGCTCCGAGAGCAAGATCCCGAGAATGTCATTGGCCCGACGTCGCCCAGCATCGTCGCCGTCGAGAACGAGCACCACACGGTCGGCGTACCGCTTGAGGAGCTTCGCGTGCCGCTCCCCGAGCGCGGTCCCGAGCACGGCCACGACGTCATCACACCCGGCCTGCCGCGCCGCAAGGCAGTCGGTGTAGCCTTCGACCACCACCGCGCGCCCCGAGGCCGCGATCGTCGTGCGGGCCGAGTCGAGTCCGTAGAGGACGCCGCTTTTGGAGAAGACCGGTGTCTCGGGCGAGTTGATGTACTTGGCCATGTCCTGTGCCGCGCCCGGCAGGATGCGACCGCCGAATGCAATGCAGCGGCCGAGCGGATCGCGAATCGGAAAGATGACGCGGCCGCGAAACCGGTCATAGTGCCCTGGGCGATCTTCGCGAGCGATGGCCAGTCCTGCCCGCTCGAGGGTTGTCGCCGCGACCCCCGCGGCCGAGGCCTGACGCAGGAGCCAGTCCCACGACTCAGGGGCATATCCGACACCAAACGTTTCGAGGAGTTTGGCCGAGAGGCCGCGGTCGGCGACATACGCGCGAGCAGCCTGAGCCTCGGGCGATGCGGTGAGGCACTCGCGGAATCTCGCGGCCGCCCACTCGAGGCACTTGGCAAGCGCCGTCCGCTCGTCGGCGGCCGGTCCGCCGTGGCCCTTGGCGAGCGGGATGCCACCGCGGTCGGCGAGCTGCTCCAGGGCGTCGCGGAACTCGAGTTTCTCAATTCGCATCAGGAAATTGAAAACATCGCCGCCGACATCGCAGACCCAGCAGCGGTATGTCTGCCGCTCGGGATTAATCTGAAGGCTAGGCCGCGAATCCTCATGCCACGGGCAGAGCCCAACATAGCCCTTGCCCTGCCGGCGGAGCGCCACGTATGCCCCCACAAGGTCAACGATGTCGATGGCGTCCCGTACCCGCTCCTTCACGTCGTCCCGATCGCTCGACGTGGTCTGTGAGGGCTGCACGGCTGGGAACTCTTGATTCAGAGGACGCGGCTCGCGAAAAAGCATTCGCGATCTACCGCCGCAATCTATGGGTGCCTGAAAAACAGGTCAACGCCAGACCACACCCACGCAGACCGCCCAAACTGCCGAGCCTGCGTGCGACTTCAGTTTGCCGCGGTTTCAGGCTTCCTGGCCATCCGCGAGCCGCCGACACGCTCTACTTCCCGCGTTTGAACCGTGGATCTTTTTGGTTTCCGCGGGCGAGCGTATAGGCGAGGAGGTCGAGAACTTCTTCTTCACTGAGCGTGTCAATCAGGCCGGCCGGCATGAGGGATGTGGGAGACGCGACGATCTCCTCGATCGACGAACGGGGCACGCGAGCGAACTTCGTCGCGTCTTCAGGATCCGTCACGATCGTGATCGCATCGGCGTCCTCGGACACGAGTCTGCCGGTGTAGACCTTGCCATCATCGGTCTGCACGACGCTCGCCTTGTATTGATCCGAGACGATCCGGCTGGGCTCCACGATGGCCTCCACGAGATCCATCAACTGGAACCGGCCACCGGCCTGCGTGAGATCAGGGCCCGTCGCCCCGCCATCGCCGCCGTAGCGATGGCACACGATGCACCGCGCGGCCGCAAATGCCTGCTTCCCGGCGGCGAAGTTCCGCTTCCCTTTGGCGAGGCCCTGCTCAGCGACCTGCATGACCTCGGCCACGGTCCAGGTTCGCCCTGGGCCCTTTGGCTTCGGGAGCGGAGGTGCGACCCAGGGCTTTCGGATTCCGAGCGTCTCGAGCGCGAGCTTCTCGTTTTCTGACATGCCAGCGAGGCTCTCACTTTCGATGTTCGCCAGGAACTTCTGAAAACTGTTGCCTCCCGCCCACTCACGGGCGCGGGCAAACCACTCGTAGTAGACCTTGCGGTCTGCCGCCGACCACATCGGCGACCCCGGGCAGTTGTGGAGCGTGCGCAGAACGTACGCATAGTGAATCTGAAGCAGGTCGCCTCGCTTGTCGAGTGACGCTCGCACGGCCGAGCCGTAGTGAGCATTTCGCTCGATGAGCCGGCGGAGGTCCTCCTCGTCGGGCGCAAGATTCGTGACCCCCGCAGAACCACTCGGGGCCGCGAGGCCAGCCACGAGTGATGAGACGATCCCCGGCGCACGGACCGCCACGAGCAGGCTCGACAGCGCACGGTCGAGATCGAAGTTTCCGGAGGGGAAGCAGCCCTTGAGGTGGGCCGCGATGCCTTTGACAGCCTCAGGCGGTGGGGCGCCCAGGCGGATGATCGCGAGCTCGTACGCCCGCACGAGCGCGAGCAGATCGTCGGGCGAGAGCGACTTCGGGGCCAGGCCGGCGAGCGCTGCAAGAACGGCCGGCTGCGCGGCTGGCTCGGCCTGCCGCGCGACGGCGATGGCGCCATCGATCCTGGCTCGCGGCGATACGGCCCCGAGCGCTGCGTCTTGCCACAGAGCCAGCGGCTGGTGTTCGAGGGCGACCCTCGCGGCGTATCGCATGAAACGATCCGGGCTGGCCAGCGCCGGGAGGGCTTTGGCGACGGCGGCCGCTGGGTCGTCGGCTCGACGATGAAACGCCTCGAGCTCGTGCCGCAGTTGCCGGTCAGCAGCCTGCCGCTGGTCACGGCAGTTCACTGCAGCCGTGGATGCATCCCCTGCGTACCGCACGCGGTAGAGTTCGCTCTGGCCGCCACGACCACCGACCGCACAATACATCGCACCATCTCGCCCGATCACCGCGTCGGTCAGGGGCAGCGGTGTCCGCGACACGAATTCTTCGAGCGTGCCTGAGTAGGTCGAGCCAACCGGCTCGAGGTGGATGGCGTAGATCGTTCCAAACGTCCAGTCGCAGGCGTAGAACGCCCGTTGGTACTTTTCGGGAAACGCCGCGCCGTAGCCAAAGCAGACGCCGACCGGCGAGCCCGGCCCGATATCGACACACGCGGGCAGGCTGTCGGCATACGAGGCTGGCCAGTTGGCCGTTCCGCTCCGCCATCCCAGTTCGCTGCCACTCGTGGCATGGTTGACTCTGGTGGGACGGTACCAGGGCGTCCCGAAGTCCCATTCCATGTCGGAGTCATACGCGAAGACCTCACCATCGGCATTGAACGCGAAGTCGTAGGCATTCCGATAGCCCGCGCTCCATATCTCCCAGGCCTTGCCCTCGGGATCGGTGCTGGCGATATAGCCGCCCGGCGCGAGGATGCCCACGGCATGGCCATTGGCATCCCACATCCGCGGGACCACCACATCTTCGTCCCAGCACGCCGGAAGGCGGCTCGTGCCATCGACCGGAAGCTTGATCTTTCGCTGCGACTCACGAATCCCCCCCATGGTCTGCGGTGGCGTGACATCGGTCGTCGAAAAGGGAAGCTTCGTGTGATTGCCACACATCACGAAAAGCCGCTTGCCATCGGGCGACAGCGCAATGGCGTGTGGGCCATGCTCGCCTCCCCCATCCAAGTCTCGGAGCTTCACGACTGTCTCGGGCATGCCATCTCCATCACCATCCGTGACCCGGTAGAGCCCGCTGCCAGTCCCTCCGCTACACACGACATAGAGCGCATCGAATGCCCAGAGCAGCCCCTGCGCGCCGGTGATTGGTGCAGGGACTCGCTCCACGACCGTCTCACCCTTCCCATCGAACGGCGCGGGGGTGATTCGCACAAGGCCTTTATCGGCTTGGTCGCTCGCGAACAAACGTCCCTGCGGATCGACGGCCAGCGACACCCACGAGCCCAGCTCGCCCCGCGGTACGACGAACAGTTTGTCGACAACAAATCCCGCAGGCACCGCGAAGGCCTGTTCAGTGGCCGAGGTATCAGTGACGACCGTCATGGATTCGGGGGCCTGCGACCACCGCTGGCCGTTGGGCTCGGCGGACGAGCCACGTGGGCCGATGAAAGCCACCACGATCGCGATCGGAAGCCACCTGGCGGGCGACCCTCGGTGGGCACCAGGTTGCATTTTGGCGCGCACGGCGAACGCAGCAGATTTCATAGACGGGCTCCTTCGGGCGTGAGAAAGCCTTGACACGGGGTAGGAGGGACAGCCCGATGAAGGGCCGTGAGGCGGGCAGGGCGAACTACGACAGGAGCCGATCGACACTGTCAAGAAGGCGGTCCATCGCAAACGGCTTGCGAATGTAGTCGTCGACGCCGAGCATTTCTGCGTACGCCTTGTGACGGCTGCCCTCGTTGGCTGTGATCATGATCACCCGCATCGGGTCGGGGCGGCTGCGGCGAAGCTTTTCGAGCACGAGGAAGCCGCTTCGCTTGGGCATCATCATGTCGAGCACCACGAGGTCCGGCTCCTCGCTCTCAGCCATTGCCAAACCCTGGTTCCCATCGCGAGCTACCAGGATTTGGTAGCCACGCGTCTCGAGGACTGCCTTCATTGACTCGACGATCTCCTGGTCGTCATCCACCAAGAGAATGCGTTTGGTACCCCGGGCCGCAGACTCGGCCGTCGCCTCTTTGGGCAAGGCCGCGGGTTTGTCCGTGGCTGACTTGGTCACTCTGCGGGGCTTCTTAGCAGCTGGCATGCGGCTTCTCGACACGGTTCGGAGGGCGATCGATCCTGACGCGGCCGACCATGCGTCGCTTGCTCCACGCCGCACTATCGTAGCACGGTGCTGGTCGGGCGGAAACTACCGAGACAGACCGCAGCCATAGCCACGCCGCATGCGGCACCGAAGGCGATGTCGCTCGGATAGTGAGCGCTACTGAACACCCGCTGGGCCGACGCCATCGCCGCAAGGACCACAAACGCGGGCGTCCCGTGCGGATACTTCCATGAAAGCGCTGTCGCCAGCCCTGCCGCAACCGCCGCATGCCCGGATGGAAAACTCATGAGGTCGGCCGACTTTCCGATCGCTCGCAGGGCGTCTCCTCCCGTGGCGGCCAGGAGCCAGAGGGCTGTCCCGAATGTCTCGAGCACCGAAGTCACGCCGGCAAAATTGGCCGCGCGAGGCCGGACGCGAGTGAACGCGAGCTTCAGCGCATCGACGACCAGGCCACCGGTATAGGTCGCAGCCACCAGGCGAGCTATGTCCCAGCGAGCGTTTGGCAGACGCCGGACATGGCGCAGCACTGGATCAAGAGTGGCCGTCACGATCAGGATCACCGCCACCGAAAGGGAGTGGGCAAAGGCCTCACTGATGTCGATCAGGCGGCCGAGGTCGCCTGGCAGGCGGTGTTCACGACACCACCGTGCGACCGGGAGATCAACGACAAAGAGCAGCCCACCCACGCAGGCCAGGCCGAGGGCCACGAGGAGCCGCCCGACAAGCCCACGGTACCTGGCAGGCATAGGTTGCACAGGTGCGTCGATGTCATGCGAAGCAGTATTCATGACAGAAGTGTGGCGCGCAGACGGTGCAATCGTCCACGGCATTCTCGCGAGCTTTGCAAACCCAGTCATGTCGCTCCGTCGTGTCGCGAGAAAGGTCTTGGGCAAACTGTTCCACGTTCGCGATATGCACACCAACGGCGGATCGCCGGCGCCGCCGCCGTCACTGCCAGAGGCCACGGTCGAGGAGGCGGTAGTTAATAGCCTCGCTGATATGGGCGGCAGTCATCGCGTTGGCCGCGTCGAGATCGGCGACCGTGCGGGCCACCCGAAGCACCTTGTCGTGCGCCCGCGCAGAGAGCCCGAGATCAGCCACCGCCGCCCTGAGAAGCTCAGACGCCGGCGCATCGAGCCGGCAGTACTCACGGATTTGGCGGCTTGTCATCCGAGCGTTGCAGCGCGGACCGCCATCGATGAACCGTGCCGCCTGCCGTAGCCTCGCGGCTAAGACCGCCTCCCGCATCTGGCCGCTCGAAGTTCCGGGCCGCTTGGCCGCCAATTCGCGAAACGGCACGCCCGGCACCTCGAGGTGAATGTCGATCCGATCGAGGAGCGGCCCCGATATCTTGCCCATGTATTTTTCAACCTGAGGCGCCGTGCATTGACACTGCCGCCGCGGATCGCCGCGGTATCCGCACGGGCACGGATTGAGCGCTGCCACGAGCATGAAGTCGGCCGGAAACCGGGTTGTTGATTTGGCCCGGCTGATCGTGACCTCGCCATCCTCGAGAGGCTGCCGGAGTACCTCGAGCGTGCGGCGGTTGAATTCCGGAAGCTCGTCCAGAAAGAGGACCCCGTTATGGGCCAGGCTGATCTCGCCCGGCATCGGAATTGAACGGCCGCCGACAAGCCCCGCCTCGGAGATCGTGTGGTGCGGCGCGCGGAATGGCCGCGTGGCAAGCAGCGGCTGGCCTGGCTGAAGAAGACCGAGGGCACTGTAGATTCGGGTCGTCTCGATCGACTCGGCCGCCGAGAGCGGTGGCAGAATCGTCGGAATCCGCTTGGCGACCATCGTCTTTCCGCCCCCTGGCGGGCCAACCATGATGCAGTTGTGCCCACCGGCAGCCGCCACACAGATCGCCCGCTTGGCCGCCTCCTGCCCGCGGACGTCGGCAAAATCGACATCGTACGTCGCAAACCGCTCGAACCATTCGGTCACTCGAGGCGGCGCCGGCTGAATGTCGAGCTCACCGGCAAAGAACTGCACGGCCTCAGTGAGCGACGCAACAGGGATGATGTCGATATCCTCGACCACGGCCGCTTCCATCGCGCTTGCCGAGGGAACTACGACCCCTTTGAGCGGCCGCTGCTGCTTGTGGCGGGCGGCAGCGATTGCGATCGAGAGGGCGCCTCGCGTCGGCCGCGTGGAGCCCTCGAGCGAAAGCTCGCCGACGACCGCATAATCCTCCAGCCGCTGCGATAAGAATTGCCCGCTCCCCACGAGGATGCCGAGCGTGATCGGCAGGTCGAATGTGGCCGCCTGCTTCGGCAACTCCGCCGGCGCGAGATTAATGACGATCCGATCATTTGGCCGGTTGAACCCTGAGTTGACGATCGCGCGGGCCACGCGGTGCGTGCTCTCCCGAATCGCCGCGTCAGGCATACCCACGACCACGGTGGCCGGCAGGGCCCCGGAGGACACATCGACCTCCACATCGACCGGCACGGCATCAATGCCGAAGAGCGAAAACGTTCGCAAGCGGGCGAGCATGGCTGGGCCCTCATCGAGGTGGCCGCCCGGCGGCGACCACGCCGTCGCATAAGGCAACTCTAGCTACATAGTGTACAGACGTTCATTCTGTGTCAAGGACACTGGAAGCGAAACAGGCTTTTGGCCCACCAGGGCTGGCGGCGGTAGGATTTGGTTCCATGAGAACCACACGAGACTTGCGACGTGGTCTGCTTGCATTGGCCGCCGGGTTCATCCTGGCGTGCGGCGCGGGCGTCGCCGACGAAAACGCGGGCTGGACATCACTGTTTGAAGGTCAGCGCCTCGGCGATTGGAAGCCGACGCCGTTTGGTGGTGAAGGCGAGATCACGGCGAAAGACGGCGTCCTGCGGATTGAGATGGGGGTCGATCTGAGCGGGGTTGCGTGGCAAGGAAAGTTCCCTCGGAAGGATTTTGAGATCGAGCTCGAAGCTCGCCGCGTCGATGGCACCGATTTTTTCTGCGGCCTCACGTTCCCTGTCGGTGACGAGCACTGCAGCCTGATCCTCGGAGGCTGGGGCGGCGGTGTCGTGGGGCTCTCCAGCATCGATGGGCAGGATGCGGCCAACAACGACACGACGCAGGTGATGGCCTTCGACACCAACCGCTGGTATGCCGTGCGGGTGCGGGTCACGGGCGAACGGATCGGCTGTTGGCTCGACGGCAAACAGATCATCGACCAGCCCCTGGCGGATCACATCATCTCAGTGCGGGAAGAAGTCATCCCCTCACAGCCGCTCGGCATCGCCACCTACTCGACCACCGCCGAGATCCGCGGCATCCGTTGGCGGCCTGTCGCTGATGCCGCCCCCCAATGACGCCCGACGAGGCAGACCAGTCGCACGCCGCTGATGACGACGCCACACCCGCGGCGCCAGACCGGTTGCGACAGCGAATCACCAGGGAAGCTGCCCACCAGGTGACGCGTGGCACCGACACCCGGCGGGCAGTCTTCCGCGCGGCCCGGCGGGTCGCCCGTGAATGGGTGCCCGACGATCGTCTGCCGGGCGACGCCGAAGTCAGCCGCGAGGTCCACCGCCGACTCGACCCTACCGGTTCGCTCGCCCCCGTGATCGGCGATCGGTTCGATCGGCTGGCGGCCCTCGTCGCGGTGCTCGAAACCGTGCGACAAGATCCGACACGGCATCCTGAGGGTGACGCCCTCGAACACTCCCTCCAGGTTTTTGATGCGGTTCGCCAGGAACGCCCGTGCGACGAGGAGCTCCTCACGGCGGCGCTCGGCCACGACGTGGGCCTCGCCATCGATCGGCGAAACGCCGTTGTGGCAGGCCTCGCAGCCCTCGACGGCCTGGTCACGCCCCGCACCGCATGGCTCATCGAGCATCTGCCCGTGGCGCGAGCCTACTCCGATCACAGCCTCGGCCACCGCGCCCGCAAGCGCCTCGCGGCGCATACCGACTTTCTCGACGTGCTCCTGCTGGCCGAGGCAGACCGCCGAGGCCGGATGCGAGGCGGTGCGGCGCCAACCCTCGATGAGGCAATCAGGGCGCTCCGTGATCTCGATCGTGCCGACACTGATGAGGGGCCGGCCTGAGGCCGTCATCACGTCGGCCGCTGTCCGTCGAGCGCGGTACGCACGGCCTGCCGCGCTTCCTGCCAACGGCGACGGACGGTTCGCTCCGAGCATGCCGTGAGCTTGGCGACCGCCTGTTGGTTCGCGTCGAGATACCAGACGAGATGGAAGACCTCGCGGAGATCGTCGGGAAGCTCGGCAATTGCATCCTGAAAGAGGGTCCAACGATCGAGGGAATCCTCGGCAGCGACCGCTTCGCGCACGGCATGGGGAGTCGGTGGCGCATGGGGGCCGCTCATGCCAGGCAGGTTCGTGGCATGATTCGCTGCAAACGACATCGGCCCGGCATGTCGTCGCGCAAGGTCCAGCAGCTCGCGATGGATTGCTGTGGCCGCGAGGGCCGCGAGCTCGCGGGGCGAGGAAATCGTCACGTGGCCAAGCGCGCGGTGGAGCCGCATGGCGACATTCTGAAACACATCGTCGGTGTCGTCCCACCGCCGCACGCTGGGAAACTCCGCGAGCATCCGCCGGGCAAGCACGCGGAGACGGTGTCCGCAGAGCTCGATAATCCGATCCCGCGCGGCGAGGTCACCGGCAGCCAGGCGGTCGAGGCAGTCGGCAAGCTCGGGCGAAGGCGCGGCGTCGCAGCCGGGATCAGCCGAGAATTCGCGGTTGTCGGACGGCATCGAAAGTCTCCTCGCCAGGAAAGGCGCGAGCCCCTCATGCCGCCTGGACCGAGACTTCCAAAGCGTGCCGGCTCCTCACGTTACCGTGCCCGACGACGCCGAAACAGATGCCAGCCTCCACCGGCTCGACCAGCCAACCCCATCACCCACGTCGACGGCTCGGGCACGGCATCCCGCCTCGCAGGACAAGAGCCGTGTGAGCCGATGGCCTAAACCACGAATGAGCGGCCCGAAGGGCCTCCGTGGCCCGCGGTATAAATGGCTGCATGCCGCCCGCCTCCGAACCTCCGCCCGGCGAAACCGATTTCTCGGCGCGCGAACGGCCGAGCGTCTCGGAACCCCTCGTTGGGGCCGATGACGATTTCGGCTTGGGTGGCACGGCCTCAGCGGCAGCGCCGATTGGCCCCGGGAACCGCCTCGGCGGCGTCACGATCGTGCGACTCCTCGCGGTGGGTGGCATGGGCCGGGTGTACGAGGCACGGCAGGCCTCGCCGGTACGGACCGTGGCCGTGAAGGTCTTGCGGGATGGCGTGATGTCGCCGTCGGTCGTGCGCCGGTTTCAGCACGAGGGCCACTTCCTCGCGCGGCTCAAGCATCCGGGCATCGCCCACATTCATGCAGCCGGTATCGAGACCACGCCTGCTGGCGACATTCCCTATTTCATCATGGAGTTCGTGGCCGGCGCGACGACCATCTCGGATTTCACCCGCGAGCGAGGCCTGACGATTCGCGATCGGGTCGCACTCTTCGCGCGGGTCGCAGCGGCGGTCGCCCACGCGCATCGCGAGGGCGTCGTGCATCGCGATCTCAAGCCAGGGAATATTCTGGTGGACTCGGGCGGCGAGCCGAAGGTCATCGATTTTGGTGTTGCCCGCGCGATTGACTCTGCTGACGAACGGCTGACGAACGCCGCTGAGCTCGGCCAATTGTTGGGCACCGTCCGCTACATGGCTCCCGAGCAGCTTGGCATCTCGGGGAGCGAGGCCGACGCCAGGAGCGACGTGTATGCGCTGGGGCTTGTGCTGCACGAGCTGCTGTTTGATGAGTTGCCGTATGAACTGGGCGGAACAACTGTCATCGAAGCAGCCTCGATCCTCGCCGGCCGCATCGGCGGTGACGCTCGCCTGATCGCAGGCCGCCTGCGCGGATCTGGCCTCGCAACGGACGAGGCGTCGTCGCTTGCCGTGGTCCTGGCCACCTGCCTCGAGCCCAGGCCGGCCGACCGCTACCAGAGCGGCCAGGAACTGGCGGCCGATCTCGACCGCTGGCTGGCCGGCCAGGCCATTCACGCGCGGCCGCCGACCTTCATGGATTCGATGGCACGGCTCGCGCGACGACATCGAGCGGCTACTGGCGCCGTGCTGGCCGGGTTTGCGGCGCTGCTCTTCTCACTCGCCGCCATGTCGTGGGCGTGGCAAACAGCCGAGACGCAGCGACAGCTCGCTGCCGACGACCGGGCCGATGCCGAGGCCGCGCGGCGGGCCGCCGAGTACCAGCGTACAGAGGCTGAGGCCCGTGCCACTGAGGCCCGACGCCAGCTCTATTTTTCGACGGTCCTGCTCGCTGCCGAAGCCCGGGACCGCGAGAACCTTGCCGAGGCCCGCCGTCTCATGGCCGAAGCCCGCGACCTGGCCCCGGTTGTCGCGGGCTGTCCGATCGAGCTCGACTACCTTGCCGCATCGCTTGATGACTCACTCGCCACGCTGATCGCCGAAGCGGGCACCGTGACGGCCGTGGACGTGACACGCGATGGAAGCACGGTGGCCGCTGCCACGGATCAGGGCCGTGTCGTTCGGTGGAGCCCCGGCCAGGTGCCAGTCACAATCGCGTCGCTCGAGGACCGCGTGTGGGCCGTTGCGCTGTCGCCTGATGACACACAGATCGCCATCGGCACATCCGATGGGCACGTCCTGGTGTACAACCTCACCCGCGGCCGCGAGACCGCGAACTTTAAGGCCCATGATGAAACGATCTACGGCCTGGACTTCTCTCCTGATGGGCACCTGCTCGCAACCGCCTCGCGTGACCAATCCGTGCGGGTGTGGGAAACGGGCTCGTGGACGCTCCACCAGACCCTCGAGGGGCACACTGGCACCGTCTTGTCGGCTACGTTCGCGGCCGACAGCATCCGCCTGCTCACAACCTCATCCGATGGCACCGCCCGGATCTGGCAGGTCGATGACGGCCGCGAAGTGCTGCGCGTTGGTGATGGGGCGAGTCGCCTGTTTCGCGGTGCTTGGGCGACCGACGGGAGTCTGTTTGCCACGGCCGGCGAGGATGGCACGGCCCGCGTGTGGGACGCCGCGACCGGCGCCTCGCGCGCTACCCTCTCGCATCCGCACCGTGTCAACGCGGTCGCGTTCAATTCCGTCGGCAGCCAGCTCGTCACGGCGTCGGGGGATGCGCTGGTGCGCTCGTGGGACATCGCCACCGGCACGGAGGCCGCGCGTCGCCGAGGGCATTCGAATGGAATCTGGTCGCTGGCCACTGGGCCGATGCCTCCGCCGTTGAGCGATCAGGCATCGCACGGTGGGATCCCCGTCGTCACCGGCTCTGCTGATGGCACCGTGCGCACGTGGGATCTGGGCGTCGCTGGTGAACCGGTCGTGCCACTCGGTGGCCACGGTGTGGCCGTCACGTGGTCACCCGTTGGCAACACCCTCGCCGTCAGTTCGTCACTCGGTGACGTTCGGCTCCTCGATTCGGCGACGCTTCGAGAGCGGATGCGGTTCACCGGCCTCGTTGATCGCGTGAATGGCCTCGCTTTCTCGCCTGATGGCATGTGTCTTGCGGCGACCGATGACAGTGGCACGCTGCACCGCTGGCGGCTACCAGCGGGCACACCGCTCGCCCCGCTTCCCATCCACATTCGTCGGGCGTTCGATGTGTGCTTCAGCCCGGATGGCCGAGTCATCGCGACGGCAGGCGAAGACCGCACCGCGAGGATTCTCGATCCGGAAACGGGTGAGGATCGTGTTCCTCCGCTCAAGCATTCCGCAAGGGTGTTTTCCGCCACGTTTCATCCTGACGGGCGGTGGCTCGCGACCGCCTGCGAAGACCGGCAGGTACGTATCTGGGATGCGACCACTGGCCACCTCCTGGCGACATGGCCCGGTCACACCCTCGCGGTGAACTGGGTCTGCTTCGCACCCGATGGGAGCCGGCTTGCCTCCGCATCATCCGACGGCACAGTGCGGCTGTGGAACTTCGACCCATCACATGCGGGCGGTGTGCCAGACGCACCTCGTGAGTCGCGCGTGCTCACTGGTCCCGCAGGCCACGTGTGGAAGGTCGCATTTTCACCCGACGGCACCCGGATCGCGGCGACCAGTGCCGATGGTCTCGTACAACTCTGGCACACTGAAACGGGCCGGCCTGTCTCAGTCCTCCGCGGGCACCGCGACACAACCTGGGGGCTCGCGTTCATCGCTGATGGCCATGCGCTCGCGACGACCTCGTGGGATAGCACGCTCCGCCTGTGGGGCGTCCCGATGGCCGCGCTCGACGCTCAGCGAGAGTGACCGGGCCTTCGATGGCGCGTCTCTGGCACCATGCTTTCCGTCCTCGCGATCCGAGGGTAGCCTGACTGCCGCTCCCTCCGCTCCCCCCTTGCTCATGGATGCCCCATGCCATCCCGCCATTTCAGCCTTGCTTGGCTCGCCGCGATGTTTCTCAGCTCCGCTGCTGCGGCCCTTGCGGCCGACCGTGGGCCAAACTTCATGTTCATCATCGCCGATGACCACCGCTGGGATGCGATGGGCGTCGTTCAGCGGGAGCACGGAGAACGTGGCCGTTACCCATGGTTCGAGACCCCCAGCCTCGATCGCCTTGCGGCCGAAGGCGTGCACTTCCGCAACGCATTCATCACCCACTCGATCTGCTCACCCGGCCGCGCTGGATTTCTCACGGGCCAATACACGCACGTCAACGGGGTGATGAACAACCACACTCCCTTTCCCGTGAATGCCGTCACCCATGCCACCCTGCTCCGCGACGCCGGCTACCGCACGGGGTACTTCGGAAAATGGCACATGGGCGACCAGGCAGGCCAGCGGCCCGGATTCGAGCACTCGGCGAGCTTCATCAACCAGGGCATCTATCAAGACTGCCCGTTTGAGATCAATGGCGTGATGACGCCCACAACGGGCTGGGTCGATGACGTGACGACCGACCTCGCCATCGACTGGCTTGCCACGAACCACGATCGCCCATTCTCGATGGTGGTCGGCTTCAAGAGCCCCCACAACCGCCGCGGCGGCGAAAACCTCCCCGAGCGCCTCCGCACGCTCTATGAAGGAAAGACGACCCGCCGCACTCCAAACTGCGACATCGCCACCGTCTATCATACGCCGCTTACTGAGGCCGACAAAGGGAAGGATCGCGGCCTCTCCGCCAACGCGGTGCACCTCGACTACCTGCGACACATCAAGGGCATCGATGAGAATGTCGGCCGCCTGCTCGACTCACTCGACAAGCTCGGGCTCGCCGAAGACACGGTCGTCGTCTACTCGAGTGACAACGGCTACTTTCTGGGAGAACGTGGCCTCGGTGACAAGCGGGCGCTCTACGAGGAAGGTCTCCGTATCCCATACCTTGTCCGCTACCCGCGAAAGTTTCCCAAGGCCGCGGTCGTCGATGCGCTTGTCACCAATCTCGATCTCGCGCCGACCTTCCTCGACCTCGCCGGGCTGCCGCCGAACCCGGGCATGCAGGGCGCGAGCTGGAAAGAACTTGCCCTCGGCATCCATCCCGCCGACTGGCGGACATCCTTTCTCGCCTATTACCGCAAGGATCTCGGTGACACGCCCACCTGCCACGGCGTCCGCACGGCTGGTGCCAAGCTCATCGTGTACCCCCGACACCCGGAGTGGACGGAAGTCTACGACCTCAAGGACGACCCTTACGAGCTCCACCGACTTCCGGCCGATGGCCCGCTCGCAACGCAGCTTCAGAAGGAGCTCGCTGCCCGCATGAAGGACGTTGGGTTCGCTCCCTGATGACCGTTCCAACAGCGGCGAGTCGACCGTGAGCAGAGACGCCAGTCGGACATGAACTTTGGCCGTGGCAACGGCCTCACGGTCGCCACAGGGACTACTTTTTCTGCTTCGCCACGAAATCTCGGTCCGCCTCACTCAGGCTCTTCAGCGGCATCGTGACCTCACGACCGTCCCGACGTTGGAGTTCGACACTTTCGTCTGTGACGCGAATCAGTTTGGCATCGATGGTGAAGTTTCCGTCCGCTGACTCCCACTCACGAAACGCGCCGCTGGCCCTTTTCTCCTTGGCGGTTTTGGACGACTTCACAGCATTCGCGAGAGCGACTGGGGCCGTGGGGTCATCTTCAAGCGGGTAGTGGTCGATCTTGACAGTCGATTCACCATCACTCGCTGTTCCACTTGGAACCTTGCTGAGAAGTTCGCGAAAGCACTCGAGTTCCGCATTGCTCAGCACGAAATCCATCGGACCAAGCCGGCCCTTGGTTTCCTTTTTCGCGAGCGCGATATCGAGAAACTGATCGACTCGGACCTTCGCCGTAATCGACTCCTGCCACCCGTGGCCGCGCCGATTTAACTCCATCTTGTGTTCTGTGTCCCACACTTCGATCTTCTTGCCGTCAACGCCCAGGACCTGGAACCTGCGCTTCTCGCGATCGCCGAACGAAAATCCCCCACTTGTGACCATTGTTTCCCAGAGCACATAGGGAGAAGGACCCACCTCATTGAACGACACGCCGACACGAAAGGCGGCTGACGTAAGCCTCCCATCATTGTGCTTGAGCGGAATCCACGTCGACCACACCCAGGTGACTTTGTCGAATGCATCGGTATCCTCCGACAGTAGGTAGCGGTGGCTAAATCGACGCTTCGCCGGCAGTTTGATGCTGACGTTGTCGCGTGGGATTCCCGCCCCCCCCTCTGGGAGCGAGCCTACGCCTGGTCGCCGCGGCCTGCCACCTGGCCCGGTAGCGATGGTTTCTGGCCTCGGCTCGATCGCCGTGAGCGGCTGAACCTTCGCGCTCGCTGCTCGTTCCAGCACGATCGCAATGTCGGCGGCGGAGATGGCCAAATTCAAGTTTTGGCCACTTGTAAAGCACGCCGTGGAGGCACCGACAACCTCTCCCTTGCTGTTGAGCACGGGCCCGCCACTGCTTCCAGGAGAGATTGGCACGCTCACCTGCAGCCAGTCGCCGACGGCGTTCATGCCAAACTCTTTGAGGTCGTCGCCCGTGCGGAACGCGGAGATGATTCCCTCGGTTGTCGTGAAAGACAATCCCTGAGGCGCACCAATGGCGATCGCCACATCGCCTTTTCTCGCCTCACCAGATGACAACGTGAGTGGCGTGCGCTGCTTGTCAAGTTTGATTTTCAGCACGGCGATGTCACGGCGCTCGTCATACGCCAGAAAACCCTCGATGGGTGCGAGGGTCTTGTCTGAGAATTCGACTTGGCCTCGCGTCGCTCCGGCGACCACGTGGTGATTCGTAACCACCCAGTCGCCCTCCTGCATGATGAAGCCGCTTCCAATCGCGGCGCCCATCGGGGTGCGCACGTCGATCCGCACGCAGGATGGCTCAACCTTCTCAATGATGTCCGCAAGCGGCGACGCGGCCGCGACCATGCCGACCGACACCGCACCCAAACAGAAAACGGCTCGCAGCATGGCTGACCTCACGGCTCGTGGGTGAAAGTGACGGTCGCGCTCCCGCGCAACCCCCCTGAACAGCATAGAAATACGCATGTCACTTCCGCAAGCGTTCGCCGCGGGTTGCGACGCCCCGCGGCTCGCGACAGACTTCGGCGCCGCATCGGCCGGCCGCGAGAAACGGCCTGGATTGGTGGAGGCCTCGCGGAAAATGAGTCCCACACCACTCTTTCCGTCGGGGCAGCCCCTACCGGCTCGTGAGTACTTGGCCGAGGACTTCTTGGAGCGCCGCAGCGCTCCGCTTGAGGCCCTGCATCTCCTTGGGCCAGAGCTCGACTTCGAGTGTTTTCTCGGCCCCACCACGGCCCACAATCGTGGGCACGGAGAGCGCCACGTCCCGCAGGCCGTAACAGCCCCGCTGCACGGTCGAAACGGGGAGCACCCGCTTCGAATCGAGCGCGATCGTATGGATCACTTCCGCGATCGCCACGCCCACGGCAAATCCGGCGCCGGTCTTCTTCTTGATCATCTCAGCGCCCGATGTCTTGGTCCGCTGGAAGACTTCTTCGCCGAGTCGCTGCGAGAACCCTGGATACTTCTCGAGTGGAAGCCCCGCGACACTCGCGCTACTCCAGACCGGCACCATGCTGTCGCCATGCTCGCCGAGGATCATCGCGTGGAGTTGCGTTGCCGGGGCGGCCAGCCGCATGGCCAGGAGGCTGCGAAAGCGAAGGGTATCGAGAAGCGTACCCAGCCCGATCACTCGGCCGGCAGGCATCGCGAGCTCTTTCTCAGCCAGGTAGGTGAGAATATCGACGGGGTTGCTCACCACGAGCACGTTCGCGTTGGCCTTCATGCCGTGCAACTTGATGGACGCGAGAATGCCCTTGAAAAGCTCGACGTTGCGGTTGATGAGCGCGAGCCGACTCTCATCGGGTTTCCGCCGAAGTCCGGCCGTGATGCAGATCACGTCGGCATCGGCAAGGCACTCGTAGCCACCGGAGCGAATCACCTGATCGGCAATCGCCGCCGTACCGTGGAGCATGTCGAGCGCCTGGCCATCAGCCAGCTCGGCATTGGCATCCACGATCACGATCTCGTGGACGACGCCGCCGACCTGGAGGGCAAAGCCCGCCGAGGAGCCCACGATTCCGCCGCCGCCGATAATTCCGACCTTCATGGTTCTTCCCTTGTGATCTCGACGAAGCGCCAACGCCTCACGCCGCTGCAATGCCCAACTCGCGGCACACCTGCTCGGTCACCGCCTTCACGAGCGCCTCGTGATCGATCGCAGCCGGCGTGATGGCCCGGCTGGCATTCTCCGGATCGGCTCCCATCGGGGGCGGGGCATCGAACGCACCACGAAATACGCCCGTCTGATTCCAACTCGCACGAAAGACGTCATTCGCGCAGATGTCGCAGTTCTCCATGCCTGGCTCGAGGCGGGGATCGCTGTAACCCCACTTGTGCTTGAGGTCGAGGAGCTCGCGAGTCTCTTGCTTCGTGAGATAGGTGACGCGGCCGAGGTCCTTGGACAGCATGAGAATCCGGCAGTACGCATCGAGGATTTCGGTCCACCAGTAGGCCTTTTCAACGGTCTCACCGAAGCTGACCGTGCCGTGGTTCGCGAGAATCACGACGTTGGATTTTTGGACAAAGGGCTTGACGGTGTCTGCGAACTTCTGGCCGCCCGGCGTCTCGTAGCGGGTAATCGGCACATCGCCGAGAAACACCTCCACTTCGGGCAGCACACACTGCGGGATCGGCTCACGGGCCACGGCGAACGCGGTGGCATGGGGCGGGTGGCAGTGCACGACAGACCGGATGTCGGGACGATCCTTCATGATCGTCAGGTGCAGGAGAATCTCACTCGACCGCTTACGGTTGCCTGCGACCTGGTTGCCATCCATGTCGACGATGCAGAGGTCCGAAGGCTTCATAAAGCCCTTCGAGATCATCGTCGGCGTGCACAGCACCTCCCGCTCGCTCAAGCGGTAGGAGATATTGCCGTCATTGCCGGCGGCAAAACCTTTGTTGTAAATCCGGCGACCGATATCGCAGATCTCTTCCTTGAGCTGGGCGAGTGTCTTAGCGGCCGGGGTGGCAGAAGCGGACTGGTAGGCCATGGGGTCTCTCCTCGGGGGCGTACGTCAGGTGAATGGGTGAGTGGTGGGGTCTGGTAGACCGAAGCGACAAAAGGCTTCTTATCGATTCTTGCCCACTTTTCCGGTTCCGGTCGGATGGCGGATGATTCTGCTTGTGCCGGTCATGACGGTTCTCCAGAGATGGTGAGGTGGTCAAGAATGGCCGCAACGTAGGCATCGATCGGTTTGTCGCCGGGCCGGAAGGGCTGCGCAGCCTCGCCCCCTTCGCTGAACGCCACGAGTTGGCCTTCGCCCGCTCCCAGGTCGTCCCAGGCCACAAGCGGCTCGGCAGGCCCATCGCCTGCAGCAAGATCACACGCGGCCAGCGGCACGACGAGGCGAAACACGCCCCCGCGTACTGCCTCATGTGGCTCGACGAGCGTGACCGTGCCAATCGTTTTTCCGATCCTCATGTCAGTGTCCTTTGCAGCCGCAGCCAGCGGGACGCACAGCGAGTGCGGCAGGGATGTCTGGGGCTGGCCGCGCGGCAAGGTCTGCTGCAAGGCGCAGAATTGCTGCGGCGGGAAACGTGGCTGGGTCTATCACGAGAACATTCGCGGCGGTCTCTGCGGCCGCAGCCGCGAGCGTCCCAGGATCACGAGCCGTCACGGCCCGCAGACTCGCCGAGCGGTTGGCCAGCACCGTTGCCATCGCCGGGCGTTCTGTAAGGAGGATGCCACGCGCACCATCACGCGAGGCATGCAGCGCGAGTGCCGCGACGACGTCGGCGAGGCCCGTCACGGGAAGCTGCACGCCTCCGGGAACCGCTCGCGCCACCGCGGCCGCGCGGGAAGCCATGTCGCCGCTGCACTCGGCGCGGGCCACGAAAAACGGAACGCCGGCCGGCCTCGAGCTGGGGGCACCGCGTTCCATCACGATCCCCTTGTCACGGGCATACTCTCGTGCCGATGGAGTGACCACGGCGGCCTTCTCGACCGTCACCAGCTGGGTACGTGCGGGAAGTTTTTCGAGCATTGCCAGCGAGATAACTCGGCCGGTGAGGACAACGCCAGCCACAGCGGCTGATGCCGGAGCGTGCACAGGCACCGGGGCAAGTGGTACGACGGACGGTCGCTTGATGTCATCGCTCAGCCGCTTCAAAACCTCCGCGACGAGTCCGCGGATGGTCTCGGCATTGGGTGTTGCAGCGGCGGGGAACGCGGGATTGGCCATGTGAAAGTTCACGGTGCTACGGGTGGGTCGACCATCGCGAGGGTGCTCCAGCGAGCGGGAGTTGTGTCGCTTTTGAGCAGGTCGCGGAGCATGCGGCCGTCACTCGTGATGATGACCAGATCGCCAGCAGAGGCGGAGAGCGAGTCGATCACGAGCTGCGGATCACCGTCTGGCGAACGTCGATCATGCATGAGCGGCTGGGCTACGAGCAGACACGCACCTGCGAACGATGGGTGCTTTACGGTCGCGGTCGCGGTGCCAATGATGCGGGCGAGTTGCACGAGCTATTCCTGATTTAGTACCGGCTTACGCGACGCCAGGGCTGCCGAGAATTCGGAGATCGTCCACGAGCGTGCACCGACGCTGGCGGGTAAAGGTCAGCGGTGTCGTCACGCCTTCGCCGGTGGGTGTCGCGATCGAGAACGACAGATAGCCCTCGCCGCCGAGGCCCAGGCCGGCCACGCTTGGGCCGTTCTTGACGAACAGCGTCGTGTCGAGCAGCCGTCCCATCCGGGTCATCGCCCGCACGTCGCGGGAGTGGATGATCGCGGTATGGCGGAAGCCATGCTCGCTCTCGTGGGCCCGCTCAATCGCCTCGTCGATGTCGCGGCAGCGAACGAACGGCAAGAAGGGCATCATCTGCTCGACAGGCACAAAGGGGTTGTCCACGTCGGTCTCACCGAAGACGAGCTCAAGACCGTCTCGAGGCGTGGCACCGGCAGCCTTCGCCAAGAGCGAGGCGTCTTGACCAAGCAGGTCTTTGCAGGGCACCAGATGGCGGTGGGCGCCCTCTCCGGCCATCACGATCGCCCGCTTGGTGAGGGCATCCACCTGCGATGCGTTGAGCCGCAGCGCCCCCGCCCGCTCCATGGCAACGAGCATCGCATCAAAAACGGCATCGACCACGAAAACCTGCTTCTCGCCGATGCAGAGCAGATTGTTGTCGTAGGCCGCGCCCTGAATGATCGAGCGGGCCGCATGGTCGAGGTCGGCCGTGGCATCGACGACCACCGGCGGATTCCCAGGGCCAGCTACGATCGCCCGCTTGCTCGTCTGGAGCGCGGCCCGGGCTACCGCGGGACCACCGGTCACGCAGATGAGCTTCACACCGCGGTGGTTGAAAAGTTCGCCGGCACTCTCGAGTGTCGGCTCGGCCACCAGCGAGATGAGATTGTCCACCCCGAGGTCGCGATGGATCGCGGCGTTGAATCGCCGCACTCCCTCAGCGGCGATCTTGCGGCCACTCGGATGAGGGTTCACGACCACCGTATTCCCCGATGCGATCATGTTGATCGCGTTGCAGGCGATCGTGGGGAGGGAGTGGGTCACCGGCGTGATCGCGGCAATGACGCCAAACGGGGCGTGCTCGATCACAGCCAGGCCGTGGTCGCCGCTATAGACCTCGCTCGTCATGAATTCGACGCCCGGCACTTTTTCCCCAAGCACCTTGAGCTTTTCGATCTTGTGGTCGAGCCGGCCGATTTTTGTCTCGGCGAACTCCATTGTCCCGAGCTCTTCGGCGTCATCGATCGCGATCCGACGGATGTGGGCGATTGCCCGTCGGCGGCCTTCCATGCCGAGCGTTTCGAGATGGTGAAAGGCATCGGTCGCAGCCGTCACTGCCTCATCAACGGTCGAAAAGACTCCGTGGGCAGCGGCCGATTTCCGCGGAGCTGCATACCCAGTCGGTGCCATGGTGGCTGGAGCCGCGGCAGCGTTGCCGCGCTGCCCTGCTGTGATTTCGGAAACAACCTGGCGGACGATGGCTGCGATATCGGAAGCGCTGGGAGTGCTCATGGTCGTGTGGTCTGGAAGGCCTTGGGAGATCCGTGGATGGGTGCTTATGACTTCTTGAAAACTTCGTTGCCGTCGATGCGGACAGTGTCCACGAGTCCGATCACGACGGCGTCGATTGGAAGCGACTTGGTTTCGGGAGTGAGCCGGGCGCTCGATCCCTGTGTCACCAAGACAAACTGCCCCTCGCCCGCGCCGAGCGTGTCGACCGCGATGAATGTCCGACCGGTCGACACGAGACTCGCTCGAGTCTTCTCATCGAGTCGGTAGGGCTCCACGACGAGCAGTTTGTGGCCCGTCATCGTGGCCGTCTTCTGCGTGGCCACGATCGAACCGGTCACTTGAGCGATAAACATTCCTGTTGTCGTTCCTTTCTCACGTTGTGGCCGCGAGCACATCGCGAACCTGCCGGGCCACAACGATTTCTTCGTTGGTCGGAATCACCCACACGGCTGTCTGTGAGCCGGCCGCATGGATAGCTCGCTCGTGCTTCGCGGGAGCCTCGTTGGCTGCTTCGTCGAGCACGATCCCAAGATCCCCGAGCCCTGCGAGCACGGCAGCCCGCGTGGCCGGAGAGTTTTCACCGATACCACCGGCGAAGCCGATTGCATCGACGCCCCCGAGTTCCACAATGCCCCCGCCGAGCCACTGCCTGATCGCGGCCACATAGACCTCGATGGCCGTCTTGGCCCGACCGCTGCCAGCCGCGGCGGCTTCTTCGAGGTCCCGCATGTCGCCCGACGTCCCCGACATGCCCGCAAGACCAGCCTTCGTCGAGAGCTCCACGAGGAGATCCTCGAACGAGCGGCCCGTGGCCTTGGCAACGTGGAGCACGGCGTAGGGGTCGAGATCACCCGCTCGGTTGTTCTGGGGAAGGCCGGACTGCGGGCTCATCCCCATTGACGCACCGACACTCTTGCCATCTCGGAGCCAGCAGACACTGCTCGAACCACCAAGATGACACGAAATCGCCCGCAACGGCCGTTCGGGGTGGTGCCGATCGGTCACCAGCGTCATCAGCCGTTCAGCCACAAACCGGTGGCTCGCACCATGAAACCCCCAGCGG
This sequence comes from Planctomycetota bacterium, assembly GCA_031403195.1. Classification (GTDB taxonomy): domain Bacteria; phylum Planctomycetota; class Planctomycetia; order Pirellulales; family UBA1268; genus QWPN01. The sequence goes on along the minus strand of JANNSZ010000093.1, from coordinate 14,839 downwards.
CGAACGAGATGTTTTTCTGTCCACTCCGTCGGCACGGCGTAGAGGCCGTTGCGGTCTGGAATCGTGGCATGAAAACCGGTCTCGAACGCCGCCACGAGCGGCACGCTCGGCAGCCGCTGAGCCACCTGCCGCATCGCCCGCACATAGGACGGGTTATGCGCCGGTGCCACCTCAGTCATCTCCTCCATCGCGGCCAGCACATCGGGCGTCACGCGAGTCACGCCCCCTGCCCGGCCACCATGCACCGCCTTGAACCCCACCGCCGCAACCTCGGAGGCGCTCCTGAGAGGACCGCCCGAACTCGTGAGCTGCGAGAGGGCCGCTTCGAGCGCGACGGCATGGTCCGGGACCGGCATCACCGCCTCAAGCACGGTTGAGCCGGCTGTGGCATAGACCCGGCTTTCCGCCGCACCGATCCGTTCGACGCCACCCCGCGCGAGCTCCACGCCCCCCTCTCCGCCAGCCATTTCCGGCAGGTCGAAGAGGCGGTACTTGAAGCTCGTGGAGCCCAGGTTCGCGACGAGGATTTTCATGCTGTGGGTCCGTCCAACGGGTTGTCAGGCGAGCGGCGGACATGGATGCCGCCGCCCGCATGTCACTGCTCACGCCAAAAACGCGGCCACGAGGCTGTCAGCCGGACGCGGGATCACGTGGCTCGCAACGAGCTCGCCGACCTGCTGGGCCGAGGCAGCCCCCGCTTCGACGGCAGCCCGCACACTCCCCACGTCACCCTGCACCACTGTCGCCACGAAGGCGTTCCCGATGCTGAACCGCTTGAGAATCTTCACGTTGGCCGCCTTGGCCATCGCGTCGGTGGCCTCGACAAGGCCTACGAGCCCCTTGGTCTCCAGAATTCCGATCGCCGTATTCATGCTTGCTTCCTGTAGTTGATGAGTCCTAAAAATCAGATCCGACATCACACTGTCGTTGCAGTCCGAACATCAGCCGGCCACTGGCAGGATGACGCTAATGTCTTCATGAGGCCGCGCAATGACCTGCACGCTCACGACATCACCGATTCGTCCGGCCGCAGCCGCACCAGCGTCGGTTGCAGCCTTCACTGCGGCCACGTCACCCGAGACGAATGCCGTCACGAGCCCGCTACCGATCTTGTCCCAACCCACGAAGGTGACATTTGCCGCCTTCATCATCGCGTCCACCGCCTCGATGAGCGTGGTGAACCCTTTCACCTCAATCATGCCGAGGGCTTCGACGTTCTTTGCCATCTCTTGCACCATTCCTGTCGTTTCGATCCTCTCGTCCCCGCGGGGCACGCGCCCCGCCGACCGCACCGGCACGCGCCGAATTGATGACGGTCCTGTTGCTTTGCGACGGCGATCAGCCACTTTCTTCGCCATCAGGTTTGCCTCACGAGCTCGACACTCGCAGCGTGGTCCAAATCAGCCGCGTTCCCTTCGTCGGTGTCGATATGCACTTCGAGCTTGCTAGTGGCATCAGCCCGCACCAGCAGGTCACGGAAGACCGTGCCGCATGAACCCTTGATCACGAGGCTCATCCGGTCGCCATTCTTGACGCCAAAGTGCTCGGCGTCGGCGTGGCACATGTGGACATGGCGTTCGGCCCGGATGACGCCCTGGCCGAGCTCAACGGCGCCGGCAGGCCCCACGAGCACACACCCCGACGTGCCGGCGATGTTTCCGCTGGCCCGCACCGGCAGATCGATGCCGAGCGAAATCCCGTCGGTGAAGGCCAGCTCCACCTGCGACGCCTTTCGGGTGGGGCCCAGCACCCGCACGGTAGGCAGCATTTTTCGTTTCGGCCCCACGAGCATCACCGTCTCCTCGGCCGCATAGAAGCCGTCTTGGTAGAGGTTTTTCATGGGCGTGAGTGTGCGTCCGGGCCCGAAGAGCTTCTCGACATGCTCATCCGTGAGGTGGCAGTGACGGGCGGAAATACTGACGACGAGCTTCGGCTCTGCCTGCGGTGCGGCAGCAGCCTGCGATGGAAGCACGCCTCGCGACGCGAGCACGATCTCGCGAACAATCCGCTCAACGGCGGTACGATCCAGACCAGACGCGGTAGCGATCATGAGGTGTGATTCCGGTGGGCGGCATCAACGCCGACGGGGTGTTGCGGTTCGTCAACCACGGCGATGCGAAGCTCCGGCCCCGCCGCGGCGATCTTGTCCCGCCAGGCCGCCGAAAGGGCGTCGTCCGAGACGACGAGGCTGATCGCGTTCAAGGGGGCCACGAGCGTGAGGCTCTGGCGGCCAAACTTGGAACTGTCCGCCACGACAATCACCCGGCCAGCGGCCTTGAGCATCGCCTGCTCCGTCTCAGCCAAGAGCAGATGGGCGTTGAAGAGGCCGTCAGCGGTAATGCCTGCCGCGGAAAGGACAGTGGTGGTCACATGGAGTCGGCCGAGCAACTCATTGGCGTAGGGGCCAAGACAGACACCGGTTCGCGGTGAGACGTAGCCGCCCAGCAGCACAAGGTCGGTTCGCGACTCAGAGGCGAAGAGGTTTGCGACCGGAAGGCTGTTGGTAACGACCTGAAGCGAACGGCCCACAAGGAGCCGGGCCACCTCATACGTCGTCGTGCCGCCATCCAGCAGCACCGTCTCGCCGTCAGCAATCGCCTCGGCGGCTTTCGCAGCAATCGCCCGCTTCGCCTCCCAGTGGGCCGGCTGCCGCTCTCCGAACTCCGCGCTTCGAGGAATGCCTCCCGTGTAGACCACGCCACCATGGGTCCGGCGAGCCGCCCCCTGCACCTCCAGCGCCCCCAGATCCCGACGCGCCGTCGATTCGGAGATGGAAAGCTCCTTCGCGACTTCGTCGATCGACGCAAAGCCGCGGACGCGGATCAGGTCGAGTAATCGGGAACGGCGGTCGTGGGATTGCATGCTTTGCTTCGCCTCAATCGCCACATTGTGACTGAAAAACGCCACCATGCAAGTATTACGCCTTATTTTTATCACATTATGAATGAATTACGCAAAAATATGGCTATGTTTTGCGTTTTTATTAGTCAAAAACACCCTATTCTGCGCATTTTCGCGTTTCAGCATGATTTTCGCTATCCTTCTGATCGTAGGTCACTTTTTCTCGACTGGGCGACCCACGAGTGCCTGTGCTCAATTTCGTCCGCCGAAGACCGCTGTTTGGCCTCGATCCGTCACCGCTGGGCGTCGAGTTTCGGCCCTTCCAGCATCGGCGAGACAACGACTTGGTGGCCGAACTCGCGAGGGCCCTGGCTGCCGACGCCGCAGGGCCCCGGCCAACCGAGGCTGGCTTGGTGGCGGAGACAGCGAGTAGGCCCGGCCGTTCAGTTGAGACTTGGCTCGCCACCGGCGTGGAACGCCCGGAGCCCCTCGGCTTCGTGATCCGCGTGACGGGGTGCGGGTCGGCCCGAGTGCGGCACTCGATCGCCTGGCTGGTCGTGCACCCCGCCGCCCGGCGACGCGGCGTCGGCCGCGGGCTTGTTTCGCTGGCCTGTAGGCAAGCGCACGAACTCGGTGCATCCGAGGTGTGGGCCGCGAGCCTCGCCCAATGGCCAAACGCCATCGCCTTCTGGCAGGCCAATGGCTTCAAAGAGCATCAGCGATAGGAGGCCCCGCGGGCCGCGGCTTAACCTCGGAACGCAATGGCCCGATGCAGCCACACGCCAGCCCCCAGCAGCATTGCCCCGCTCGCCATCAGATGGATGGCGACGATCATGCCGAGGTAGATCGCTGATTGCTCTGCCGTGGCCATGAACAGGATCGCCCCGAGGACACAGGTCACCACCCCGTCGAGGAGAATCCAGCCCCAGGGGTAGTCACGGGGCACGGAGAACGCTGCGGCGACCTTGGCTCCACCTTCGAGAAGGATCAGGATTCCAAGAAACACCACCAGCGCCTCGATCCCGACACCAGGGAGCGTCAGCATCGCCGTGCCTGATGCCACCGAGAGCGCCCCGCACAGGAGCGTGAGCCAGAACCCTTTCCAGGAATAGGTGCCAAAGGCTGCCGCGATCCGCATCACCCCAGCTGCAAGGAGCAGCCCGCCGACCAGGAAGTCGATCGTGAGCGACGGGATCAGGGGCTGGGCAAACGCCCCGATGCCTAGGAGGACGAGGATCGCCCCAACTGCAAACGACCAGTTGCGGAGGGTGGCGGTCGGGTTCGGCTGGTCGCTGTGTGCAAGCTCAGGCATGGCGAAGATTCCTCAGGGCCAAAGGGGCGAAAGGCTGAGTCTACCACCATTCAAATTATTGGAGGGGCGGTGGGCCAGGCATCGCGTGGGCACGCTGCTCGCGCGGATCGCCGAGGCCTTCCTCAAAGCAGACGCACTGGCCCGAAGTGCTCGGCGAGTCGTCAGGGCGATGCCGCGCCGCATTTCACGGTCTCATGCAACGCTGTGCCGTGATCGTCGCAGAAGGTGATTCGGAGCCTGGCGTTGCCTCTGCCGATGGGTTCGACTTTGACATGAATGAATCCGCCAGTGGGCTGGTCGTAGATGTAGTGTTGCTGGATGAGGCCTTGCGGATCTGAGCCGTTCGTGGCGCCAGGCCGTGTGCCGCGAATGGAGTTTTCGTCGTTGAGTGCCCCGCAACTGAATTCCTCGAAACCAGTCGGGTGGATCGAGTGGTACTGCCAGTGCCGATCGCCGCACAAGGTCATGACGTTGGTCATGTTGTGCTCCTTGAGGAACGCGAAGAAGCCGTTGGCTTCGTGGCGGAATCCCTGCGGATTGACATGGTTGTCGCGTTTGCTGGCCGTGTCGGGGCCGACCATCGGCGTGGGGGTGATGATGATCTTCCACTTCGCATCGCTGGCCTTGAGCGTCTGCTTCAGCCAGGTGCGCTGCTCCTTGCCCCACATCGTTTTCTCCGGTCCATCAGGCATGCTGTTGGGCGAGCGGTGGTCACGCCCTTCGACGAACCAGAGTTGCACATGCTTGTGGACACGAAGGGTGCGATACGCCGGGCTCTTCAGATCGCCCGGGTCGTGCACGGGCATCTGCTCGCGGAAGAGCTCGATGCCCGTTGATGGGGCCGGCAGCGTGTCACCGCGCAGGTCGGCATCGTTGAACCGAAAGTCGTGATCATCCTTGGACCAGTAGGCGGGGGTGATGGCAAAAAACTCGACCATGCGCGGAAAGCGAAACTGCTCGTGCCATTTGCGTCGCAGCTCGGGCAAGGTCGTGGCCGGTGCGTCGTAGGGAACGTCGTAGTACACGATGTCGCCTGTGCCGATGAAGAAATCAGGTTTGAGCGCGGTCATCGCGGCGAAGGCGGGATAGCCCAACCGCTTGTCCTCGTCGGTGGCGGTGACCGGCCCGCCGCCGTTGGGTTTGCCGCACATGAAAGCGTGGTAGTTCATGCAGCTGGCCATGGTGAACGAGAGCGGCGAGTCCTCCTCGGCAGCGGGCAGCGTGCGAAATCGTCGCGCGGGGCCAGGCTCGGTACTTTCCTTGTCCACGCCGAAATGGAGGCGATAGTAGTACGTTGTGCCGGGCCTGAGGTCGTTGAGCCTGGCACGGATGATGAAGTCTTTGTAGGCGTCAGACTCGATCCAGTCGCTGGTCTGCGAGGCGGAGAAATCATGATTCGCACTCCACTCGAATCGCGCGACGCCTTCACTGCCGGGCACATCTCCCTGGGCATCGAGCATCGGCCCTGGGATGGCGGTGAGGCGTGACTGGAGCAGGGCGCCTTGGGCGGTGACCTCGCCGGCCATCTCCCCTTGGGCGTGATAGACCGCGGCGGCGTGAGCCATCGGCTGAGAGAGCAGCACGGCGGCCAGGCAGGTGATCAGAACAGGCAATCGCGTCATGATTTGGGATCCGGCAGAGTCAATCGTGATCGCCCGCTCTGATACGGGAACTTCCACGGTCCGGCACTGCGATCTAGCTGTCCGTGGAAAAAGCCCTCCATGGCCTTTTTCCATTCGGCCGACCGATGGAAAAGCCGAGGTTTTCCATGGTCGGCAGTCGCCGCATCGTGCGGCGGCAGACTTTTTCCACAGTCTGCTAGGCCGCTGTCAGGCCCTCCATGCGTCGCCAGGCACTCATCTGCCCAAGGTGCATCATCATGTGGCCACCACAGTAAAAAGTCTGCACTGACCCGATCGTGGGAAAGAGTTGCGCCATGCGCCCCTCGGTCGGATTCGGTCGCTGAAACACATCGTCGGGCACGGTCCGCAGGGCTCCCACGACCATGCGGTAGCCCTCGCGAAAAAATGCGAGTACGTCATCCATGCGTGGATACAGATCGCCGTCGGGGTCATCACGGCAGGTCACATCCTTGGAAAAAGCCGACTCAAAGTAGTCCGGAACGGTCAACGCCGGATGGTCGATTTGGCGGAGCACCTTGGTCGCGTAGAGCGAAAGATGGCCGTAGATAAAGGCCGGGTGGTTGGACGCGACACTGACACCGCCAGGAGCTGCAAACCGGGCGAAGCGGTCGTCTGACACACCCATCAGCAGCCGCTCACCGTATCCCAGCGACACCGCGAGCGAATCGGCGATCACATTCCCAAGCGTTCGAGACATTGTTTCATGATCTCCCTCGAGAAAACGATTCTTTCGAAGGATAGCAGACCGCAGGCAACGTCTGCTCGATCGCACCCGCGCCCGGCAGCAGCTACGGCAGCAGGCCCGACGCGATGCGACCGATCGCGTCGGGGAGGGTCTCGCACTCCGCGGCAAAAACGCGGGCAGCGAGTGACTCGGGGCTGTCGTCGGGGAGGACTGGCACAGCCCGTTGTAAGAGAACCCGGCCGTGGTCGTACTCGTCGTCAACCAAATGCACCGTACAGCCGGAGATCGTACAACCGCGCTCGAGGACGGCTCGGTGGACACCCATCCCGTGAAATCCCTTGCCTCCGAAGGCCGGCAGGAGCGACGGATGAATGTTGATCACGCGGCCGCTGAAGTCGGTCGGGATGCGCACGAGATGCAGGAAGCCCGCCATCACGACACAATCGGTATGGCTCGCGCGGCAGGCGGCAAAAATAGACTCGCTCCATCGCGAGAGTTCCTGGGATCCAGGCGGCAACACCTGCACAGGGATTCCGGCTCGTTCGGCTATCTGCACGCCCCGCACGTCACCCCGGCTGGCAATCACGACCGCGATCGTCGCGGCAAGCCTTCCCGCATCGATCATCTCGATCAGATTCTCGAGCGTCCGCCCGGAGCCGGAGAGTAGGACGGCCAAGCGGAGTTCACGTGATTCAGCCATGACAGCCATGAGCCCCCGCCCGTGGCGTGACGTCGACGACCAACTCATGTCCGTCGATGTCGATCGCTTTCCCTGATACACCGTCGCCCGCGACTGTCGCCGTGACGGCCAGCGTCTCCGCCACAATAAACTTCAGATGGGCTTGGATGGCGGCGTGCAACTCCGCCGACGGAGTCGCAAAGGCAAGGTCAACGCGGTCGGTAAACTCGAGATCGAGGGCCTTGCGGCGAGTCTGCACCGCATGCACGACCTCGCGAACAAGCCCCTCGGCCACCAGTTCCGGCGTGACCTCGCTGGCGACCACGACAACCGCCCGCGGCCCCTCGGCGGCAGCCCATCCGGGCTTGGCCGTCGTGCGCACGATCACGTCACCTTCTTCGAGCATCACTTCCCCGCCGCCCGGGAGCGGGAGCGCCGCCCGCCCGGTCAACTGGATCGATGCCAGGATCGCGGTCGCATCGGCCGTGGCGAGCGCCTGGCGAACCTTCGGGAGGTCTCGGCCCAGTCGCGGCCCAAGCTTCTTGAGATCGGGCAGCATGCTCCGTTCGATATAGCGTTCGGGCTCCCGACAAATCTCAAACTGCTTGACGTTGAGTTCGTCACAGACAAGGTCTGCATGGGCAGCAAGCCACGGTTCGTCGCCGGGCGTACTATCCGCGAGGATGACCTCCACTTTCGCCAGCGGCTGCCGCACTTTGAGCTTTGCAGCGGCCCTCGCAGCACGTCCGAGCGACGCAACATCTCGGACCAGCGCCATCCGTCGCACGAGGTCGCGGTCCACAAGGCGTTCATCACCCTCGGGATAATCCGTCAGATGGACACTCTCTGCCACCTTGCCGCCAAACACCCCCACAGCGAGGTTGCGCCAGATCGCCTCTGAGATAAATGGCACAAAGGGGGCTGCCAGCCGCGTGACGACGAGGAGTGTCTCGTAGAGCGTCCAGTAGGCATCGAGCTTCTCAGCGTTGGCTTCAGGACTCGTGTCGGCGCGGCCCGAGGCCCAAAACCGGTCGCGGCTCCGGCGGACAAACCAGTTGCTCACGGCGTCAACGAGCCTCGAGAGCTCACCGGCCGCGGCAAAGTGATCAAACGCGTCGAGCCGCTCCACCATCGAGGCAGCCGTCGCATGGAGTTCAGAGAGCATCCAGCGATCAAGTTCACTGCGTGCTGAAGGAGCCCGCCAGCCACGGGCTCTCGCGAGGTCGGCGTGATCGAGACAGCCAGGCGCATCGAGTGCGGCTCCCGGATCAAAGCCATCAATCCGGGCGTAAATCACAAAGAACGAGTACACATTCCAGAGCCGCAGCAAGAACTCCGGGACACTCTCGCGGATTGTCCGCTCGTTGTAGCGGATGCTCGTCCAGGGAGGCTGGCCTGCGAGGAAGAACCATCGCAGGGCATCGGCCCCGTACGCGTCAAAAATCTCGGCCGGCTCTCGGTAGTTTCGCCGGCTCTTGCTCATCTTCTGCCCGTCTTCGCCGAGCATGTGCCCGAGGACGATGCAGGTCTTGAACGGGTGGGGATATTTCGATGGCGGCGCCACAGCGTCATTCGGCAAGGCTGTATCGTCGCCCGAACCAAAGAGTAGCGTGCTGATGGCCAACTGGCTGTAGAACCAGCCGCGGGTCTGATCGATGGCCTCGGAAATGAAGTCAGCCGGAAACTGACGTGAAAACTCCTCGCCGCCCCGGTGTGGCCAGCCCCATTGGGCAAACGGCATGCACCCGGAATCGAACCAGCAGTCGATCACCTCCGACACCCGCCGCATCCTCGCGCCCTGTGCGAATGGCGATTCATAGGTGATCGCATCGATGTAGGGCTTGTGGACGCGAAGGTCGTCCGAAAGATCTGGCTTGGCCTGTTTCGCCTTGTCAAAGACATCGGCGCCCGTAACGCCGGGCTTGGCCAGCAGCATGTCAAACGACGGCACTGCCTCCGCCTGCCCCGTCACCTCACACACCCAGATGGGCAACGGCGTGCCCCAGTACCGTTCACGCGACAGCGCCCAGTCGACGTTGGACTCGAGAAAGTTGCCAAATCGACCATGCTTGATGTGCTCGGGCAGCCATTCGATTTGCTCGTTGTTGGCCAGCATCTGCTCGCGAAAGCGGCTCGTGCGGATGAACCAGCTTTCCCGTGGGTACTGGATCAGCGGATCCTTGTCGGCCCGCCAGCAGAACGGGTAGTCGTGGACATACTGTTCCTGGTGGATCAGCAGGCCGCGGGCCTTGATATCTCGGGTGATGTCGCGGTCGCAGTCTTTGACGAACCGACCGCTGCCCATCGGGAAGTCATCCGTAAACGTGCCGTCGGAGGCCACGGCGTTGAGGAGCACGGGTCCGGAACCGCTTGCAAAGCGTGCCTGCTCCGCCACAAGAACGCCGTAGTCAACTTCACCGAAGGCAGGAGCAATGTGGACGACGCCGGTGCCTGAGTCGGTCGTCACGAAGTCGGCGGCGATGATCCGCCACGAGGCCGGCTCGGCTCCGCCATTCGCAAGCGGCGAGGCCTGTGGTGGCCCGGACGGGCGATAGATGTCAAACGGTGGCAGGTACGAGCGACCCACGAGCGTCGCCCCCGAAAACCGCTCGAGAATATCAAACTGCTTCTTGGTCTTCTCGCCGAGTGCGCCGGCGAGTGCCTCCGCCACGACGTACTCCGGGCCACCAGCGGCGCCTGCTTCGCGCAGGACCACGTAGTCGAGATCGGCTTTCACGGCCGCAAACTGATTTGACGGCAGTGTCCAGGGCGTCGTCGTCCAGGCGACCAGGTTTCGATTCGTGGGCGCTCCGGCATCATCGAGCAGCGGAAACGCCACGTAGACGCTCGGGTCTGCCACCTCCCGATAGCCCTGCCCCACTTCACCGCTGGACAGCGCCGTGCCCCCTTGCGCCCACCACCAGACGATCTTGTGCCCCTTGTAGAGCAGCCCACGATCAAAAAGTGTCGCCAACGCCCACCAGACGCTTTCGACAAACGACTTGTGGTAGGTGACGTAGGCCTGCGACAGATCGATCCAAAACCCGATCCGTTCAGTGAGCGTTTCCCATTCCTTCGTGTATCGCCAGACGCTCTCCTGGCACCGATGGATAAAAGGCTCAACGCCGTAGGCCTCGATCTCGGCCTTCGAATGGATGCCAAGCTCTTTGCAGACCTCCACCTCGACCGGTAGGCCATGCGTATCCCAGCCTGCCTTCCGCTCACACAGCTCTCCACGCATCGTGCGATAGCGGGGATAGAGATCCTTGATTGTCCGCGTCAGGCAATGGCCCGGGTGGGGCATCCCGTTGGCCGTTGGCGGTCCCTCAAAGAACACAAACCGCGGGCAGCCTCGGCGAGCCGCGAGCGACTTCTGATAGATGCCTGCCGCCCCCCAGAGGGAAGCAATCTCCGCTTCGAGAGCCGGAAAATCGGGTTTGCCGCGGACAGGTTGGAACATCGTGGCGAGCGTGGAGGCGAATGAGCAGGGAAGCGAATCGTACCGTGATCAGACGACGCGCTACAGGGGCCATCGTCACGGTCGGGCCACGCGGTCCCCGCCATACCCCATGGGCCCGCCCAGCTCCGGTCAGGGAAACATTTCTAGGAAGATCGGCCGACGCGATGGTCGAGGGCCGCCGTCTTGCCCCAGCGAAGCCCAGCGGTGATCGCCGCGGTGACGTGCTGCTTGGCAAGCCCGACCGAGGCCGAGAGCGAAAGCCCGAGGGCTAGCCCCGTCGCGATCGCCGCTGAGTAGGTGCACCCCGTGCCGTGCATGGCACAACCGCGCCGAAACGGGGCCGAGAATCGCTCCGTGTGAGATGCCGTCACGAGAATGTCGGTCGCGGTCCGGCCACCGAGGTGCCCACCCTTGAGCAGAAACGCACACTCGTGCTGCTCGACAAGCCGCCTGCCGGCATCCTCCATTCCATCGAGGTCGCGGCATGGAAGCCCTGAGAGAATCCGAAGCTCGTCGAGGTTTGGTGTCACGAGCGTGGCACGCGGAAAGAGAACACGGCGATACGCGGCGATCGCTGCCAGATCGAGGAGTGGGTCGCCACTCGAGGCCACCATCACCGGATCAACGACCAGCGGCAAGCGAGGGACGCCTGCGAGAGCCTCCGCCACCGCGCGAATGATTCCTCGCGAGAAGAGCATGCCCGTTTTGACGGCCGACACCGGAAATGCCTCGAGCGAAAGCCGAATCTGTGCCGCCACCACTGCCGGCTTCACCGGCTGGATCACCTCCACGCAGCCGGGCACCTCCGCGACCACACAGGTGATCGCTGTCTGGGCGTAGCCTCCCAGCGCAGTGATCGCCTTGAGATCTGCCTGGGCACCGGCACCGCAGGAGTTATCTGACCCCGCGATCGTGAGCACGACAGGCGGTGGCTTCATTCCACGCTCAACCAAGGTTGACCGTCGTACCGGTGCGGAATGACTCGTCGGCGGCAAGGACGATCCGTAGGCTGTTGACCGCGTCATCCATGTGCGCAGACAGATCGCGGTCATTCCGGATCGCGTCGAGAAACAGCTCTTGCTCGAGGAGGCAGAGGCCGTCGTGGTCAGGCTCGCCCGAGCAGTCGAGGAACTCGTCGGCCCGCGCAAACGAGCCGTCGGCCGTGAGCGTTGCGTGGTGAAGTTTCAGGACAGCAGCCTTCGTGTGCCCCTCCACGTCGTCGCTTCCGGCCTCCCCTTCCTTCACACCAGCGATGCTCACGCAGCCCTTCGGCCCGACCACATCTTTCACAAAGAAGGCCGTTTCACTCATCATCGGCCCCCAGCCAGCTTCATACCAGCCGACAGACCCGTCGGCAAAAGTCACCTGGAGGCAGCCGTAGTTGTACATGCCCTGCACCAGGTCATCGGAAAGCCTGGCCCCGATGGCCGACACCCGCACCGGCTTCGACCGGGTCATCTGGCACATCACGTCCACATAATGCACACCACAGTCGACGATCGGTGACATCGACTGCATGAGTGCCTGGTGCGTCTTCCACTTGTCGCCTGAGGACTGCTGGTTGAGGTTCATCCGCATGACGAGCGGCTTGCCGAGCGTGTGAACCGTCTCGATGAACCGCTTCCATGTGGGATGCACGCGCAGGATGTAGCCGACAACGAGCTTTCGGCTGGCAGCCCGCGCCGCAGCCACGACCTTCTCCGCTTCAGCGACCGTCACCGCCACCGGCTTTTCGAGAAATACGTGGCAGCCCTGGGCAAACGCCGTGAGGGCATACGCGGCATGCGTGTCGGGATAGGTATTGATCGAGACCGCGTCGGGCCTCGTTGCGGCGAGCGCGTCATGGAAATCGGCGAACTGTGGATATTCCGCGCCGAGCGCATCGAGGAGCGCCCGCCGCGACTTCTCTCCACGGGACACGACTCCCGCGATCTCAAACCCGTCGAGCGCGTGGTAGGCCTTCGCGTGTGACATGCCCATGTGGCCGCAGCCGGCGACGAGGACGCGGATGGGTGACGCTGGCATGTGGATTCGGTTTCCTTCTCGAGGCCTTTGCTGTGGAAGATCTCGGCGACGCAGACCGGGCCGCCTCTCAGCCGGCAGACGCCACGGCATCACGAATAATGGCGCGAAGCTTCGGCTCGGCCGAACGGGCTACTGCCAGAATTTTTTCAACCGTGGCCACTTCAAGCGCGTCTGGGAGACACATATCGGTGATCACCGAGATCCCAAGCACCTTCATGCCGCCATGCACTGCCACAAGCACTTCCGGCACCGTTGACATACCCACCACGTCGGAACCAATGATTCGCAGAAAACGATACTCAGCGCGGGTCTCGAGGTTCGGGCCGGCCACGGCCACGTAGACGCCGCGATGAGCAACAAAGTCTTCTCTGCGGGCAACGGCGAGTGCGGCATCGACAAGCTCGGCCGTGTACGGGGCCGACATGTCGGGGAACCGGGGCCCGAGCCGCTCGTCGTTGATCCCGATGAGTGGGTTGTCGCCAATGAGATTGATGTGATCGTCGATCACCATGAGGTCGCCGGTGCGGAACTGCGGATTGAGACCACCGCAGGCGTTGGTGACCACAAGAAGTCCGGCGCCCAGCCGCTGCATCACCCGAACGGGAAACGTGATTTGCTGAGCCGGATAACCCTCATAGGCATGCATCCGGCCCTCCATCACGACGACCGGCGCCCCCTCGAGCAGGCCGCAGACGAGCTGGCCGGCGTGGCCATGGGCCGTTGAGCGGGCGAAATGCGGGATGTCGTCGTACGGGATCGTGACCGCGTGTGCCAACGTGCTCGAAATGCCTCCCAGGCCACTCCCCAGGATGATCGCTACCTTGGGCTGGAGCTCCCACCGGGAGCGAATGAAGACGACGGCTTGGGTGATCTTGTCGTACTGGTCGAGCATGCCCGGCTCCCGGTGCTGAAGTCGTCGCGGCTGCAAGTCGCCGCGTGGCACGGAAGCTTAGCAGCGGCTGCTGTCAGTCGCCCAGCAGCGCCTGGAAATCGGGGTGGCCATGAAGGCTTTCCAGGTCGGGGTCGGCCTCCAAGTGGCCTAGGTCGTCGTAGCCCAAGAGGATGGCCCGCGAGAGCGCATCGATTGCTTCATCCGGGCGGCCTGCCCGCGCGAGTGAACAGGCAAGGTTGTAGCGGGCCAGAAAATCATCTGGGAGCAGGTCGACGATCGCACGATCGAGCTCGACGGCTCGGCGCACGTCTCCCTTCTTTGAAACCAGCTCCGCCAGAATCCGAAGCACCTCAATCGAATCGACCTTCCGCGCGAGAAGCTTCTCGTAGAAGTCGATGTCGAAATCGAGCTGGCCAAGGGTGCCAAACCAGTTGGGCGACTTGCGACGGTCCCGACGTGCCCCACTTCGGGGGCCTTGACCGGGCCCGGTGTTCGGGTCGTCGGGAATCGACTCGTGCGTATCGAGCCCGGACATGGCTCATGCTCCTGGCGGAGGTGCAACGCGGTGACCCGTGCTACTTCTTTTTTCCGGTGCCCTTGGACGGTGGCGGCTCGGCGTCACCATCGTCGGGGTGATCCCAGTCGGGATCGTCAGCATCCTCCTCGAAGTCATCATCAAACTCGTCATCGAAGTCGTCGAAGCTTGATTCCTCTTCTGTCGGCTGCGCGACGACAAGGTCTTCCTCATCGCCAAGGTCCTCTTCTTCTTCGGGTTCGGCGGCGGCCACCACCGCTGGCGCGTCGCCCGTGGCAGTCCACGCGGGCCCACACAGCGAGGCCGGCATGAGATCGCCGATGAGAGGGCCCGATGGGTCAAACAAAAACGCGGAGAAATGCGGGATGGCGATCACGGAAAGCGCTCGGGGACTCTGGAGGACTCTCTGGATAAAACCGTTTTCCTGGCCCGGAGTCAAGCCGAGGGCCCCCCGGGGCGTACGACCGCCAGCCTAGGTATGGTAGTCGGCGTTGAGGTGGACGTAGTCGGCGGCCCCGAATTCGGACGAGCTGCTCTCCGCTTCGGCGGCGGCGCTGCAGGATCTCGGCTTCCAGGTCACGGAGACGGATCGGATGCTCGGGTTCCTGCGCGCCGCGAAGGAGCGAAGCGCCCGCGAGTACGGACAGGAGATCAGCCGCGGCATCATCGCGTTCCTGAGCGCCGTCACGTCGCTGTTCGCCCAGCGCAGCATGTTGGTGCTCATGCCCGTCGACCTGCATCAGCAGATCAATGCCTCGCTGACCATG
>JANNSZ010000092.1:0-5509 GCA_031403195.1 Planctomycetota bacterium | reverse complement strand
GTCCGTCCGGCGTGAACGGCGCGCACTCGGCGAGCAGATCGAGCGCGTATCCCATGTTGCGCCGATGGATGTTTGGCTTCGGGAACTCGCGCGCGATCTCGGCGCGGTTCGCTTCATCCGCGAGCAAGTCGTGCGCGTGTCGGTAAAGCGAGTGCTCAAGCGAATCGACCGCGCATTTCACTTGAAAATCATTGCCGGTCAAGTCACTGAACTCCGTCACCGATCCATCGCTCAGCACGGCGCGCGCGGAAAGTAGATGATCGCGAGTGCTGCCATAGATGACAGAGTTCGCCCCGCAGGAATTGTTTCCCACCATGCCGCCGATCATTGCCCAGCCGGCAGTCGAGGTTTCTGGCGCGAAGAAGAGACCGTGTGGCGCCAGGAATCGGTTGAGCTCATTCCGCACGACACCCGGCTGCACCCGCACCCGCCGGCGTTCCACATCCAACGCCACGATGGCATTCATGTGCCGTCCCATGTCGACGATGATCCCGCCACCCACCACTTGGCCCGCCAGCGAGGTGCCCGCGGCTCGCGGGATCACCGGAACGCGGTGCGTCGCGGCGAACCGAACGATCTCACAGACATCTGCTGCGGTTGCCGGCAGCGCTACCGCAACCGGCCGCTCCTGATACTCCGAGGCATCGGTCGCATAGATTGCCTGCGCGACACTGTCGGTGCGGAGCTCGCCCGTCAGCCGGCGGGCGAGTTTGGCGAAGGCCGCGTCGGTGGGGCGAAGAGTGTCCATCAGCACAGCCACTTTCGTACCACGCAGGCGGGCACGGCGTGACCCATCTCGCTCGTGCCCTGGTAATCCACGGTGTTTCGCGAGGCTGCGGAGGTGATCGCTGGGCGCACCAGCGATGGGCGGACTCTGCCGACCCGGGAAACCCCGGATTTTCCAAGGGATTCCCCCAGGATGGCCTCGGCCCCGACCTTGAGGCGATGTCCCGACTCTGGTATCTCCCAGCCCCCGCGGTTCCCACCGCGTGTGGATCGCCCACGGAATCCTCCTCGATGAGTTGGCAACAAGCCCGTTCGCGCGCCCTCGAGCAACGGTGTGAGACCGTTTCTACGGCGTTGGGGCTGCCTGTTTCCTACGGGATGCCATTCGTGCGTGGGGTGCTCGATCGTTTCGTTCCGCCCGACAGTGCTCCTGAGGCTGAGCGGGCGTGGCAGACCATCGCCTACGTCCTCGTGCAGGCGTTTCACTGCCGCGTGCCCACGATGGCGATGGCGATCGACCTCCTCGCGGCCCACGAGTGGGGCTCAGTCGCCGGAGTCCACCGCGCACTCGTTGAGAATTCTGGGTTCAGTACCTCGCCACAGGTGGCCGGGGAGCTCGTCGTGCTCGAGTCGCCAGGCCTCGCGGTGGACGTGTCGGAGACATCCCGCATCCAGTTCACGACCGGTATTCAGCGGGTCGTCCGGAGTGTGGCGCGGCATCTGCCCGAGTTCGCACCGCAAGCCAGGCTCGTGCGCTGGTCGGAGCGGACGCACTGCTTTACGCCGCTGGTGGATGCGGAGGTGGAGCGTGTCATCTCGATTGAGCCCGATCGTCCCCGAGAGACTGTTGCCGCGACTACCCCGTCGGCTGCGGCCACGATCCAGATGCTCCAGCGTGCGGCGCTCTGGCCTACGAGGGAGATCGAGCGGACGATCCGCCGCCAACGGCTCAAGTCACAGCGAAAACAGCCGGTTCAGCCGTCGGTGTTCCTCTGGAATGACGCCCTCTTGCTCCCCGAGCTCGTCGTGGGCGAAGACCATGTCGAAGCCGTGCGGCTTATCGCGGGGGCCACGCCCGTGCGATCGTCGATGGTGTTCTACGACGCGATCCCTTTGCGGCATCCAGAATTCTTCGCGTCGGCGACGCTGTCGGCCTACCTCCGCTCGCTGAGCCTCGCCCGCGACGTCGACGTGATCTCGTGCATCAGCCACACCGTGCGCGAGCACCTCGAGAGCATCCTCGCGTTCTTCCCGACGCGAAAGCAGGCGCGGCTGGCCGTGCATGCGCTCGGCGCCGATCTGCCCGACCACGCGCATGTCGTGCCGGCGTCGTTCGACCTGCCTGCCGTGCTGTGCGTAGGCACGGTCGAGCCTCGCAAGAACCATCTCCGCATCCTTCAGGCGATGCGCACGGCCCAGGGGGCGGGCAGTCGCTTCACGGGCGTCTTTGTGGGCCATGGGGGCTGGCTCAACGGACGGTTTCGCACGGCGTTTACCGAGGCGACTGCCGCGGGCCACGATCTTGTCCTGCAGGAGAACGTCTCCAACGCCGAGCTTCGCGGGCTCTACGCGGCGTCGGCGTTCACGATCTACTGCTCGCTCGATGAAGGCTTTGGGCTCCCGATCATTGAGAGCCTCCGCCACGGACGCCCCTGCATCACGAGTGATCGTGGCAGCATGCGGGAGGTCGCCGACCAGACCGGAGGCTGCGTGGTCGTCGATCCGGAGAGCGTCCCAGCGATGGCCGCTGCGATCTCCGGCCTCGTGAACGATCCGAAGACGCTGGCTCGGCTGACCCATGAGGCGGAGCAGGCCCAGTGGCCGACCTGGCGGGACTACACAGACGAGCTCGTGCAGTTTGCGGTGAAGCCTGCCAGCGGAGCGGTGCAGCGGCGCCGCGCTGCCTAACATCCCAGAGCGTTGAGATCTTCCATGAGTGCGACCGGCAAGCAGGCCATCCTGCACATCGGAGACATGAAGTGCGGTTCCACGTCGATCCAGCACTGGATCGCACAGGATGCCGATCTCCTGCGAGCTAACGGGATCTGGCGGTCCGATGTGACCCGCGTCGTGCACTACGATAGCCGCCTGTCGTCCTACGCCCTCAACGACGATCGGCTCGATAACGATCCGCGAGTGGAATCGGGCATTTTCTCGGCCGATAAGGTGCCAGCCCATCGCCACGACATCGAGCGCCGGCTGGCTCTCGAAGTGGCAGCGCTTCCTGCAGACGCTCGGGCGATGATCTTCTCACACGAGATGATGCTGTCGCTGCAGCCCCGCGAGGTGGAGCGACTCGTGACGATGCTCCGCGGGCTGTTCTCCGGAATCCGGGTCGTCGCATACATCCGTCGGCAAGACCGTCTCTTTCAAAGTCTGTGGGGTCAGCGGCTCAAGTCGCGCGATCCGGGTACCGATTTCCTCAAGCGGCTGCTCTCCCGCCGCAAATACCTGCCGATGCTCGAAGCGTGGGAACAGGCGGTTGGCCGCGAGAACATGGCCGTCCGGATTTTCGACAAGACTGCCTTCATCGAGGGCGACCTCCAGGCCGATTTTCGGGCGGCTGCCGGTATCCCCGCCGACGACCGCTACTCGCAGCCCATCCGCACCAATGAGAGCCTCGACGCCGCGGCCCAAACACTCCTCCTCGAGCTGGGTGAGCGCGTTGGCAGGCGGCACGGCGTCGAACGCCGGCGGCTCTGGGCACGGCTGCGGCGGGTGTTTCTGCGGCTGTCATTCCTGCCCAGGGCGAAGCGTCGCGTCGAGCCGCCCGTGTTTCCGATCCCACTCAAAAACTTTCTGGCCGAGCATCGTATCGGCCGTGGCCTCCAGCCCGACAGGAGCTGGGCCGAGCGGGTGTTGGGAGCATGCGCCGAGGAAAATGAAGCAATCCGCCGCCGTTATTTTCCCGAGCAGGCCCGACTCTTCGACGAGGATGTGTCCGAGTATCCCGTCGCGGTGAGTGAGCCCGCTGCGACCCACCGGCGGTGTGATCCCGATGTGCTTCGCCACCCAGCCAGTGGTCCGCTGGAGCGGGATGCCGTCGTGGAAGCCTACCGCTTCGTGCTCGGTCGTGAACCAGCCGGCGCGGAGGCCGACCACGCATGTGCCGACTCGGCGAACATCGCCCACGTGTACGCCTTGTTGCTCGCTCACTCCCGCGCCGCCTGAGGAAATCACCATGCTCTACAGTCCCGGCCAGCGCCTCGCCCTCGCCCGCTTCCCAAAAACGGCCGGCAAATCACTGAGGACATGGTTTGAAGCCGCGTTCCCGGATGTGGTGTGGGCCGAGCCCGGCAAGACACACATTCCCGTCCTGAAGGGCCTCGTGAAGCTCGGGCTTTTGCCGGAACCACCCACGCGCCCACGTTCCATGCGTCGGCTCCTGACGTGGCCGTTTTCCAAACGACCGGCAGCAGGGACATTGCCCGACAAACTCATGATCATCGGCGTCGTCCGAGAACCATTCGAGATGCTTGTCTCGCTCTATGCCTACTGGCGCCGTGTGTCCACTCTCGACAAATGGCCCGTCGGCTGCCTCCCCTATGTGGCAGCCACGGGGAGCTTTCGTGAATTTATCGAGTTGGGTGTCGTGAAGCGGGGTTTTTACAACTATTATGACTTCTTCGGTGTCGGTTCAGTGGCCTGGCCGGCCACGAGGCTGTTGGATTTCAACTGCCTCGAGCCGGGACTCCAGGCTGTCTGTCGAGAGCACGGCATTGAGCCGCCTGCGAACCTGCCGCAGGCGAATGTGGCTCCACGATCGCATGATTTCGATGCGCATCGTGCCCAAGTGTCGGATCTCCTTCCCGCCATCCACGAGATGTTCCGGTGGTACTACGAGGAGGCCGAAACCATCCTCGTGCGTGGGGACGCCGCGCCGCCAAACCGCGTTGCCGCCTGAGCCACGACGCAGAACGAGTGCCCCTGAGCATGCCGCGGCAAAAAAGGATAGGGCGGCCCAAGGACAGGACGGCCAACGGCCCGTGTGCAACGGGTTGAAGGCTGACGACCATCGCCTGATCGTAGCCGAGGCGTCGAGCGGCTGTCTGGCGGGATGCCCAACGGCCTCGGACGTTCACGAAAGGGCACGTTGTGGGACGGTTTTTCGCACTGGGTGCAGTCCATCTTTACACGCGCCTATGGAGGCACATCCACTCGCTCTGATGCGCCTCACAAGAGCCGGCGTGGAGCCGGTCTGCGCCCAGGGTGAAAAGCAGTGCCCAGAAGCACGCTTTCAGACGCATTCGGGGCCTTCGGACCTCACCTCGCACCGCAAGACAGGCGCTTGAGCCCGATCGGCTACCGTCTGGAATCGACCAGCAGCCATCACCACGTTGCCGACGTGCCGTTGACTGTCCTATTCTTCTTTTACTTGCTTGACTGGGCTCCTACCGAGCTCAGGGCAGGTCGAAAGCCCCGGGCGCCGCCGCGTTGCGACGGGCTGTGGCTTGCGATCCGGTACGACGACCGGCTGTTGGCGGGCATGCGGTCCCAACTCCCGCCTCGAAGCACCCGGTTCTTGCCCCTGGGAGGACCAAAAGGATCGTCGCTGGGCGATCTCTCATACCATTTGCCGTCGTGCCGGTCGTGACACCATTCCCACACGTTGCCGTGCATGTCGTGCAGACCGAACGGATTCGCTGGAAGTACACCGACCGAATGCGGACGACCACCTGCATTTTTGTTTGTCCAACCATACTTGTCGTGTTCTTGCCAATTGTCGCCAAACGAATACTGCGTTGTCGTGCCAGCCCGACAGGCATACTCCCATTCCGCCTCG
>JANNSZ010000091.1:0-6637 GCA_031403195.1 Planctomycetota bacterium | reverse complement strand
GGCCGATCGCGAGAGTTTTACGGATATTCACCTCGTCATCCACGACGAGGATGTTCAGCGAGGATTTAGTGGCAGGTTTCTCCATTCCATACCGCGATGGCCGGACAGATCATTGTACGCTCCCCCCAGGGTGGTCAACTTGGTTCGATCCCTGTCGCGGCGCGCGATCTGATTTTTGCAACGAGGAGGGCATCTGAAGCTGGAATGCACTCGGTAGGGCTCGAACCTACAACCCTCGGTTCCGAAGACCGATGCTCTATCCAATTGAGCTACGGGCGCGTCAGCCGGATCGTACCGATTTTGCCAGCCCGCCACCATTGCCCGGCCGGGGGCCCGCTGCCAGGCGGCTTCGCCCGCCGCCGCCGATGGATATGATTACGATCGGATGAGTCGTCTCCGGGCGGGCGAAAAAGAATCATGGCTTCCATCACGTTGCGGGTGCTCCACGGCGCCGACCGAGGCCGGGTCTTCGAACGATTGCCGACGCCCGTCACGATCGGCCGTGAGGACGGCAACACGATCCAGCTCAACGACGAGCGGATCAGCCGCTACCACCTCAAGCTCCAATACGACAACGACAAGGTTGTCGCGACTGACCTCGAGAGCACCAACGGCACGAAGGTCAACGGCGAAGACATCCAGGTGAAGATCATCCGCGACGGCGACATGATCTCCGTGGGCCGTTCGCTCCTCTTGGTCGGTTCGCATAGCGACATCGATCGCCGCATTGCAGCCCGCCATCCTGCCGGCGACGATGGCCGCGCCAAGCAAATCCGCGAACGGATCGAGCGGATTGCGTCGCATCACTCCGATGTAATTGAGGATGTCGGCGGGGTGCGGTCGCCTCTCTTGCCATCCGGGTCGCCGCCGCTGCCCGAACGACTGAGCCCCGTGCAGGCGGCCGAGTTCAGCGAGCTTTTTAACTACATCCAGGGAATCCTTCGCGCTGCGACCGAGGGTGCGGTGATTCGAGGTAGCGGCGAACGCGTGGAGCTTGAGTTTTCCGATTGGCAGGCGATCCTCGACCTCCAGGCGCGGCTGGCCCAGTTCCTGCGGCAGATCGGCGAGCCATCCTCGGACTGACAAGCGGCGGCGGCTACAATCGTGGCTTCCCTGCGAGGCCCACGGATGAGCACGCCCGCTCGAATGAGCACGCCCCAGTTCGCGCACCTGCACTGCCATAGCCACTACAGCCTGTTGGACGGGGCTGCGTCGATCGACCGGCTCGTGGCCCGCACGGCCGAGTTGGGGATGAACGCCCTGGCAATCACCGACCACGGCAACCTCCACGGCGCGCTCGAGTTTTATGCGTCGTGCAAATCGGCGGGCATTAATCCTGTGATCGGCTACGAGGCCTACATCGCGCCGGGCAGCCGGTTTCAGAAAGACGCCGGAAGCCAGAAGGAATCGAGCTACCACCTCACGCTCCTGGCTCGCGACAAGACGGGGTTTGCAAACCTCCTCCAGCTCGCCACCAAGGCCTACCTCGAAGGCTTTTACTTCAAGCCACGGATCGACCGCGCCCTGCTCGAAGAATTTGGCGACGGGCTCGTCTGCCTCTCGGGCTGCCTGTCGAGCGAGTTTTCGCGGTCGCTGATCGGGGCCGCGCCGGCGCAGGCCGACTCGGTCCGCGAGGCCCGTGAGATTGCCGGCTGGTTCCAGAAGACATTTGGCGACCGGTATTTCATCGAGATTCAGGACAACGGCCTCGACCTCCAGCGGCAGGTTAACGAGGCGGCGCTCGATATCTCGCGTGACCTCGGGATTCCGCCCGTCGCCACCTGCGATTGCCACTACGTGGTTCGCGAAGACGCCGAGGCCCAAGACATTCTGCTGTGCGTGAATACGGGCCGGCTCCGCTGCGATCCCTCACGGATGCGGATGGATTCGAGCGAGTTTTATCTGAAGAGCCCGGAGGAGATGCACGCGGCCTTTGCGGGCTTCGATCGAGGCCTCATCGCGGGGGCCGTCGGTCGCAGTCAGGAAATCGCCGACTCGGTGTCGATCGACCTCGACCTCGGCAAGCGGCACTTTCCGGGGTTCGAAGTGCCGTCTGGCCGTACGGCGTCGGAGGAGCTGCGGCAGCTCTGCCTGGATGGCCTGCGGGAGCGGTATGCGGCGGTGCCCAGGCGATGGGCCGCAGGGAAGACACCCGCGGAGGGTGGTTGCGGCGAGCTGGATACGGCGGTCTTGGATCGGCTCAACCGCGAGCTCGGCGTGATCGACACGCTCGGCTTCGCGAGCTACTTCCTCATCGTGTGGGATTTTGTGCGGTATGCGCGGGAGCAGGATATCCCAGCGGCGGCGAGAGGCTCGGGCGTGGGAGCGATTGTGGCCTATGCGCTCTATCTGTCGCATGTCTGTCCCCTGGAGTACGACCTCCTCTTTGAGCGGTTTCTCGATATCAACCGCCTGGAAGCTCCGGATATCGACATCGACTTTTGCAAGGAGCGCCGCGGCGAAGTCATCGACTACGTCAAGCGGAAGTATGGCGCGGCGAATGTCGCCCAGATCGGCACCTTCGGCACACTCGCCGCACGGGCCGCGATCCGCGACGTGGGCCGGGCGCTCGGGATGACCATCCCCCGCGTCGACGCAATCGTGGCGCTCGTGCCCAACCAGCTCGGCATCTCGCTCGACAATGCGTCTGCCCCGGGCACCCAGTTGGCTGGCGCCTGCGACGCAGACGCCGAAGTAGCCGAGCTTGTGAGCCTCGCGCGGCGGATCGAGGGGCTCGCCCGCAACGTCGGCACACATGCCGCAGCGGTGGTGATCGCAGACCGGCCGCTTGTGGAGTATGTGCCGCTGTGCCGGGTGAAAGACAAGGAGGAAGTGATCACCCAGTGGGCGATGGGTGATGTCGAGCGGGCTGGCCTCATGAAGATGGACTTCCTTGGGCTCCGCTACCTCACGGTCGTCGCCAAGACGCTCGACATCATCTTCAGCACGCAAAAGCAGCGACTGGATCCGCTCGCCTTCCCGCTCGACGACGCGGCCACGCTCGCCACACTCTGCCGCGGCGAGACGAAGGGCATCTTCCAGCTCGAGAGCGGCGGCATCCGCGATCTTCTCCAGCGGATGAAGCCCGACCACTTCCTCGACATCGTGGCCGTCAACGCCCTCTATCGTCCCGGCCCGCTCGAAGGGGGCATGGTGGACGAGTATGTGAACGTGAAGCATGGCCGGAAGCGGGCGGAGTTTCTGCATCCGGTGATGGAGGAGGTGCTCGCCGAGACCCACGGCGTGATGGTCTATCAAGAGCAGGTCATGCGAATTCTGGAGCGGCTCGGCGACATCGAGCTCTCCAATGCGTACACGTGCATCAAGGCGATCAGCAAGAAGAAACTCGAGACAATTGCGGCCTTCCGCGAGCAGTTCGTGGCTGGGTCCCAGGCGAAGGGGCTCTCCAAGCAGCAGGCCGCCGATGTCTTCGCCCTCATCGAGAAGTTCGCCGGCTACGGTTTTAACAAGAGCCATTCGACCGCCTACGCGCTCCTTGCCTGGCAGACGGCCTATCTCAAGACCCACTATCCCGTCGAGTTCATGGCGGCGCTCCTCTCGGGCGACATCACGGGCCGCAATTTCAAAACGAAAGACTCCCTCGTCGAGCATGTTGAGGACTGCCGCCGAATGGGGATCGAGGTGGCGCCGCCCGATGTGAATGCGTCAATGGCCGATTTTTCGGTGGCCCAGGGCCGCATTCACTTTGGCCTCGCTGCGGTGAAGGGATGCGGCGTGCAGGCCTCTGAGGCGATCGCTGCCGAGCGGGCGAAGTCGGGCCCCTTCAAGGATCTCCACGACTTCTGCGGCCGGCTCGACCCGTCAGTCGTGAACAAGACGGCAATCGAAAACCTCTGCAAGGCCGGGGCGCTCGATGTGCTAGGAGGGCACCGGGGTCAGTTCCTGACTGGTGTCGAGAAGGCAATGGCCTCGGGAGCATCGCAACTCGCCGACAAGAAGAGCGGTCAGAAAAACCTGTTTGCCGCGTTTGACGAGCCGGTGGCCGCTGCGGCGGTACCGGCGGGCCTGCCCGATGTGCCGGAGCTTTCCGATCTCGAGATGCGGTCGGGCGAGAAGGAAGTGCTCGGGTATTACGTTCACAGCCATCCGTTGGCCGAGCATCAGGGGCTGCTCGAGGCGATCTGCACGCATGGCACCGCGGGCCTGGCCGGCGTGCCGGCGAAGGGCGACGTGCTCGTCGGTGGTCTGGTAGCGGCGCTCAAGCTCTCCAACACGAAGCAGCCGCGTCCTGGCTCGACACACACCCGCTACGGCATGTTTGACCTCGAGGACATGGAGGGCCTCGTGCGGAGCATCTGCTGGCCGGAGGATTTCGCGCGGGTGAGCGAATTCATTCAGGCCGATGCAGTGATCCTGGTGGCTGGCTCGATCGACCGACGCGCCGGCAGCGATGAGACCAATCTCATCATCCACGATGCGGTCCCGCTCGCCGACGCCTGGCGACTGCCGGCGCGGGCGGTGACGGTGAAGCTCGTGGCGGGTCGCCACGATACGGGCACGCTCGATCGGCTGGCGGCGCTCGTCGGGGCCCATCCAGGGGCCGTGCCGCTGCGGCTGGTGCTCGATGTCGACAAGGCCGAGGGGACAGAGGGGCCGGACGGAATGCGGGTGATGATGGAGGCCGACCGCCATGGCGTGGCCTGGTCGCCCGCCCTGCTGGCCGGGCTCGTGGAACTGCTCGGGCCGGGCTCGGTGCGGGCAGCGGTGACCCTTGGCAGCCGTCGCCGGGAATCGAACGGCCGTCCGGGGGCTGGCCGGAGTCCCGCCCGCGTTGGCTAACAGGCTGTGGAAGAACTCTGCCGCGGCACGAAGTCGCGGTCGCCAACCAGGGCAAAACTCGGCTTTTCTATGGTTTGCCACGTGGCACAAGGCCATGGATGGCTTGTGCCACGGACAGCGAGCGGGTCCTGGCCCCCTCGAGAACGGGGGCGGAATCTAGCATTGCCTCAGGGCCGTGGGCGGAATTACCCTCGATGGAGTGATGTGGGCAGGCTCGGCCCCGCCCTCGCCGAAATCCCCCTTTCGCCCCGTGGTGAACTCGATGCACATGCCCTCCCGATCCCGTCCCCTTCGCCATCGGGCCGCACTTGGCTGCCTGGTCGCAGCCATGACGGTCCTGCCTGCTGCTGGTGCGCGGGCGCAGTTTGGTGGTGGCTCTGCGGCTGGCGTCATTGTCGATCCTCAGGGCGTCCTCCGATCACAGTCGGTAGCTGATCCTGGCGTCACGAAGGAGCGTCGTGAGGCTGCCCTTCAAGCCGTACCAGCCGACCTGCGTTCGCCGGCGACGCTTCGGAAGGTCGCGCTCTCGCGGCTCGAAGCTGCCGTGGCCAAGGCCGTCGCGGATGGCCGAGGCATGCCCGACGAAGTGGAAAAGCTCGCTGGCCTCACCCGTGTGCAGTATGTCTTTGTGTACCCAGCCGAGGGCGACACGCCGGGCGAGGTCGTGATCGCTGGCCCAGCCGAGCCGTGGTTCACTGATGCCGCCGGTCGCGTCCGCGGCGTCGAGACCGGCGCCCCCACGGTGCTGCTCCAAGACCTCGCTACGGCGCTGCGCTGCTTTTCGCCCGGTGAGCCGCGGGACCGTCTCGTGGGCTGCTCGATCGACCCCAAGCCCGAGGGGCTCAAGGCGATGCAAGAATTCCTGCGCCGCCATGGCAGGATCAATCCGAAGGCCAACGTCGATGAACTGGTCAGCGGGATGAAAGAAGCCCTCGGCACGCAGACGGTGAAGGTGCAGGGGGTATCGCCGGCCAGTCACTTTGCGCATGTGCTCGTGGAGGCCGACTACCGCATGAAGCTCATCGGCATCGGTCTCGAGCCGACTCCGGTAACGATGAAGTCGTGGATCGATCTGGCCAAAAGCGGCGCTGTCGCGGCCAACGCACTCCAGCGGTGGTATTTTGTGCCCAACTATCAGTGCATTCGCATTGCCGAGGACGACCTCGGTATCGAGCTCGTCGGCCAGGGCGTGAAGCTCTGTAGCGCCGATGAGGTGGTGATGCCCGACGGCTCGCGGCTGGGCGCGAACCGCGCCGACCGGGCGAGCACGACGTTCACCGAGGCGTTCACCAAACTCTATCCGAAGATCGCCGCCAAGAACCCGATCTACGCTCAGCTCCGCGGCCTCATCGACCTCGCCGTGATCGCGGCCTACATGCAGGAGCACGACGCCTATGGGAAGGCCGGCTGGTCGGCCACAACGCTGCTTGATGAGAAGGCGTATTCGGTTGATACGCTTCCGGTGCCGAAGGAAGTCGAAACGGCGATCAACGCCGTGTGGAGCGGCAACCGACTGCTGACGCCGATCGGTGGTGGCGTGACGATGTACCCGAGAATGGCCCTCGACCCACCGAACCTCCTCATGGACGAGAAGGAAGAAGTCGCGAAGGCACGGACTACTGCCGCCAAACTGCCCGAGAGTGCCTGGTACTGGGACTGACACAGCCGCGACGTCCAACGCGGCTCGGGGCAACCCGTGCCATGTCGCCGGACGTTCGCGTCGGGGAACGTGGCCATCGCTAGCGCGGAGGAAACGAAGCGTAGCCCAACCGGCTCCGCATGTTTACAACGCCCACACCCATAAAACGGTAGCCCCCACCGGATAACCGCCAGGATT
>JANNSZ010000090.1:0-34394 GCA_031403195.1 Planctomycetota bacterium | reverse complement strand
TACGAAATTCTAGGAAAGTTAAATTCATAACGTAAAAAAAGCCTGATCAGTGGGCTGTTTTGCGTGGTCTCCGAGGGCAAAGAATGCGGTTTTGCGCCGAGATACTGGGTTTCGGGAGGGTCAAAGTGAAATTTACGGGGGTTTTCGACCTCGATTAAAAGGAGCTGTGGGGAGGGACCGAAACCGAAAAGCGATCGCGATGTCGAGTTCAAACGTGTTTTTTCACACGAACCGGTCATCCCTGAGGTGAATGTATGGGTGGTCGTGATTTAATTGGCCTACGGGAAGGGAAAACCAACGCGGGATCCTCATTCAAACGCGTCACTGATCGGCCGCTGCTTTTGATCCCGCGACCAGCTGAGTTTTCGCGTGCCGTCGTAGCCGCTTGATTGCCGCTTCCCGTTTCAGGGCGCTCGATTTGGACCGCTGGGCTTCCGTGTATGCCAGCGTCACGGGGAGTCGGCTGCGGGTGTATCGGGACGCCTTGCCAGAAGCGTGGGTCTTCAGCCGTTTGGGCAGGTCATTCGTGATGCCCGTGTAGAGCGATCCGTCAGAGCACCGTAGGAGGTAGACGAGCCAGGGCATTTGGAGGTCGGCACCGAAGCGGTTGTCGCGACAACCGGGAGCCTAAATTGATGACGACAAATAAGGACTTACGACGATTTTGCCGATTGGCGTCGCGAACCGACTATCGCGTTTTTCCCGAAGAAAACATCGCTTTTTCGGGTGTTCCAGGTGCTTTTAGAAATCCCATGCTCTATCCAGCTGAGCTACGGGCGCGAAGGGCGTGAGCAAGAGCCGCCACCCATGGATGAAGAATCTATTGTTGCGTCGTCTCTGACGCCACCGCAGCTCTTTTCGAACCGAGTGGCGTTGCCGCCTGGACGGGTCAGTCGTCGGCGCTGGCGGCGGGCGGGTCATCGCCGGTAGCCTCGGCACGGTGCCGGCTGTCGCTCCTCCGAAAGACGGCCACGATGTCTTCGACGGGCACAACGAAGAGGAGGTTGTTGCCCTCGAGGTCGACCGGGATCGCGTTCTTCGGATGGAAGAGCACCTTGTCGTACTTGGCGATCGGCACGTCGGCATCCCGTTCGACCTGGAGGCTGACCTCGACGACCCTGCCGCTAATTGTCGGGATCTCGGCCTTGTCGGGAAGTACAATCCCGCCCCGCGTGGTCTGGCGGTTTTCATCTTTGCGGATCAAGACCCTCATTCCGAGCGGCTCAACAAACTCGTCCATGATGCCCACGTACTGGTGACAGGCCCACGACGCGTTGCTGCTGTCGGATGCCGTTGAACCATCGTCGCTCGGAGGGCTATGCTCGTCAAACTCGTTCGGACAGTGGACGAACGTTTTGTGCCCCCGGTGCTGTTGCTTCTGGGGCTTGGGTTGGAGTTGTCCATGAGTCGCCTCAACGTCGTTCTCGTCATTGCCGATTGCCTCCGGCCGGATCTGCCGATCCTCGGATACCATCGCGATACGACACCGCTCCTTGGCCCGTACCTCCGTCGGGCTAAAGGGTTTTCCGCGTGCCGCTCTTTCTGTGGGCACCGCCCCGCTTCGGCCTGCCACCAGAGATTGACGCGCGGATCTGCTCGGTTCTCGATATCGTGCCGACCCTGCTGGAGTTGCTCGAGCTGCCACGGGACCGACTGCCAGGCCGATCGCTCCTCGCACCGGCCCCCCTTGGCCATCGGCCGCTTGCAGCGATCGACCGAGGATATGCCTATTGGCCTGGCAGTCTTGACCGCATGGACTACGCCACCACTCGAATCGCGATCGACGCTGAGGTCGTGTGGCCGCTCAAGCGGATCCGAATGGCGTGCGACGACCGAGTCGTCGAGGAGTTGTTCAACCTCGAAAACGATCCGGGCGAGGAGCGGGAACTGCTCAGCCTGCCCCCGCCAACAAACCTCCCGAGCCTCAGCATCGTGGTGGCCGTGAACGACTGGGCAGAACTCGAGCAGCACCTTTCCGGGTCACCGTTACGGACGGGCAACCGTCACCAGTGGCTCCTGTTTGACAACACTGGGAACCGCCTGTCGGGCGACCTCTGCAGGATCTACGCCCGCGGCCTCGAACAGGCGGAAGGTGATCTTGTCATATTTGCGCACCAGGACGTGTTTTTCCCGCCGGGCTGGGAGCAGGATTTTTCGCGAGCGCTCGAGGAAGTGGCAGCGATCGATCCAGAATGGGGCGTCATCGGGTCAGTGGGCATCGCGGTCGGTTCGCCTCAGTCGCATGTCCAACACTTTGTTGGGCACTGGTGTGACCCGGCAGGGCATCGGCGGGTTGGTGTTTTGCCGGCGAAGGTCCAGTCGCTTGACGAACAGTGGCTCTGCATCCGACGGAACAGCGGCGTCACGTTCGACGAGCATATGCCCGGGCTCCATTGCTACGGGGTTGATGTCTGCATGACCGCCCGGGCACGCGGCTTGCAGTGCTATGCCGTGGATGCGTTTGTGTGGCACAAGTACCGGCTCTCTGACGGCACGCCGAGGCTGGCGCCGCATGAGTCAGTGAAGATTACCCGAAGAGCCACGCACGCCTTCTGCGATGAAGTGCAGCCAAGCTACGAGTATGTCGCGAAGAAGTGGGGGGATCGGTATCCCTTTCTGTCGACAAGCATGAGTTGGGTCGACCCTGGCGACACCGTGTATCGCGGCCTCCTCGGATCCGTCCCAAAACCGGCTCAGCCATAGAATACTCCCTATGAATCGCGAAACGCTCACCCCCATCGTCCTCGAAGTTGTCCGTTCGCGGGCGGTTCATTTTTGTGGGGAACTCGGACTCGAAACGCCCTTGGGATCGGATGGCCTCGGGATCGACTCGATCGGCGTCCTCGAGATCATCCTCGAGTTGGAGAAGCAGACGGGCATCATCCTGCGTGACGAGACAATCACGGCTGAAACACTCGCCACGCCACGCAGCCTCATCGAGCACCTCGCGGCGAGCGAACGGGGCAAGCATGGCTGACAGCGTCGCTGCGATCGCAGCCCTGCCCTTGCCCTTGCCGGAGAAGCTGGCGATGCTTCGGACCGAATCACTGACAAGGGGCTTCCAGAATGAAGAGCTTGTCCGTTGGGCGGCGGATCATCCGGGGCTGGCGAGTGGCGAACAGTGGTGTGCCAAGGCCTGGTGGGGCGCGGCCGCCGGGGAGGTCGTGCGGGACTATCTCTATGATCCGCATCGCCGAGCCGTTGCCCTCGACCTCGTGGAAAGGGTCGACGATGCAGCGCTCGACGAGGCCAGGCGGCAAGAAAAGGGCGTGATTGTGGTCACTGCCCACCTCGGGCCACCAAAGTTTCTCATGAACTGGCTGGTCGAACAGCGGCTGCCGCTCCTCGTCTGGACGAACACTCGGGATCTTCCCTCGTGGCAGGCAGCGGCCGGTGATACGACGTTCGTCGACCCGCGGACACAGGATCAGAAATCGGTGATCCTCATCAATTCGGCGATTCATCTTCGTCGCGGTGGCGTGCTTCTCGGCGCGGCCGACCTTGGCACCGGAGATCGCGTTGTCCTCCTCGAACGACTCGGGATCTCATGGCATTTTTCGTTTGGCCTCCCCTCGCTCGCGCGGAGGCTCGGAATTCCAATGGTCACGGCCCTGGCCCTCTGGGATGGCGAACGCATTCAGATTCGGATCGATTCACTCGATCCGCCAACGCACGATCTGGCGGAGGACGAGTGGAACCGGGTGTGGATCGACTCCTACTGGGCCATCATCGAGCCAGTCTTGCGTGGCTCGCCGGAAAACTTTCGGTTTCTCCGCCAGGCCGTGGAACAGGTCGCCAAGCCGTGGGAGCAAACGGGCGGCTAAGTCGAGCCGCGGGCCATATGAAACAAGCTGAGGTCACCCTTGGCATACTGCCGCGCCCACGGGCCGCCGGCCTCCGGTGCAGCGATGTCGAGCGCCTGGCCGAGGTCGAAGTATCGCAGGCGTGAGGCGGCTGGCAGCAACTGTGGCTTGGCAAGAGCGAGAAAGAAGCCGAGCACGGCCGAGAAGACCGCCGACTGGGTAATCACCAAGACGCGGCCGTCCTCCCCGAGCCGTCCAAAAACATGCCCCGCGACCGAATGAAGGCAGGCTGCCCACGATTCATGGATCGTCGTGGCAGGCACGAGGAAGGTTTCCTGAGGGATGCACACATCGGCGAGCTGAATGCCTTCGAGATGCGGAGGGACAACGAAGATAATTCGTTCTGATTGACCGGCTGCCCACACGAGTGTCTTTCGCAAGGCTCCTGTTTCGAGGCCACGCTTGGCGAAGCTCCCATCGACGAAAGCCGGACGGTGTTCGGGGAACAGCGTTTCCCACCAGGCAGCGAGTCCAATGGCAGCACCCATCACGATCTTCCGCTGTGCTTGGGGCCGCGCCTCGAATCCTGCCAGCACGTCAGCATGGTCGTGGGTGCCGCTGGCGAGGCTGACTCCAAGGTGAACTCCCGGAAATCGAACCCGACCGAATTCCGGCCACGCGCCAGCCGCGAGGAGCGACGCAAGCCCGTCGAGGAACCCCGAGGTGATATACGGGCCCCGTAACCGCGCCGGATCCGTGATTCGCATTCGCACGGCGTCGGGTGGGGCGAAGCAGGCGTAGAGTTGTTCCCAAAACCCGTGGTTGATTTTTGTGTAGCAGAGATCGTGGTCCCCGAGCTCGCAAAAGTCAGGAACCGGTGACACGTCGAGTCGCGAGGCCGCGAATGGCTTGATGGTCACGTCCTGCACCACCGGTGCAGTGGCCGCCAGCGTCTCGATCAGACGGAACTCACGGTCGTGTCGCCTCCGAAAGTGCTGGGGCCCGGCTGCCGCAAGGAGTCTCGCCGTCTCGGCCTGCCACGCATCTATCGGCAGATGCGGGGGCAAACGCGGCGGAGTATCGATATCGAATAACTTTGCGAGGAAGTCGGAGAAAAGGTCTTCGTAGCCTGCCGGAGCGGATGGTGCAGGCGCCCCATGGAACGTCATTGCGCAACCTTCTCGCTACACATGATGGCAAGCCGGCTGGGCCGGCCCGAATCGAGTGCATCCGCAAGCGATGCGGCGAGGATGGTGACAAGCTCCTCGATCTCGGAATCGGTGGCATCCGAGTACACAGGGGCGCAGCACATGCGGGCCGACAGGTCCTCGGCCACGGGGCAGGGGCCAATGCGATCGACATCCGAGCAGGCCGAAAGAGCCGGGACGTAGTACTGCCTGATCTGCATGCCGCGATCCGTTGCCAGCGCGGTGAACCGGCGGGCTGCGTCGGCGTCCGGAAGCAACAACGGAAAGCACTGCCAGGCGGCCGCGTCGGGATTGGTGTAGGCCATGATACGGTCGAATCGGGCAATCGCGGACGCATATCGGCTCACGAGTGATCGTCGACGGGCAAGCCGATCGGCAAACGAGGCGGCCACCGCGAGACCCACCGCCGCATGCAGTTCGGACAACTTCCCGTTGATGCCCCAGCCGTCGACATCGGCCGGTGCATCCGGGGCGAGCCCGAAGTTCAACGCCCGACGTAGCTGATCCTCATGCGAGCGATGCGCAAAAATGACACCCCCTTCACCAACGGCAAAGGGCTTCGTGACGTGGAGTGAATAGGCCTCGAAGCAGTGCGGTGAGCCTTCGAGCAACTGGCGCGTGACGCCGAGGCCCGCTGCATTGTCGACCACGAGGATGCCGCCTCGCCTTGAGATGATCTCCGCATGGGCCGTGAAGTCACTTCGCAGCCCGAATGGGCAGAGGACGACGGCCGAATGGCTGCCAATGGCTTCGAGCGCGCGTGCCAGATCGTCGGCGGACACGCGCCAATCGGTCGGGCTCACATCGATGAGAAAAGGTTCTGCCCCAGCCATCCGGATTGCGGAAAGCGTCGCCGGGAAAGTGAAAGCCGGGAGGATCACCCGTTCCGTCACACCGGCCGCAATGAGCGGCGCCGCGATTGCCGCTGTGCCGCTCGAGGCAGCAACGCAGACCGTCTCAGGACTGCCCCAGGATGCGGCCATGAAGTCCTCGAGCCGTCGGGAAAGTGGACCGAAGTTCGAGAATCGTTTTCTCTCATAGGCTTCTTCGAGGACTGCTGCCCACTCCGCGATCGGTGGAATGTCGGGGCGAATGAACGGGAAGCGAATCATGGAGCAAGTTGCCTGCTGGAAACAGATTTTCCCCAGGGCGATACCACTAGCGGCGCGAGAGCCAACGGAGTATACCCCCGCCGGGCATGGCACCGTGCGCGGAACCCGCAGGAGGTGACCCCGTGATGTGGCAGTGGTTTCTCGACCGCGTGGCGGCCGGCCCCGAGACGCCGGCCGTGATCGATGCCGAAGGCACGATCACGTATGCGTCCCTCGCGCGACGGGCGGAAGAGGTCGCCGCGACGCTTCCGGAGGCTGCCGGACCTCGGCCCTGGCGGGCCGTCGTTCGTGACCCCGATCCGTCTAGGGTTCTCGTGCATGTGCTGGCCTGCTGGCGACGCGGGTTTTCGGCAGTAGTCCTCCGTGACTCAATGACCACCGCGCAGGTCACCGAGATCGTCAGGTGGCTGCAGCCGACTGCCGTGCTCGATGCGGCGAACGAAAGGGCTTGGAGGGCCGCGGAGACATCGGCATCGTCGCTCGTGGACCGCGACGAGGCGCTCGTCATGTGCACGTCTGGGACCACCGGAAGCCCAAAACTCGTTGCCCTGCCCGCCGAGTCAGTTCGCATCAATGCCGCGGCTATCGCGCGGGCACTCGGCCTCGCGTTCCGCGATCGCGTCGCCGTGAATACACCGCTGGGCTACATGTATGGACTCATGGGAGGCTGCATGGCGTCGCTCCAGGCTTCGGCGACGATTCGCCTCTTTCGTCCCCGCGATCCGCTCACGCAGCTTCAGGCGGCCATTCGGCGGGAGCAACTCACCGTGGTCCAGGGACCGCCATCGCTCTTTCGGCTGTTCTTGGCGTACTGGAACGGAGAACCGTTTCCTGGGGTGCGGGTCGTCACGACCGGGGGCGAGCCACTTGGAGCCGAACTTGCCGAGGGCCTGGCCCTGGCGTTTCCGAACGCCAAACGGCTCTTCCTGTATGGCATGACCGAGGCTGGTCCGCGTATCTCGCATCTCGGATTCGACGAGGGCGGGGGCGCCGATGCATGCATCGGCGTGCCGTATGACCACATCGAGTGGCGGCTCGACCCGGTCGATGGAAGCGACGCAGGGAGACTCGTGCTGCGGGGTCCCGGGATGTTTCTCGGATACATCAGCGCCGAAGGCGGATATGACGGGCTCGATGAAGCAGGCTTCTTCCACAGTAGCGATCTGGTGAGCAAAGGAACGACGGGCCTCCTTCATTTTCGTGGGCGGATCGATCGCATCTTTCGCAGCGGCGGCCGGCTCGTGAATCCTGATGCAATCGAACGCGTGCTCAGCTCGCACCCCAGCGTCGTGGATGCCGTGTGTTTCGCCGAGCCGCATCCGGTGCTCGGATTCGTGCCCGTGGCCGAGGTCGTGGTGAAACAAGGCGAGGCATTTTTGCCAGGCGAGCTTCAGGCCATGTGTGCATCGCGAGTGGAAGCCCACGCGATGCCTCGATGCATTTCGCAGGCCACAGTCGGCGGCTTGGCCGAATCGGGCAAGCGCTCTCGCCCATCACAGCCGCAGGGCTGACGAAGCTTCTCACGGTCTTGGTGAGGGGCTCACTGCCTTGGTGAGGCGCCGAAAATCACCGAGAAAACGGTCCTTGTGAGGCCTTGCGAGGGCAAACCTCGCATCTTCAGGCACGCACTTTGGTGAGCAGGAAAACTCCTCGGAAAACAGGCGGCAAGCAAAAAATCGTCGCCGGACTGCTGGATTCATGCAGTGTGCGCCGCAACTTCGTGCCGTCGTCGGCGTTTGGCACGCCGCGTGCATTTCCTCCTTCCTGTCGCGAGTAATCGCGGCGGTTGATGGCTCGAGAGTCGGCGGAATGACCGCCGGGAAGGAGGAGGCCGATGATGGTCGTTGCCGTAGGGATCACGTCCGAGGAAGTGCGTTCGCTCGCCGGTCAGGCGCCGGTGGCTCGCACGGGACGGGCTCCCGGTGTTTTGAAGTGCCTGGTTGTGTCGGGTGACGAGAAGCTTCGTCACCGTCTCGACACGATGGCCGATCTGTCCGGCTGGTCGGTGTGCGAAACGCCTGCCGATGCCGCCGAGTTGCGGTCGCTCGTCGATGACGATTTTCACATGGTGATCGCAGACATCGCTCATCCGTTGGGTGATCGCGTCAACGACACAGTGGAGATCGCCGAAGAGTTTGCGAGCCGTTCCGGAACAGTTCTCGTCGTGTGCGGCTCGGGTGAGAGCGTGGACGAGGAGTTGTGGGCGCGGCAGCTCGGAGCCTGGGTGTATCTGCCCGGTGTCTCTGGCAGCGATGCCTTCATGTCCCTGTTTGCCGAGGCCCGTCGTGTGTTTGATCGGCGGGTTGCTTTTCAGTTGGTGTAGGTGCGGTCGCGGCCATCGCGCCGCCGCCGTCCTGATGGTTGATGAAACAGCTTTCGGCCGCGTTGGTCGGAGGAGTGGAAGTCCGATGAGTTCGAAATTTTCCGCCCCGATGTGGGCTCAATTGCAAAGGAACAGTCTCATGAGCGCAGCGACGAAAACATACCGAGACGATGTGGACGCGGCCTACTCGGCTGATTACGTCCGAACCCACGAGCCGATCCAGGCTCGGAAGCGGTTTCCCGAATATCGCCGATCTGGCGGCGCTCCGACTTGCGTCAGCGGCATGCATGCCCGCCGCAACAAACGTTGGACATGGGGCAGCGGCCGTGGCGCCAAGCTGCAGAATCTCCGAGCGTTCGCCGGAGCCTTGGCATTCCTCGTGGCCAGTGCGTCCTCGATCTCGTCCGCTATCACCCTCGATCTGGTGGGGATCGGGCAGGCCGGCAATACGGGCTTTTTCTCCAACGGCCTGGGCGGGGTGTCGTACCTTTACGCCCTCAACCGCACCGAGATGACGAATGGCCAATACGTGGATTTCCTTAACGCCGTCGGTGCTTCCAATCCAAACGGTATCTACAACGCGTCTAT
The DNA here is from genome assembly GCA_031403195.1 of Planctomycetota bacterium. Taxonomy (GTDB): domain Bacteria; phylum Planctomycetota; class Planctomycetia; order Pirellulales; family UBA1268; genus QWPN01. The sequence continues at coordinate 25,360 of JANNSZ010000090.1, read as the reverse complement.
GGGAAGTGACGCCAACGGCGGCATCACTCAGAGCGGATCGAGCGGCAGTTTCACGTACGCCGTGAAGGCTGGTACGAACAGCCAGGGTGTGGCCTTCGCCAATGTACCGGTCAACTTCGTCGACTGGTTTGATGCGGCCCGCTTTTCAAACTGGCTCTCCAACGGTGAGTCCACGAACCCAGCCCTCCTCGAGACCGGCTCGTATACCCTTGCGAACGCCACCTCAGGTCCGCTCGTGAGCCGGAACCCCGGAGCCGGCTACTTCCTGCCGACGATCGACGAATGGGTCAAGGCAGGGTTCAACAACGGCGGCCTGACCAACATCAGCTACACGACCTACGCTACCAACAGCAATACGAAGCCGGTCAGCAATGTGGTCACTCCCACGACAGCCAATACGGCGAGCTACGGTGGAGGAGCCCTGGGTTCCAATGGACCGCTCTCAGTCGGCTCCTACACCAACTCAGCGAGTTTCTGGGGCCTCTACGAGATGATGGGCAACATCGCTGAGATCACTGAGACTCAGAACGCCGGTAACTCCAGCCAGTGGGTCGCCATGTCTGGTAGCTTCAGCACTTCCAACGTGGGCCTCGACCAATTCAACCTTGCCTCGCTCCCCTCGGTGTACTCGGCCACCACCGGTGCGGCTCAGATCGGTTTCCGGATCGCTGCGGTGCCAGAGCCTAGCACCATCGCGATGGCAGGGGCGGGCCTCGCGGGCCTCGCCGGCCTCGAGTGGAAGCGGCGTCGCAAGTCAAAGCTCGAAACGGTCCTGGTCTGATCGGCCGGAATCGAATCGAATCGAATCGTATCGCACTCAAGCCCCGCCCCATGCAACTGCAAGGGGCGGGTTTTTGCGCCTTACGGGTGAGGCTCCCTTCTGCCACGTTGATCTGGGCAGGAGATCGGTGGTAATGTCGAGTCGATGAGCATTCGAGATGATTCGCGTGGCTTGGTATCTGACCTCGAAGGCCGGAGCGACGGTGCGGGCGATGACGCCACCGTCATCTCGGCCCCGGAGGCCGCTTCGGCGGCCCGGAGCGGGTCGACGGCGTCGCGCCTCGCGGGGCCGCGGAGCTCCACGGCCGATATCGGCCGGATCCTCGAGGGCACGATGCTCGGGCCCTACCGGCTCGACCGGTTCATCGGCGGTGGGGGCATGGGGGCGGTCTTTCAGGCTCTCGACACGACGCTCCACCGCACGGTCGCGATCAAGGTGCTTGCCCGGCACCAGTCGGATGACGAGGAAAACCTCAAGCGATTCCGCAACGAGGCGCAATCAGCGGCCCGCCTCGACCACGAGAACATCGGACGGGTCTATGCCGTTGGCGGGGACCAGGGCTGGCACTACATCGTTCTCGAGTACATCGAGGGCATCAACCTTCGCGACGTTGTGCGAGAGAATGGGCCGTTCGATGCGGCTCGGACTGTCGATGTGACAATTCAGGTGGCCGAGGCGCTCGAGCATGCCTCCGACCGGAATGTGGTCCATCGCGACATCAAGCCATCCAACATCATGATGACGCCGGCGGGTCGGGCCCGAATCGTCGACATGGGGCTGGCACGCCTCCACCAGGTCGCAGGGGACGCCGAACTGACCGTCAGCGGGATGACACTCGGTACCTTCGACTACATCTCACCCGAGCAGGCTCGTGACCCCAGGGACGCGGATGTCCGCAGCGACCTCTACTCGCTCGGTTGCACCATGTTCTTCATGCTCGTGGGCCGTCCCCCGTTTGCTGACGGGACGATGGTGCAAAAGCTCCTCCAGCATCAGCAGACTGAGCCACCGGCGATCGGTGACCTCCGGCCTGACGTGCCAAAACGCCTGGCCACGATCATCGCCTGCTTGATGGAGAAGGATCCGGCAGACCGGTATCAGCGGCCCATGGATCTTGTCGCCGAACTGGTGGACTTCGCCGACGAAGAGGGCTACTCCCTCTCGGCGACAAGGGCGACGCCAGCGACCGTCGCGCCACCACAACTTCAGCCGTCGCGGCTCCCGTGGATCCTGCCGCTGGTCCTGCTGGTCGGTTTCGTGTGCATCTTGTGGATTCGGTCTGCGGCGGTTCGCCGGAGCGCCAACGAATCGCAGCCGGGCGACGGTCGCGCGACCCCCGCAGCGGCCGGCGTGGGGGTGACACCAGCGGCTGCCGCCGTGCCGCGGATCGTGGCAGACGTCGAGGCCTTCAAGAACGCGATTGCGGCCGGCGCTGCGGTCACGGTGATCGAACTCGATGGAGACGGGCCGTTCGACATCGCGCCGTTCTCTGTGGCGGGCCGACAGTTGACGCTCCGCGCCGGAGCAGGTCGCGAGCCGGTGGTTCAAATGCCCTTGGCTGCCGATGGCGTCGCAATCCGGGTTGACGATGGCCAGTTGACCCTCTCCGGCGTCGCAGTAAGGGTGTCCGATGGCCCACGGCCCTCGGCCGAACGGCGAGCCCTGTTTTCCGTGAGCGGTGGAAGCCTGGCATGCGAGGCGGTGGTCCTCAGAATGCCATCGGCCGTCCGTCGCGGCGCAGGCATTCCCTCCGAGCCCGCGAGTTTTGTCCACGTGGGAGACGCTCCGGGGGGGAGCGGAATGGGGACCACAACGCTCAATTTTCGTGGCGTCCGGGCAGCCGGAGATGCCACGCTCGTCGCAGTCGAGGCGCCGCGCGGCGGTCAGATTGATTTCACCTGGGATACTGGAGCCGCCGTGACGAGGCGACTGATTGCTGCCGAGGGAACCCGCAGCGGTGACCTGGTGATTACCTCGACGATCTCAGACGTTGTGGCTGCATGCAGCGACGGCCTCGTGAGCCTCCGAGATGCGCCGGCTGTTCCACGCATTCCAAAGCTCGAGTTCGAGGCGACGGGCTGCCGGTTCGTCGTGGCCGATCCAACGCGGTCATTCGTCGAGCAGGCAGGAATCGCCGACCCCGATGCATACCTGGCGGCGATGGGCTGGCAGGATCGTCATGGTCGGTATGAAGGGACACGGACCTTCCTGCGGATTGACGGCGCAGGCGAGCGAGTGGAGCTGGGCTTCGGACCGCCGCCGGCGGCTTTCATCCACGACGATCGTCCGGGCCTGGCTCCTGACCCGTCTGGCTGGGCGGGCTGGGGCGACTGAAGGGCTGTCCATCACCGGGTGGACGGACTTTTCCCCCCTCTTGCTTGACGCGGACTCGAGCCCACGGTTTCATACGGGCACCCTGGCAGAGGCACGACCGGAACGGCCTGCCTGTCCCCCACCGATGGAGAACCTCGATGTCCCGCACCACCACGATCACTCGAATCGCCGCCTTCGGCGTTGTCATCGCCGTCGCATGCCAGGCCCGCGAGGCCTTTGCAATCAAGCAGTTCGCCGACGAGTTCAAGGCGGTGTATGTCAAGGAAGGGACGCCCCTAGCGGCCGCGGTTGGGACAGCGAAGTGCAATGTGTGCCACAAAGGCAAGAGCAAGAAGGATCGCAATGTCTACGGCGAGGCACTTGCCAAACTACTCGACAAGAAGGCCGACAAGGACAATGCCGAGAAGATTCGTGAAGCTCTTGCCGCCGTTGCAAAAGAATCGAGCGATCCGGCCAAGGCCGATGCTCCCACGTTTGGAAGCCTCATCGAGGCCGGTACGTTGCCCGGCGGCCCGGCTGAATGACGGGGCTCACCCGTCGGCCGCGGCGAGAAGGAGCCGGTCGAGATCAGAGAGTTCGGCAATCGCCGCAGCGTCTTCGGAGGCTGCGAACACGCGGACCCGCTTAACGAGATCATCGAATTGCTCGTGGGCTAGGCTTCGGACCACGGGGGAGAGTTCGTCGAGCCCCCGCCAGGTGAAGCGGGGGCCGTGCGAAGGCCGAGTCTCCTCGCGAACATGGAGGTGAAACTCCACTTCGCGCTCGGCTGGAGGCGCATCGACGATGAGTGTCTCGGCGGTGATCGGCCTCCCGAGTCTCCGGCTAATCGCCTCTGCCAATCGTGACGAAACCTCTGTCATCGCGGCGTAGCTTCGGCCAGCGAGGGCGCGGTGGACCGCCGGACTGTGGCGGGCGTCGAAGCCCCCCGCCCGCTTGAAGAGTCGCCGGGACGAGCCAAAGAGACCGGTCACCAGTGGCTCCGCGGGCGTCCCTGACGCGGCTTCCAGAAGCCATGTCGCGAAGCTCTGGTCGTCGTAGCCGATCATGGTTTCGGCGTTGATGGAGGGCCGCACGATCCAGATGGCCCGCTGGAGCATGGCGGTGGCGGCTCGCACCGCGTGGTGCCAGTAGACCTCACTGAACATGACATACCTCGCGAAGACCATGAGCTCGGCTGCGGTCCTCCCCTTGGCTGTGATGGCCAGCGAGGTTCCATGCTCGTCGAGGCAGAGACTCGCCAGGAGTCGCTCCTGATCGAAGTGCCGGCCATATGGGACCCCTGCGTGGAGACTGTCGCGGGCAAGGTAGTCCATTTTGTCGACGTCGATCGGCCCGGACAGCAGTGACGTGAGGAGGCGGCCGACGGGATCCTCGGCCGTGCCCGTTACCAGCCCGGCCACTCGGGCTGGAGCCAGCCTCCACTGGTCGGTGAGCACGGCTGCGATGTCGCGCTGGGCGAGGATGCCGGGCAGCAAGGACTCGTGGGTCGGCAGCTCCCGGAGCCCCATGTCTTCGATCGGATGGCAGTATGCCCAGTGACCGACGTCATGGAGCAGCGCTGCCGCGACGAAGGCGGCTGCATCCTCCTCGGTGACGATGGCCAGGAATCGCGGATCGCCCCGAAGTCTTCTGAGAAACTCGAGCGCGAGGCGGTAGACCCCCAGGGAGTGTTCCAGCCGCGTGTGAACGGCACCAGGGTAGACGAGCGATACGAGCCCGAGTTGGGAGATCCTGGCGAGGCGACGGAGGGGTGGTGTGTCCAGCAGCGCGCGGACGCGGGGCGTGAGGGGCACGGTGTCGCCTGGCGGAAGCCGAACGCCGTCGCCACCAGCATCGAGGGCAGCCAACTCGGGAAGGCGATCGATGGTCATGGTCGTGACGGCCACCGTGCCGGAGCGAGGACGGGGCTTCGGGGCCGGGTCACAGGGGCTGCAGGCCGACCAGCCACCGGAGAAGCGAGCAAACAAGCACGTAGAAGGAGTAATGGACGACGGCGTTGCCCCATTCGATGTCGAATGACGCATAGGCTGCGAGGCCGCCGGCGGCGACGAACAACGGGCCAAGATAGAACCACTGCCACATCTCTGCGGTCTGCTCCGGAGGAAGCAGACCACGGATGCCCCATAAGACTGTGTAGACCACAGCACATACCAGCGCCCGCTTCACGAAGTCCATTCCCTGCCAGGATTCGAGTTCACGGTTGCGTACGGCGGCGTAGCCGAGCATCACGCTCGGGATCGCAACGGCGAAGGCACCGCCCATGAAGAGCCAGGGGGGGATCGTCGGCTCGCCGGTGGCGGTCGGCGGAAACACACTGGGCAGGATGGCGGCCACGACCATGCAGGCTATGGCTCCCCCCGCAGCCATGGCGAGGGCCGAAATCTGAACCGGCTTGTCTCGCCGCTTGATGGGCGCTGTGGGGGCGCGGCCCACTTGTCCAGCGGCGGCTACCGGGGCATCGGGTTCGTGGATCGTGACCGACTGGGCCGCCGGCTTGGGGATCGTCATCGGCGCCTTGCACTTGGGGCATGGCCCCGTGCGGCCAGCGAACTGGTCGCTGACGCTAAACCGCGACTTACACTTGGGGCAGATGACGGAGATCGGCATGGCGCGACTCGGAAGCCCCTGGCAGCCCCTGGGGACGGATGAGCGATGCAGGAAGTGTCAGAACAGCGGCCTTCGGCGTCAAGGGACACTTCTCAGGCTACACTGGGGGCTTCGGCCGGGCGGCCCGAGAGGCCTCAGGCGACGCCACGAAGACGGAGCAGGAGCGATGAGCGACGAAGACGACAAGACAAGAATCCTCCAAGGCCCGATTCACGATGAGGCGCTGACCCGGGTGCTGAAGGCGGGAGAACTCGCCCGGGGGGCTCGTCCGAGCGATGATGATGCATCGACACGGGTGCTGAAAGCCGGTGATCTCGCGAGGGCAGCTCAGCAGAGCGACGAGGACACGCTCACTCGGGTGCTGAAACGTGATGATATGGAGGCACCAACGGGCCAGCCTGGGCATGTGGTCGCCCCGCCTGGCGCGCCTGGCGACCGAATCGTGTTTTCATGTCCGAACGGGCATCGGATCGCGGTCGAGAAGAAGTTCGCTGGCAGGCGTGGGAAATGCAACAAGTGTGGTGCGGCTGTCCAGATTCCGAAGTTGACCGTTGACCCGTTTGCCGCCCTGATCAATACATTCGAGGAGTCAGAGGCGCCTGATGCTGATACTGCCTCCAAGGACGAAAGCGAGTCGCCACCGTTGCTCGAAGGTCTGCCCTTCGGCGACGAGGCTCATGCGCCGTCGTCCACGGCTGGTGATGGGCCCGAAGCTGCCGAGGAGCATCACGAGGAGGAGGCGGTCGACTGGAACTTCGCCGCCGCAGCTTCGTCAGGCAATCAGGAGGATGCGGCCCCGTGGTCCGGTGATACGGATGCCGGTATGCCTTTGGGTGCCGACTCCGGCAACCCTACCGCGCAGCTTGTGGCGCGGCTCTGGGCGGAGCGGGAGCACGGCGGCATCATCGAGATGCACCTGGTTGGAGGTGCCGTGCTGCTCCCCGAGTGGTATGACGCGAATTGGTCACGCGGCACCCATGGGCTGTTTGCCAGCCAGGCCGCTGATGGCTCCGTCACGATCACAGCGGTTGCCTGGGAGAATGTCGAGAAGGTGATCGTCCGGCAACTCTCAGCGGTGCCCGACGATATGTTCGCCTGAGGCATCACTCCTCGGCGTCGAGATCCCCTTCGGTGATCATCGAAAACCCCTTGGATGCAAGGGTCTCCATGCCCATTTCGGTGTTGTCGACCATGAGGGCGACTGCCGGGCGACCGTGCGGCCGCGCGAGGATCGGATAGGCCTGAATGATATTGACTTCGGCCTGGAGGAGCGCGGTGCAGATCCGCAGGAGTGGCTGAGGGTCGTCGGGCAACTCAACGCCCAGAAGATCGCTCTCGATGATGGCCAGGCCAGCCCGTTCGAGAATTTCGCGTCCCTGCTCCGGGTGACTGAGCAAGAACCGCAGGAATGCACACTCGCCTGCGTCGCTAATCGAGAGGGCCACAATCCGCACGCGCGATCCTTCGAACCTGCGGACGACCTCGAGGAGTTGCCCCACCCGATTTTCGAGGAAGACGGTGAATTGCCGGAGTGTAGGCCAGTTTCGCCCACGTGCCGTGGCGAACCCGATGCCGCTTCCCTCGCCTGCATCACCCAAGCTCACGATGGCTTCTCCGCATGGTTGTGCCGCTGGCGGCCGATGGCATGCCGTTCCAGGACCGCTGGCTGGCAGGATAGAGTCTTGTGCTCCGCTTGGTCAATTCTGGGGTCGCATCAGGAGATCGCGATGGCTGACGTACACGAGATGGAAATCCGCGTTCGCTACCAGGAAACTGACGGGCAACGACGGGTCCACCATGCCAATTTCTTGACCTATTTCGAAATGGGTCGGACCGAGATGCTCCGAGCCCACGGGTATTCCTACAAGGACTTCGAAGACGCAGGGCTGTTCATGGTGGTGAGTGAAGCCCGCTGCCACTACCACGCCCCGGCTGAGTACGACGACCTGCTGCTCCTGCGAACCCGCGTCGAAAAGATCGGCGCCGCCCACATCAAGCATGCCTACGAGGTGATCCGTGGCACGCGAATCCTCGTCACGGGCTCGACGACCGTGGTCTGCGTTGACCCCCAAGGACAGGTCCGGCGGTTGCCCGAGTGGATGACCGGCTGAGCGGAGCCGCGTTCACTCGCCAATGTCCTCGGCCCAGAGCGAGGGATGCCGCTGCATGAACTCCTCCATGAGGGCCAGGCAGCGAGAATCGTCGAGCACCTCGAGTGATACGCCCCGCGAGGCCAGCCATGCTTCTTCACCCATGAACGAGCGGTGTTCCCCGATCACCACCCGCGGGATCCGGTAGAGGGCAATTGCACCGCTGCACATCGGGCATGGCGAGAGCGTCGTGTAGATCGTGCACTGTCGATAGAACGACGCTGGTCGTCGGCCCGTCCGTTCGAGGGCGTCCATCTCGCCGTGCAGAATCGCACTGCCCTGCTGCACCCGTCGGTTGTGTCCGCGGCCGACGATTTTTCCGGCATGAACGATCACCGACCCAATGGGAATACCGCCTTCGGCCATTCCGGCCTCGGCCTCCTCAATCGCCGCCGCCATGAATGGGTCCATCGCGTTGCTCTCTCCTGTGTTGGATCGCCGTTCGCGGCTTTGATCCTACCGTGTTGCCTGCGGGCACGGAGGGTCACGTCAACTGGTAGCTCGGGGTAGCCCGTGCCATGTCGCCGGACGTTCGCTCCGGCCCTCCAGGCCTGCGCTCACTCGGAGGACTCTTCGCTCCGCCATCCTGGCTGCGCTCAGACTCCTACGCCGGCTCCATGGCACGGGCCACCCCGAGCGGAAGCCGCCCGAGAGTTCGTGATGGCCCTCGCACGGCCGGCCGGAAGCCGGCCGTCTCGGCGTGGGCAACCTTGGCTTGCCCGCGTCGAGCGTGATTCTGCCGGGGGCATGGCAGCCCCGGCAGAATCAGCATTGATCCGCGTAGCGGATCAATAGCGGCGTCAACTTGCCCGTGCCATGTCGCCGGACGCTCGCTTCGGCCCTCCAGGCCTGCGCTCACTCGGAGGACTCTTCGCTTCGCCATCCTGGCTGCGCTCAGACTCCTACGCCGGCTCCATGGCACGGGCAACCCCGAGCCGGATCCAGCTTGGGCTGAACAACGTTGATGAAACCGCTTGCGAATCCGCGAGCGCCCCGTCTGCTCGGGCGCACCATCACGCAACGCGCACGAACCACGCGAGCCAGGAAGTGCGAGCGGCCGGGCGGAGGCCCGGCTAGGCCGCCGGGGCCATGGATGGCCCGCCGGCCGCACAGACTGGGCGGCGAGGGACTCGAACCCCCAACCCCCTCGGTGTAAGCGAGGTGCTCTAACCAATTGAGCTAGCCGCCCTCTACTGGCTGCGCCACCGGTTTTGGCGGTGGCGCCACCACTCGGACTCCCAGTTCCGCGAGTTGCTTCTGGGCCACCGAGGCCGGTGCGCCCGTCATCAGATCACTTGCCTTCTGCGTCTTCGGAAAGGCGATCACATCACGAATGCTGTCGAGGTGACCGAAAAGCATGACCCAGCGGTCAATGCCCAGCGCGATGCCGCCGTGCGGCGGAGCCCCACTGCTGAGCGCGTCGAGCAGAAACCCGAAGCGATCGCGGGCCGTTGCGGCGTCGATGCCCAGCAGCGAGAAGACCCGCGACTGCGTGGCTGAGTCGTGGATGCGGATCGTGCCGCCACCCGCCTCGGAGCCATTGATGATCAGGTCATAGGCAATCGCTCGGCAGGCTGCCGGGTCGGTGTCGAGGAGCGGAATATCTTCAGGCCGGGGAGCCGTGAAGGGATGATGCATGGCCGCCCACCCGCCGGTCTCGCTGTCGCGGGCAAACATCGGAAAGTCGACGACCCATGAGAAGTGCATCGCGCTCGGCTCATAGAGCCCGAGTTGATGCCCGAGCCGCTTCCGAAGCGTGTGAAGGGCCTTGCAAGTGACCTCAAAGGAGTCGGCCACGATCATCGCCAGGTCGCCAGGCTCACAGGCGAGCCGCTCCTTCACGCCGGCGGCGATGCCTGCGAGGTTCTTGGCCACCGGGCCGCTCCAGGACCCATCGGGCTCACTCTTGAGCCAGACCAGCCCCTTGGCCCCAGCCTCAACCGCCACGGCCGTAAGCTCGTCGAGCTCCTTGCGGGAGAATTTTCCGGCGGCGCCGGGCACGCGGATGCCCCGCACCCGTCCGCCACTCTCTGCAGCACCGCGGAACACCCGGAAATCACTTTCCGCTGCTAGCGGCGTGAGATCAACAATCTCCAGGCCGAATCGCAGGTCTGGAGCATCGTGGCCAAAACGATCCATACACTCGGCGTATGTGAGCCGGGGCAGGGGAAGCGGCACCTCGAGGCCCAGGATCTCTTGCGCAGTTCGCCGCACGAGCCCCTCGATGACGCCAATGATGTCGTTGGCTTCGACAAACGACATCTCGACGTCGAGCTGTGTGAATTCGGGTTGCCGGTCGGCGCGGAGGTCTTCATCGCGAAAACACTTCGCCACCTGCACATACCGGTCGAAGCCGGCGATCATGAGCAGCTGCTTGTAGAGCTGCGGCGACTGCGGCAGGGCGAAGAACGAGCCGTGGTCGAGGCGGCTCGGCACCAGGAAGTCGCGGGCTCCCTCGGGCGTGCTCTTGCCCAGCATCGGCGTCTCCACGTCGATGAAATCAAGCTCGTCGAAGTGGTCTCGCATGATTTTGACGATCCGGCTGCGGAGAAAAAGGTTTTCCTGCATCGCGGGGCGTCGCAGGTCGAGCCAGCGGCTGGTGAGCCGCACTTCCTCGCCAGGCAACTCGCTGGCTCCCGGCTGAAAGACCGGCGTTCCCGCCTCGTTGAGCACGTCGATCGTGTCACACACGAGCTCGATCCCGCCGGTGGATAGCTTGGGGTTTGTCGTGCCCTCCGGGCGTGCGGCCACCGTGCCAATGGCCTTGATGACCCACTCCGACCGCGCGGCCCGCGCGGCTCCGAGCGTGGCGGCGGAAGCGTCGGGACCGATGACCACCTGCGTGCGGCCCCAGCGATCACGGAGATCGATAAAGATCACGCCCTTGTGATCACGGACACGGTCCACCCAGCCGCACAGGGTCACGCGGCTCCCGGCATGCTCGGGACGCAATTCACCACATGTATGAGTTCTGAGCACGGAGAGGACGTTCCTATGAGTCGGTGTCGGAGGAGGTGAAGGCCGCCGTCACAAGAATCGCGATCGACAGGATGATCGCGAGCGACAGAAGCACCACCGCGCTCCAAAAGCCGATGGCTTGGCTCCACTGGAACTGCTCCACGCTTGCAGGCGCTTCGTTCACGAACCCCGCGAGCGGCTCGCTGCGAAACACGAAAATCGCCACCCCTGCGAGAATCGCAAAGAGGATCGCGGACGCGAGCGACACCCAGGCGAGCACTTTGAGGACCATGATCGCCCTATCTTACCCGAGGCTCACCGGCAACAAGCTGCCGCTGGCGGGTCCGACCCTCCGCCTCGAACTCAAGCTCCAGTTGCTGGGCCGCGTCGCCTTCTGGGCAAAGCTCGCGGAACAGCATGCTCGGCTGGATGTCGTGGTTGTGCTGGTACTTACTACTGGAGTACTCCGTGATCTCGCCGGCCACCTGATGGAAAAAGATCTGGCAGATAGGCACTCCCGGATAGATCTTCACAGGCTGGACCGCAAACATCTCGAGCGTCCAGTACCCGGCAAAGCCGACGTCTCCGAAGCCTGCGGTGACATGGACGAACAGGCCGAGTCGGCCAATCGAGCTTCGTCCCTCGATCATCGGCACGAGATTGTGGGTCTCGGTTCGCTCGACGGTGCGGCCGAGGTAGAGCTGGTTGGGGGTGAGCACGAGGCCGTCGGTCGGGATCGTGATCCGTTCCACCCGGTTGCTCTTCCGCATGTCGAGCACGACCTCCTCATAGACGAGAAGTTCGTCATGGAGGGAGAGGTTGTAGCTGTTGGGGTTCAGCCGCTGCTCGTCAAACGGTTCGATGACGATGTTGCGGCCGAGCTGGCGGCGGATCTCATGGCCGGAGAGGATCATGACAGGCTCCCGTGCGGTCGATCCGTTCAAGCGAGGACGGAAGCGAAGAGTGTACGCGGTATCGCCCGGAAGCGACAGTCACCGTCGGCGACCGGCCGCGGCAACGCCCTTCTTGGGGCAGAGATCCTCGAGGGGACACTCGGCACATCGAGGGCCTCGGGCCCCGCAGGCCGACCGGCCGAGAGCGATGAGCCGGTGGCTGAACGCGATCCAATGCTCCTGTGGCAGAATCGCGACCAAGTCCTGCTCGGCCCGCACGGCATCGTTGCGGGTGGTGAGGCCGAGCCGGCGCGAGAGCCGGCCCACGTGGGTATCGACCACCACGCCTGCCGCCTGCCCGAATGCCGACCCGAGCACGACGTTGGCTGTCTTGCGCCCCACACCGGGCAGCCGCACCAACTCGTCGAGCGTCTGTGGCACTTGGCCGCCGTGCCGCTCCACAAGCGCCTGGCAACAGCCCTGGATGCTCTTGGCCTTGGCACGGAAGAAGCCGGTGCTCCGGATAGCCTCCTCAACGTCCTTGCGATCCGCGGTGCCGAGCCTGTCAGGCGTAGGCCAGCGGCGAAAGAGCGGCCCGGTGACCATGTTTACCCGACGGTCGGTGCACTGGGCCGAAAGAATCGTTGCGATGAGGAGCTCAAAAGGGGAACGAAAATCGAGTGAGCAGGTGGCATCCGGATAGGCTTCGCCAAGTCGCTCGCAGATTTGTGCCGCCCGCGCCCGCCTGGCCGCGGCGGACTCCCGCCCCCGAGCCACGCCCGCAGACTGCCCACAACTCCGGTCAGTGCTACGATTCATCCGCGGCGACATCCCCGTTTCGGCATGCCGGACGTGTTAATGCCCCACCGGCAGGAGCCAGTATGACGATGACGACCGATCAGCAGGACGCCAGCTACGAGCCGCTCTACCTCGCGGGCATCGTCCACTTCAACGCCTGCGACTACTACGAGAGTCATGAGGTCTGGGAGGAGCTCTGGACCGAGTACCGCGGCCCGTCGCGAAAGTTTTATCAGGGACTCATCCAGGCTGCCGTGGCACTCTACCATTTCGGTAATGGCAACCTCCGCGGTGCTCGCAAGCTCCACGCGAGCGTGCACGGCTATCTCGAACCGTATGCCCCGCGGCATCTCGGCCTCGACATCGACAGTTTCCTCCGAGCATTCGACACCTGCCTCGCGGAAGTCGTGGCCGACACCGACGACCGCCGGGAGATTCCTCTCGACCCAGAGCTGCTGCCGGAGATCCACCTCGACCCTCCTCCCGCCGAGCCATCGGCCTGATCGCCCCGACGCCTCATCTCATGTCCGACGAGCCACTCGCATTTTCACCGGAGCAGTTTTCAGGGCTCGCGCGCGTCTTTCCTCTCCCAAATCTCATCATGTTCCCTCATGTGATGCAGGCCCTTCATATCTTCGAGCCCCGCTACCGAGCGCTCTTCGAAGAAGCCATTGAGGACGATCGGCTCATCGCCTTGGGATCGTTTGCCAGCGGTTGGGAGGGTGACTATGAGGGCCGTCCGCCGCTGCGGCCCACGGCCTGTCTCTGCCGAATCGCCACGCATCAAAAGACCGATCAGGGCACCTACAACGTGCTTGTACTCGGCGTTCGCCGACTCCGGCTTGTCCGCGAACTGCCTCCCAAAAAACTCTTCCGCGTGGTGGAGTCGGAGCTTCTCGATGACATTGAGCCGGCTGATGCGTCCCCCGACGCTGCGACGGTCCTCCAGAAGCAGCTTTTGGCGGCGTTCAAGCAGTCCATGCCTCGCATTCCGAATGCCTACGAACAACTCGACCAACTGCTCGGCAGCCAGATCACGCTGGGCATGCTCGCCGACATCGTGTCGTACACGATCGACCTCGACATCGAGACGAAGGCACGGCTGCTCGCCGAGTGCGACGTGTTCCGCCGCACGACGATCCTGCTCGACGCGATCACGACCCGCGGGAAAGCGCGCCCCCGGCGATCCTTCCCGCCCGAGTTCAGCCCCAACTGATGCGCAGGCTCGGGGTTGCCCGTGCCATGTCGCCGGACGTTCGCTGCGGCCCTCTGCTTCACGGCCGGCGGGACATCCCTGCCCCCCGGCGGCCTTGCCGGGCCTCCGCCCGGTGTCGGGCATCCTGCCCTTCGCTCACTCGACGGAAACCGAGCTTCGTCATCCTGGCTGCGCTTGGTTTCCCACGCCGTCGGCCATGGCACGGTCAACCCCTCGCGGAATCCGAAGTGGAGTTTGCAAGAGCATGCGCACGGCTGGCAGGCCGCCAGCCGGCTTGGCGCGGGCAACCTTGGCTTGCCCCGCGGCGCGGATCAATAGCGGCGGCACCAGCGTCGATTACACTTGGATTCCATGAACGAAGTCTCCCCCCACCATGTCGATCAGCCGCGGATTGAGCGGGCGGTCCGAGAAATCCTGGCTGCGGTCGGCGAAGATCCCGAGCGGGAAGGACTTCTCGAGACGCCAGCCCGCGTGGCTCGGATGTATGCCGAGCTGTTCAGTGGGCTCGGCCAAGATCCGCGGGTCCACTTGGGCAAGGCTTTTGAAGAGAAGTACGACGAGATCGTGCTCGTCCGTGACATCGCCTTCAACAGTGTCTGCGAACACCACCTCCTCCCCTTCATGGGCAAGGCCCACGTCGGGTATCTCCCCAACGGTCGCGTGCTGGGCCTGAGCAAGTTGGCCCGCGTCGTCGAGACGCTGTCGCGTCGGCCACAGGTGCAGGAGCGGCTCACGGAGCAGATTGCGACCTTGCTCGAAGGCGATCTCGGTGCCAAGGGCGTGGCCGTCGTCGTGGAAGCCACCCACACCTGCATGACGATCCGGGGCATCAAAAAGCCCGGGAGCATGTGTGTCACATCTGCCATGAAGGGTGTGTTTCGCAGCAACGTGTCGAGCCGGGCCGAAGTCATGTCTCTCATCTATGGCCACCGTGCCGCCACGTGACCCCTGTGTGGCGCGTGCCGGCCCCTGTGGCGTGGCGACAAGGCTGTTTGTATGAACCTCCTGCTCGACTTTCTGTGCCGATTCGGCTGGGGCCTGGCCGCCGGGCTGGTCCTCACGCCTGCCGCGCTCGTGCCCGCAGGGTTCTTTCGTGTAAATCTGCTCGTGGTGCTCGGGCTCGCCACAGGCGCGGCGCTCGTGAGCAGGAGCCTCGCGGCACACGATGCCGTGTGGATTCCTGCCACAGCAGCCGCAGGCATCGCGTGGGTCGGGAGCGTGGCATGGCTCGCGGAGCGGACCCGAGTGGGCCAGTGGGCCTGCGGCATCACGGCCGTGCTCCTGGCAGGCGCGACGGTGGCGACGGCCGGTGCCGAAGGGGAGGGAGCGGGCTGGCTGACGGGAGGCGCAGCACTCGTATCAGGGCTCGTCACCGGACTCACGGTCCACGCGATGCTCCTGGGCCACTGGTATCTCAATGCCCCCGGGATGCGGGTCGACGCGCTGCGGCGGATGATTGATCTGGCCGCTGCAGCCTGGGCCATGCAGACCGCTGTGGCGGTCACCGGTCTCGCCAGTGGAGCCAGTTTTCCCGTAGGAACCACGACGATTGCGCTCACGGCCCTCCGCTGGCTGGCCGGCCTCGCGGGGCTTCCGTTGCTCCTTCTCATGGCTCGCAAGACGCTCGATATCCCCAACACTCAGAGTGCGACGGGTATCCTGTATGTGGCGTGCTTGGCGGCGATCTTGGGCGAGCTCACTGCCCAGTTGCTCCAGGCCGCGACCTGACCCAGGGCCTGCCCCATGCGCATCACCTACGCTTGTCCTGCCTGCGAAGCGACCGTCTCCCGTTCGGGGGTCGAGACAGCCCGGTCGCTCTCGTGCCCGCGGTGTGGCGCCGAGGTCACTCTTCCAGCCGACGCCGTCGCATGGACCAACGCTGCCGGCGGATCCGTCGAACCGGGGGCCGGAGCGGCGGTGCTGCGGCGCTGCATGGTCTGCCCCAGCACGGAGCTTTTTGTGCGGAAGGATTTTCCACAACGGCTCGGCGTGGCCATCGTGGTGGTTGGCCTGGGGGCCAGCTGTGTCACGTGGGCCTGGCAAATGCTGATACCCACGTTCGCCATTCTGTTCGGTACGGCGCTGATTGACGTGGTGCTCTACGTTGTCATGCCCGAGTGCCTCACCTGCTATCGTTGTGGTGCTCGGTATCGGGGCGCCATTGGCGCGCATGGCGGCTTCGACCTCGAGACCCACGAGCGCCATCGGCAGCAGCGGATCCGGCTGGCCGAGGCGGTGGGTCGCAGGGGCAGCCCGACCACGTCGACCGCGCCGTAGCTTCGCCCTCACAAAACCATGCATTCCGATCACGCTCGCATCGAGGAAGACCTGCGGGGCGTTGTCTCGGGCGACGTGATCTGCGACGACGTCGGCCGTTCCCTCTATGCGACCGACGGCAGCCTCTTCGAGGAATGGCCGCTTGCCGTTGTGCGTCCCCGTTCCACCGAGGATGTAGTGGCAACCGTGCGGTGGGCCGCCGAGCGGGGCGTGAGCATCCATCCGCGAGGAGCCGGGACAAGCCTCTGCGGCGGGCCACTCGGTCGCGGGATTGTGGTCGACTGCTCGCGGTTCATGCGGCGCATCCTCGGCGGCGTTGGTGACACGGTGCGGGTGCAGTCCGGCGTGATCGGCTTGCAGCTGGACACATTCCTGGGCCGCCGCCGCCGCTGCCTTGGCCCCGACCCTTCCAACGCGGCGACGAGCACGATCGGTGGGATGATCGGACGCGATGCCTCCGGAAGCAGATTCCTGAAACGTGGCTCGATCCGCGACCGGATCACCTCGGCCGAGGTGGTGCTTGCTGACGGTGCGGTGGTGCATCTCTCTGCGGTTGCGGCGACGCAGCCAGAGCCCGATTCATCGGTGGGCCATGGGATTACCGCAATCGCCGTGGATCGAACCACGGCCCTCGCGGTGGGGCTCGCAGGGATCCTCGGGCAGCATCGCGATGTGATTGCCCGTGGGCAGCCGGCCTCGCGAGCCCGACACGGTGGCTATCGTCTCCACGACCTCCACAAAGACGGGCGTGTCGATCTGGCACGACTCGTGTGCGGTGCCGAAGGGACGCTGGGCATCGTTACGGCGGTGACCCTCGAAAGCATTCCGCTCGACGCCGCATCGGCCGTGGGATTGCTTCTCTTCGATTCACTCGAAGCGGCAGCGGCAGCGGCGCTGCGACTCCTCTCGCTGGGTCCGAGTGCCTGCGATCTCCTGGACCGCCGCCATCTGGCCTTGGCTCGCGGCACCCGGCCGGCATTCGATCTGCTCATTCCTCCCATTGCCGAGGCTGGTCTGCTCATCGAGTTTACTGCCGACGAACCGGCCGACTGCAACGCCCGCCTCGAGCAGGCGCTCGCCTCGATGCCACGGGGCCGTAGGGGCTGCATCGATGTTCGCCGCGCTGAGGATGCCCACGACGCCGCGTTTTTCTGGGAGCTTTCCCGAAGCGTTGTGTCCACGCTCCATGGCGTACGCGCCGCGGTGCGGCCGGTGCCGTTCATCGAGGACATCGTCGTGCCTCCCGCGGCGCTCCCGGATTTTCTGCGTCGGCTCCAGGCCGTGCTCCAGCGGCTCAATCACACCGCCATGATCTTTAGCCACGCCGGCCATGGCCAGCTCCATGTGAGACCGCATGCGGTCCCCCGCGACCCTGATCAGCAAAGCAAACTCGAGGCGCTGGCCGAGGCCGTCTATGCCGAGGTGGTCGCGGTGGGAGGGTCGATCGGTGCCGAGCTGGGGCTTGGCTTGTCGCGGACGCCCTACTTTGGCCGGTTCTTCCCCGAATTGGCTGGTGTGTTTGCCGAGGTCAAGCGGCTCTTTGATCCGGCGGGGATCATGAACCCTGGGCGAGTGGTGTCGCTGGATGCCCCATCCGAGAAATTTCTGCGACCGCTCGAGCCTCCCCTGCGGTTGGCCAACGACGGCGAGCCCCAACTGCCAACGCCCCAGATCGTGCCGCTCACGACATGGACCCGCGAGCGGCTGGCGATCGAGGTGGACGCCTGCAATGGCTGCGGCAGCTGTCGCAGTATTGCGACCACGTCACGGATGTGTCCGCGATACCGGGAGAACCCGTCGGAGGAAGCCTCGCCGCGAGCCAAAGCCGACGTGATGGCTGCACTCCTCTCCGGCTCGCTCGATCCCAAGAAGATATCCAGCGAGGCGGTGCGGGCCGTGGCCGACACCTGCTTCAACTGCCACCGGTGCCGGAGCGACTGCGATGCGGGTATCGATATTCCAGCGATCGTGATGGAGCTCAAGGCAGCTCACTATGCGACCAACTCCACGAAGATGGTGCCGTGGCTTCTGTCGCGGATCGATGCCCTCTCGGCTGCGGCAGGCCGCATCAGGCCTGTCGCGAACTGGGCGCTCGCGAATCCGCGTGCCCGCTGGGTGATGGAGAAACTATTTGGCATCGCCCGCGGCCGGAAGCTTCCCCAGGTGAGTGGTGGGCAGGTCATGCGATGGGCAACTCGTCGCGGCCTCACCCGCCCATCCCGTCGCAGTGGGCCACGGGTGCTCTACTTCTTAGACACGTATGCCCGTCGCCATGATCCGCTCCTGGCGGAAGCGTTCGTCGCGGTGCTCGAGCGGAATGGCATCGGCGTGTTTATTGACCCGCGCCAGGTTTCTTCCGGGATGCCGTTGGTGAGCGAGGGAGACCTCGACGGCGCCCGCAAGCTTGCCCGCACGAATCTCCGCGTCTTAGCGGAGGCGGTGCGACTCGGCTATCGCATCGTCTGCACCGAGCCCTCGGCGGTCACCTGCATCACGCACCACTACCCGCTCCTGCTCGACGACGAAGAATTGCCTCGGGTGGCGGCGGCCACATGTGATGCCACGAGCTACCTCTGGGAGCTCCATCGCGAGGGAAAACTCCGGCTCGATTTTCGGCCGGTGCCGGCGAAACTCCTGTATCACGCCGGCTGCCACGAACGAGGCGCGGGGGGTACGTCACCTGCCGAGCACATCCTGCGGCTCATCCCTGGGCTCGCACTCGACGCCGCGGATCATGGCTGCTCCGGCATGGCTGGCACGTGGGGGCTGGCACGGGAGCATTACCGGGCAAGCCTGCGAATGGGGCTGGGGCTCGTCTCGGCGATGCGTACGGCCGGGATCGAAGCCGGGGCCACTGGATGTAGTGCCTGCCGGATTCAAATGGAGCAGGGCACCACGAAGCCTGCCGTGCATCCGGTCAAAATCCTGGCGAAGGCCTATGGGCTTCTCGAGGGGCCGCCCCCCCATGGTCTCGATGCGCTCTTCACGGCCTCGAGTGGCCGTCTCACCACCACCTGACCCGCGGACTGATCTGCCGGACATGCATTCGATGCCCCCCTCTTCGATGACGCTTCGCGTATCGCTCTTTGCTGGCATGGCCGAGGCTGCTGGCCGGCGAACCATCGAGGTCCCCTGGCACGGCGGCACCGTGAAGGATGTGCGGCAGGCGATTGTCGCGATGCTCCCAGGGCTCGAGCCCTTGCTGGCCAGAAGCGCCGTCGCTCTCGGCGACCGCTACGCATCTGCGGACGAGCCGGTGCCGGCAGGCGCTGATGTGGCGATCATTCCTCCGGTGAGCGGAGGGTGATGACGCATGGCTGGCTGTGCATCGCCCATTGCAGTGTGCCGCGAGGTCGTCACGATCACCGATGATCCGATCGATCCGACCGCTCTTCTCGCCGCCGTGGCCGCCGTGGCTGCGGGAGGCAACGTGCTCTTCGTGGGGACGGCGCGGAGCATGACCGACGGTGTCGCCACGACATGCCTCGCCTACGATGCCCACGAGCCGCTCGCCCGATCGGTCCTGGCAGGGCTCCTCGCCGCAGCCCGCGACCGATTCTCGCTCATCGCGTGTGGGGTGGCCCATCGGCTTGGCGTGATTGAAGCCGGTGAGGCAAGCGTCGCCGTGGCCGCGAGTGCCCCGCATCGCCAGGCCGCATTCGAGGCGACCGAGTGGCTCATGGAGCAGATCAAACGGGATGTGCCGATCTGGAAGTGCGAGTATCGCCCCGACGGGAGCCATGCCTGGGTGCATGGCGATGCGGTGCCGCGGTCGGATCATGTCGTCAGAGCCGAACGCGACAACCTTTCAGCAGTGACCTCGCATGAGTGAGCTTGTCGACGGCTTCGGCCGGGTGCATACCGACCTGCGGATCAGCGTGACCGATCGCTGCAACCTGCGGTGTGGCTATTGCATGCCCGCCGAGGTGATCTTCCGACCGCGGGAGGAACTGCTCACCTACGAGGAGATCGCCCGCGTGGCGTCAGTCGCCGCGGCCCTCGGAATCACGTCGGTCCGTCTCACGGGGGGTGAGCCACTGCTGCGGCGAGGCATCCACGAGCTCGTGCGGTGCCTCGTGGATGTGCCTGGAATTTCAGAGGTCTCGCTGACGACCAATGGCGTCCTCCTCGCGGAACAAGCCCAGTCGCTTCGCGGTGCGGGTCTGTCGCGGCTCAACGTCAGTCTCGATGCCCTCACAGATGAAAGCTTCGAGAAGATCGCCCGCCGTCCGGGGCTTGGTCATGTCCTGGCAGGCATCGCTGCGGCCCGCACGGCCGGCTTCGACGCCATTCGCATCAACGCGGTTTCGATCCGCGGGCTCACCGAGCGGGAGATCGTGCCCCTCGCCACATTCTGTCGCCGTGAGCATCTCCATCTGCGGTTCATTGAATTCATGCCGCTCGATGCCGACGGAGGCTGGGCACAAGAGCAGGTCCTTTCCGGGGCCGATGTGAGGGAGATTCTCGCCCGTGACGTGGGGCCGCTCGAACCGTTGCCGATGGCCGATTCGGGGCAGCCGGCGGTCGATTGGCGATGGGTCGACGGGGCAGGGCTCATCGGGTTCATCGACCCGGTCACAAGCCCGTTCTGCGATCGTTGCGACCGCCTGCGGCTCACCGCCGATGGGCAGTTTCGCAACTGCCTTTTTGCGACGGACGAGTGGGACGTGCGACGTGTACTCCGAGGCGGCGGCGACGATGAGACAATCGCCGACATGCTTCGCGTCTGCGTCGCCGCCAAGCGGGCCGCCCACGGGATCGGGACGCCGGCCTTCGAGCGGCCGGCCCGTGCGATGTACCAGATCGGAGGATGAAGCGTGGCTCGGATGCGTCGGTATCTCGACAATGCCGCCACGACCTGGCCGAAGCCCCCGGAGGTGTTCGGGGCGTGGAGGCATGCCGCTGAGGAGATAGGATCCACGGCGGGCCGCGGCACCTACCGTGAGGCGATCGAAGCCACGGCAATCGTGGCGCGAGCCCGCACGGCGGCGGCGAGGCTCTTGGGTGGCGTCGATTCTGCGCGCGTGGCGCTCCCGTCGGGATGCACGCTGGCACTCAATGCGGCGATTCATGGGACCGTAAAACGTGGCGACCATGTAATCGCGACCGCCGCTGACCACAACGCCACGCTCCGGCCGTTGCACTGGCTAGCGACGCGGGGCGTCATCGAGTGGACAATCGTGCCGTGCGATGGCACCGGTCTGGTTGACCCACTCGCGATCGCCGCTGCCTGGCGGCCCGCGACACGGCTCGTTGTCATGTCGCATGCGTCCAACGTCACCGGTGCGATGCAGGATGTGCCTGCCATCGCCGCTCTCGCCCACGGCCGAGGCGGGCTGCTCCTGCTCGATGCGGCCCAAACGCTCGGTCAGGTGCCGTGCGACGTGCCCGGGTGGGACGCCGACATCGTGGCAGCGCCGGCCCATAAATGGCTCCTCGGCATGCAGGGGGCAGCTGTCTTGTGGGCCCGCGAAGGCGTGGAGATCGAGCCCCTCGTGCAGGGTGGAACTGGCACCGCCAGTGATTCTCTCGCCATGCCAGAAGCGTACGGGGACCGCATGGAGGCGGGTTCGCCTGACGTGCCCGCAGCGGCGGCGCTTGTCGCGGCGAGCGGCTGGATTGGGTCGCGGTCGGTCGAGTCGATTGGCGCCGCCTGCCGCAGCCTGGCTGACGACTGCGCTGCCGGGCTCGCCGCACTCCGCGGCGTTCGAGTGGTGGGTGGGAGGCGCGGGCCGCCGATTGTGAGCTTTACGGTCGAGGGCTATGATCCCGCGGACGTGACCGCCATGCTCGAGGCCAGTTCGGGGATTCAGGTGAGGGCCGGGTTTCACTGTGCCGCCTGCATCCACGACCACCTCGGCACGCGGGCAGGTGGCACCGTGCGAGCGAGTTTTGGTCCGTTCAATGGCCGCGACGATGTGAGCGCTCTTGTGGAGTGCATCGAGGCGATCACGACAGGTTGACCGGAGGAGACGCAGTCGATGGCAGGAGTTCCCAAGGACGTGTGGTATGCCGGTGGCCTGCGGTTTGCATGCACGCAGTGTGGTGATTGTTGCACCGGTGCCGAAGGCTATGTCTGGGTCAATCAAGCGGAGATCGATGCCATGGCGGCGCGGCTCGGCATGACGCCTGAAGATTTTGAGGCTCGCCACGTGTACCGCGTTGGCATCCGCCGATCGCTCAAGGAGCGGCCAGGGGGCGACTGCGTCCTCCTCGATACGCAGACGCGAAAGTGCACGACCTACGACGAGCGACCTCGGCAGTGCCGCACGTGGCCGTTCTGGAATTCCAATCTTCGTTCACCGAAAGCCTGGGCGGATGCCGCTGAGAGCTGCCCCGGCTGTAACAAGGGCAACCTTGTGCCCCTCGAACGCATCGTCGAGCAGGCTGCGCAGATCCGCGTGTGACGTTTTCAGTCGGGGTCTCTTGCAGGTTGAACGTCCAACGCAGCTCGGGGTAGCCCGTGTCATCTCGCGGGACGCTCGCTGCGGCCCTCCAGGCCTGAGGACTCTTCGCTTCGCCATCCTGGCTGCGCTCAGACTCCTACGCCGGCTCCATGACACGGGCAACCCCGAGCGGAAACCGTTTTGCGAGCGCAGGCAAGACTCAGGTGAGCGCTTGCGAATCCGTGAGTGACCCGTCTGCTCACGCGACGCACGCCGTCGTGCGTCCGGAATCGGTCGCCCGGAGGTGCGACCGGCCGGGCGGAGGCCCGGCAAGTCGGAAGGGGCCATGGATGGCCCTGCCGACGTACTTACAGAATGCCGCCGTGGGTTCGCCATGGCGTCATGTGGGAGGGCTGGTCGAGGAACCAGATTCGCTCCCATTCGTCGGTGACGGCTCGGAGGTCTTCCGACGTGTAGATGAGTTGCTGAGCACGCCGGAGCGGGTCGCCGGAATACATCGGGATGAGACAGCCCGTGGATGTTGCCACGAGGGTCACTGCACACAGCAGCCAAACTGCCTTCCTCATCGCCTAGTCCTCCTGACCGATTCGTGATCCGCCTGCGATCCGTCTCGCGTCCTCAGGCCGGTTCCGTCCGGCTGCGGCCGCGAGATGTAGCTGAAATTGGGTGTACGCCGCGAGAGGAGGTCTGCCGGTGGAACCCTTCTCGGGCTTCTCTGGCTTACCCTGCCTTCGCGTTACTCCTCGACTGTCTCCCCGCTCTCCGTCTTGGCGGAAGGCGGGGGGGCTGCCGTGGACGCGTTGGCCTCGTCGGTCGCCTTTCTTGTGAACTGTCTGACTCGTTCCTCCATCTCCTTGCCGGGCTTGAAAGTGACCACGCTTCGTGCCCGGACGGCGACTCGCTCACCTGTCCGCGGGTTGCGGGCCTGGCGGGCCTCTCGATGCTTGATCTGGAAGACGCCGAAGTTCCGAAGCTCCACACGACCTTCCCGGACCAGAGCGTCGATCAGGGCCTCGAACGTCCGCTGGACCAATTGGTGGGTGCGAGCCTGGGGAAGATCGATCTCTTCCGCAATCGTCCGGACGATGTCTTTCTTGGTCACGGCTCGCGGGGCTCCGACCGGAGTCCGGCGGTCGAATTCCCAGAGGGATTTCGGACCGGCGGAAGGTCTCAAAAGCGTCCGAAGCCTAGGCCTGGCAAGGAGTAGTGTCAACCGGATGCCACTGTGGCAGGCGGTCCACCAACACGTTCCAGAGGATGGTATCGGCCACCCATCCGGCAAACTTGATGCGATCCCTACAACCGGCACGGGATGGGTTGGGGGTCGCGGAAAACCCACTACACTCCACCGCGGATTCGTTCCACACCCCCCGGTTTGCCCTGCACCATGCCCCACCCCTCTGACGGGCCTGCCTCCCCCGTGCCTCCGCTCGACCTCGGCGTGCGGCTGGGCCGACTCCAGCTTCCCAACCCGATCCTCGTGGCCTCGGGGACGTTTGGTTATGGCCGCGAGATGCAGGGGTTTGTCAAACTCGCGCGGCTGGGCGGCATCGTGCCCAAGACGATCACGCCTCAGCCACGGATCGGTAACAAGCCATGGCGAACCGTCGAGACCGCATCGGGCCTGCTCAACTCGATCGGGCTCGACAATGACGGCGTCGAGGCTTTTGTCGCGAAGCAACTCCCGTTCCTCGCTGGGTGTGGCGCGCCGGTGATCGTCAGCATTGCCGGTGCCAATGCGGATGAGTTTATCGCGCTGGCCCGCCGGCTGGATGGCGTGCCCGGGATTGCGGCCCTCGAGCTCAACGTGTCGTGCCCGAATGTCAGCCATGGCGTCGATCTCGGCACCGATCCAGCGACCTGCCGAGCCGTGGTGTCAGGCGTGCGAAATGCGACGAGTCTGCCGATCATTGCCAA
Source organism: Planctomycetota bacterium (assembly GCA_031403195.1). Classification (GTDB taxonomy): domain Bacteria; phylum Planctomycetota; class Planctomycetia; order Pirellulales; family UBA1268; genus QWPN01. The sequence goes on along the minus strand of JANNSZ010000090.1, from coordinate 1,022 downwards.
GCTCACTCCCAATGTCACCGATATCGTGGCGGTGGCCCGCGGTGCCGCTGAGGGGGGCGCCGACGCGGTGACGCTCATCAACACGCTCCAGGGCATGGCGGTCGATTGGCGTCGTCGTCGGCCGCTGCTGGGCAACGTGGTGGGCGGCCTGAGTGGTCCGGCGATCAAGCCGATAGCGCTGCGGTGTGTCTATCAGGTCTCCCGCGGCGTGGGCATCCCGATCATCGGTGTGGGAGGCATCATGACGATCGACGACTGCATGGAGTTTTTTGTGGCCGGTGCGTCGGCCGTGCAGATCGGAACCGCGAATTTTGCAGAACCGATTGTCTCTGGGCGGCTCCTCGATGAGCTGCCAGCAGCGCTCCTCGAGGCAGGGGTCGCAAAATTCACTGATGTGGTGGGCACGCTCGCGCTGCTCACGCCGGCGGGCTGTGGCCCTGCACCCACGCCGGAGGTCGCCCATGCCGTCTGAGACACCTGCGCCTCGGCCTACACGCGCACTTTCCGGCATTCAGCCGACTGGCCGCTTCCATTGGGGCAACTACTTCGGCGCGATCCGGCAATACATCGATCTGCAGCCCGGCGCTCATCAGGCGGCCGACGAGGCCTACTACTTTATTGCTGACCTGCATGCGCTCACGACCGTTCGCGATCCGGCGAGGCTCCTCGGCTTGGTCCGCGACGCGGCAATCGATCTGGTGTCGCTCGGCCTCGATCCCGAGCGGGCTGTCCTGTTTGTGCAGTCGGACGTGCCCGAGGTTTCAGAACTGTGCTGGCTGCTGATGACCGGCGCGCCGATGGGGCTGCTCGAGCGCTGCCACGCCTACAAAGACAAAAAGCAAAAAGGCTTGCCGGCCGATGCGGGCCTCTTCACCTATCCGGTGCTGATGGCGGCCGACATTCTCGCTTACGATGCCGACACGGTGCCGGTGGGCGAAGACCAATTGCAACACATCGAGGTTTGCCGCGATCTGGCGGTGAGCTTTAACCACCATTTTGGACCGGTGTTTGTGATGCCCAAG
>JANNSZ010000089.1:0-63673 GCA_031403195.1 Planctomycetota bacterium | reverse complement strand
AGTTTCCTCCGAGTGAGCGAAGGGCACGATGCCCGTAGCGAACGTCCGGCGACATGACACGGGCGACCCCGAGCCACGCAGGACGCAACCTCGGGCAGCCAACCAGCCATCATCGCCCCTCCAGCGACCGTCGCATCCGAGCGCGTGCGGCCTCGTCGCGGTAGAAGAGGTTGTAGGTTTCAAACGGAATGATCTTGCCTTCTGGCGTCACGAAGTGGATGCAGGACCGCTTCACGCGGCCAATACAAAAATTGTGGGCGTCCATGAATTCCACGATGACGATCCGAAAGGTGTCTTCGTAACCGAGGCCTTCCGGCAGCGGCACCTCGGGGAGGCAGCAGAGCAACTCCGCGAGCTTCTTCTCGTTGTTGCACTCGGCGGTTGAGAGCGAGAAGAACTCGAGGACCTGCTTGTGCAACTCCGGATACTTCTCAAACGTGATCGCATTTGGAAGGGCCTCCACGAGCAGCTCCCGTGGAAAGAACGAGGTAACGGGTGCCACCTTCGTGCCCTTCCGCAGGGCGTACCCGATGGCGATGCTCTCGGGGTTACAGGGGAGCGGGATGATGTCGCCTTCCCCAAAAGGGCCGCCCGAGTCGATGATCCGTCGGCGAATGGCCGACAGGGGAAACCGGTTCTTCGACATATCAAAGCCGTCGTTGCGGCCCGCATCCTGGACGGGCTGAAAAACGACTCCCCGGACGCACTTCCACTGGAGCGCGTGATCGATGATCGACGGAAGCTCATCGTCGTTGACGTCTTGCTTGACGACGACCACGAGTGTCGTGGAGATGCCAGCCTCCTCGAGCGCCTCAAGAGCCTGGCGGCGGATCCGGGTCAGGTCCGCACCGCGGAGGTTCAGGAGCGCGTCCGCACGGAGCGAATCGAATTGGAGGTAGACCTCGAAGCCTGGCCGAAACTCAGCGAGCCGGCGGACAAACTCGGGATCCTCGGCGATGCGGATGCCGTTCGTGTTGAGCATCACATGACGGATCGGCCTACGTTTGGCAGCGGCGAGGATTTCGATGATCTGTGGATGGATCGTCGGCTCGCCGCCAGAGATCTGCAAGAGATCGGGCTCACCTTCGCTCTCGACGAGCGTGTCCATCATCCGCTCGATCTCAGCCAGGGGCCGATGCAGCGCTCGCTGCGGCGATGAGTCGGAGAAGCAGACCGGGCAGGTGAGATTGCAGGCCTCGTTGACATCGATGAGCGCCAGACACGAATGCTGCTCATGATCGGGGCACAGCCCGCAGTCGTAGGGGCATCCCCGCTCGGTGTGCGTCTGAAGCACGAGCGGACGGTCACCCGGCTTGAGGTAGTCGTGGCAGAGCCGCCAGTAGGCGGCATCGGTGGAGACGAGCACCTTTCGCGGCCCGTGCGTCGTGCACCGCTTGAGGTAGAACACCTGCCCCCCCTCGATCACGATCTTCGCCGGCACGAGCGTGAGACACTCGTCACAGAGCGATGTCGTCTGTCCGAAAAACACGTAGGCCGCCTGCCGTCGAGCCGTCGCGGTCATGCAGTGCTCCTTCACGCGGCCTGTCCGCCGCATCCACAAGCAGAGTTTTGTTCGCCGCCGATTGTCACGATTCTCCCCGAGGTTCATCGACCACGGCAATTCGTTTGGCTGCGCGAAAGAGGACCAAGGCGAGGAGGATAGCGAGGCTGGCAATGATGGCAATTTGAACGCGGCCATCGGCAAGCCACCCGAGCGGCTCCAGCACCGGCGGCGCCTCGGCGAGCGTCATCTCCTCGCCGAGGGTGGCCAGGGTGGTGCTTGCCCGAGCGGCGAGCGCCGCATCGATCGCCACCGTGTCATACCGTGGCGGCACGCCCGAGCCTCCGTAGGCAAGGCGATATTCGTTGCCTGGCTCGCCCAGGAACACAACTTCGCGAACGGGCCCGCGGGCCGTCACGCCTGTCACCACGAGGGGCGGACTGTCGCCATCGTCGATGACGATTTCATACGCGGCCTCACGGGTCTCCGGCAGGGGAATCGACAGGTTATGACGGTGGATGCCGGCCACATCGATCTGTGTGATCGTTCCTGCGGCAATCGGCCGCTGGTGACCACGCGAATCCGACGGCGGCCGCTCAACGCTGGCACGTCGGCTGAAGTTCCGGCTTGTCGTGACGAGCGTTATTTCAGTGAGAGGCTCTCGACGGGTATCGACCGTGATGCGAGTGGCCCGGCCATCCGGGTCACGCGCCGCCGTGAAACCTCGGGGCGTGATCTCGGCCAGCACGGGCACCTCCCTCGCGGTAATTTCGGAGGTGTACCAGAGATCGATTCCATCGATTCGGAAGGGGCGGCGGTCAATCACCGTCCGCTCCTGCACCTCCCGCTCCTTTCCCCCCGCGAGTGTTCGAGTGAGTTCGGTGAGGCGGGATTGCTGCGACTGGGTGACCGAGTCGATCACGACTCGGTATTGGCCGCCGCGGCCGGGTGGCTCGGGCAACGGGATGGCAAGGTCGCGAACATCCATGAACCGCGAGTAGTCGTAGATCACCGCATCGTCGACGACGGGTTTCCAATCGCTCCCGTCGCGCGACCATGCCACCGTCACGCGATGTTCGAAGTCCTTCAGGGGCGTCGCGAGCACGATCCTGTCTGGCATAGCCCCGCGATGCTGCGCATCAACCGCAAACGTGATCTCGAGCCCGTCGTTCGGGAGAGGCCGCACGCTTGGCCTGGCGACGCGGACTGACTGTCGCACACCGCGTCGCTCCTGGGTCGTTACCAGCCGCACAACAAACGGTACCTCCTCGCCCGACAGGCCCAGCACGCGGAGGTCACCATAGCCATCTGCCGATGTGGCGTACGCGTCCGAGTCGAGCCGCACTGCAACGAGGCTTCCGTCTACGATCGGCGGTGCCACGATCGGTTTTGCTCGACGGAGAGATTCTGTCGCCTCGGAGCGTTCGCCGACGAGCATCGCGCACAGTAGGAGGGCGATAGTCTGTCGTCTCATGACTTTGAGCTTTCCGCTGGGGTGACCGCAAAGGTCTCTCGGAACCGCAGGTAGAGAAATGACCCTGCAAGCAGAATCAGGCCGAGCATGATGAAGGCGACGATCCGCCAGAACGAATCCAGACTCGCCAGATCATTGAAAAACACCTTGGCCGACACCACCGCGAAGAGCACGAGACCAGCCCATCGTAGCGGCCAGACCCGCTTCGCGATCCCCGCCAGCACGAGCATGAGGGCGAAGGCTCCCCACACGACGGAGACGCCTCCCGCCTGAAGGCCTCTCGCGTAGGTGGCAAGGATGCTGTTGGTTTCGAGCGTGAGGTAAATGAAAAGCATGCCGAGGCAGGCTACGGCCAGGACTGGTCGGGCAGCGGAGGCAAACCGTGTGCTGCGGAGGGCGACGAAGGCCGTGGCAAGAAACGCGATCACCGCAGCGAAGTCTACGAGTCGCAGGCTTGCTTCGAGCCATGAATGGTCACCCGCCACGAGGTGGCTGCCGCGGAAACCCCATGCAGGGAGATCCCACAGCAGGAGTTTGCCGACGACTGCTGCCGCGGCGCAGCCCGTCAAGGTGAACGCGAGGCTGCTTTCCGTCCGAAGGGCTTCGCGGAGGAGAATCACGGCCCCGCCAAGCCAGACCAGGGTGAGGAACGGTAATCGGGCAGCGGGCGCGAACACGCCGACGGTACGGTCAACCTCCAGATGGAGATACCCCATGAGCATCGCCAAGCCCGCGAGCGCCACCGCTGTTGCCAATGGGCCTCCCATGGGATTGGCTTGATCGCGTCGTGGCTCCTCCGACCGTCCCGCTGTTCCGCGACCGAGCATCCACGAGGCGATGCCGAACGACGCAATCGGGACACAGAAGGAAATGATCCGCTCGAGGAGCATGGGCAGAAACTCGGCGAGCGGCGGCGGGACACCGTCAGCCAATCGGCCGCGGTGCAGGAACGTGCCGCCCATGTCAATCACGCAGAGCCGGCCAAACACAATTGCGTAGAGCACGAGGGCCATCCGCTGGACAACGCTGCTTTCCAGCCGCTTCGACATCCAGAGGAGCACGAGGGCCTGGATCGCCCAACTCGCCGTGATCCACTGCCGTGAAAGCACGAGCGGCATCGTGATGGCCACGAACACCGCGCCTAATCCGAGGAAGGATACGAGCAGGCCACGATCAGTCACGCCACGACGCAGGAAGAAGAGAACATGCGCTGTGGCGAATGCGGCGAGGCCGAGCGATACGATGGCAACATGCCGCCGACTGAAGGCGTCTTCCACCATCCCGAAGGAGAGGCCGAAGAATACCGCAGCGTTCAAGAACAGGGCCAGGAGGTCGAGAACGGTCGAAGGGGCTCTACGGATGACCTTGTAGAGAAAGGTCATGGTCGAGAAGAGAACAAAGTATCCGACGATGAAAGGATACACCTCACTGAACTGAATCGTCTCGTAGTGCCGCAGGGCCGCTGGCACCAGCGTCCACGTGGCGACAAACGCCAGGAGATTGACGAGCGGCCAGTTCCGCCAGGAGCAAATCGCGAGGACGCCGACTCCGAGGACGAGCAAATATCCGAGCAGCACGGGGAGGTTCACCGGTGCCGCCGAAAACATGAGCGGCGTGCAGTAGCCTCCGATGATGCCAAGCACGGCGACGAGGACCGAGTTGAATCGCACGGCGATACCGCCGGCCAGAAGCGTCACGCCGCACATGAGGGCGAACGCCGGCACCATCTCGACGAGGCCGAAGAGTTGATGGCTGGCATAGACGCTGAAGTAGAGCGTGGCGAGACCACCACCGAGAAGCCCCTGCCCGATCAAGGCATATCGGCCGCCAAGCAATCGCGTGCCGAGGATGAGCATCGATAGCCCAGCGGCAGCCGTCAGGGCCACGCGGGCCTGAGGACCGAGGAGTCCGCGATCGACTGACCACTTGAGGAAGAACCCGATGCCGACGACGAGGACAATGATGCCGAGCCGGAGGAGCCAGTGGCTGGCGACGGCGTACTCCGTAGACACGCCCTCCGGCAGATGGTCCTCGCCGACGATGATCCAGTTCCATATTTTCTTGAGCGTGTCACGGGCGGCTGTCTCGAAGCGGCTCGGCACCCGAGATCGCACCACTGGCATGGGCAATGCTGGTGGCTCTGCCCGAGGTGGCATCGGGGGCGCATTTGAAACCACTGCTGCGCGGCGATCCTCGTCCCAGGTGCGGGGACCGTCGACCGGTCGGGCGGGACTCGCGACCCGCTCCTCTGCAGCAACAACGGGATATGGGCTCGGGGTGGCGTGGTCGGCGGCGGCGGCTCCAGGCTGATCCTTCGCCTCGGTGGCCGCTCGGTCGACCGCCGCGCGCAGCAGGCCATTCGCGGTCCGCTGTGCCTCCAGAAACATGGCCTGGAGCTTCTCGACTCGGTGCACACTGTCGTGCAGCCGAATGACGAGGATGCCGAGGACAATAACGCCAACGGTACACAGAGCGAGCATCACTGTTTTCCTTGAATCGCCGCCGCGAAACCCCGAGAGGTGGCGAACGGTGCCACCCCCAGCCGTCAAGAACTCATGGTAATCTCGTCGCGGGACTGGGCCCTCCAGCCGGACATCGCCTCAGGACTAGGCGACATCCCGTGGCGTTTGTCACGCGGGCTCGGATTGGCGTTTCTGCCCGGGATTGTTGAGCCGCGAGAAGGCTACACCGATGGGTTCATATGACACGTCTTCCGGACCTGGCGATGGCCTCGGGGGCTCTGAACGCCTCGCCGAGTGGCTGGCCGCCGCCCGAGCCGGTGACGCGACCGCACGGGATCGGCTGTTCGGAGCCTGCCGGAGTTTTGTTGCGACCGTCGCTCGGTGCCACCTCAACCGGCGAATCCAGGCCAAGGTCGACGCCTCAGATGTCGTCCAACAGTCCCTCCTCGAGGCCCACCGAGGCTTTGATGCGTTTGTCGGCGAGACGCCTCAGGAGTGGCTCGCCTGGCTCAAGCGCATCGTAAGCCACAACGCCTACGACGCAGCGAAGCGATTCACCGGCACCGCCAAACGCGATGCCGCACGGGAGCTCCCCCTGGCCGCGAACGAAGGAGACTCACACGGTTGGCATGCTCCACCGATCGATCCAGCATCGTCCCCGAGCCGGCAGGCGATGCGGTGGGAGGACGAGTTGCGGCTCGCCGCTGCCATGGAAGCGATCCCAGAGGATCATCGCGAAGTGATTGTCCTCCGAAACATCGAGCGGCTCCCTTTCGACGAGGTCGGTCGGCGGATGGGCCGGTCATCGGCCGCCTGCCGAATGCTCTGGGCCCGTGCCGTGACAAACCTCAAGCAGATGCTGCCTGACGACCTTCCGCGCGACGGGGCGTCACCATGAATGACCACACGAAACCATCCGGCAGATCGGACGTGGAGCCGGAGATCCTCGATCGCTATGTGGATGCAATCCAGGCAGGAGATGCCCGGGAGGAGTCACGACTGCTGGCCGCCTGCCCTGAGTTGGCCGAGTGGAAGACCTGCCTTCAGGGCCTCGACGCGCTGGCGTCGACGATATCGCCTGATGAGCAGCTTTCGCCAACTGGACACGCGGCGGGCACGGTGTTTGGTCCGTTCCTCCTCCGTGACGAGATCGGTCGCGGTGGCATGGGCATTGTCTACCGGGCTTGGCATGACGGCCTGGATCGCGAGGTCGCAGTCAAGCTTCTCGCGACGGGATCCTTCGCAACGTCCGAGCAGCGGCGACGGTTCCTGGGGGAGGCGCGGCTTGCGGCCCGCGTTCGGCATCCCGGGATCGTGACTATCCATGACGCTGGCGAGCGCGACGGTCAGCTCTACATCGCGATGGACCTCGTCGCCGGCGACGACCTCGCCGCACGGCTCCGGGATGGGCCCATGGCTCCGCGCGAGGCAGCTGCCGTCAGCGCCGAGATCGCACGGGCGGTCCACCACCTCCATGCCTCAGGCATCGTCCATCGCGACCTCAAGCCATCGAATGTGCTTCTTGACCCTGCTGGTCGGCCACTGCTGGCTGATTTTTGGCTCGCTCGCGACGAGTCCACGGAGGATCACGCCACAGCATCCGGCACGATCCTCGGTACTCCTGAGTACATGCCCCCTGAGCAGGCGGCCGGACGCGTGCGAAATCTTGGGCCGCCGGCCGATGTCTATGGCATTGGTGCGTTGCTCTACGCGATCCTCACCGGACGACCTCCGTTCATCGGCGACACCAAGCTCCTCGTGGTCATGAACGTGCTCGAACGCGAGCCCGTGCCTCCGCGCCGGCTAAACCCGCGCGTGCCTGCGGCGCTTCAGCGGATTTGCCTGCGCTGCATTGAAAAGGAGCCATCACGCCGGTACGCATCGGCCGCGGCCATCGCAGACGACCTCGAAGCGTGGCTTCGCGGCGACCGCATCGCGGCGCCGGGCGGTGACCTGCTCCACACGCTGGGCCGTGTGCTGCGCCGCTACCCGGCCGCGAGTTTCCGGGTGGCGGGCGTTCTCGGCACGCTCATGGTCGTCGCGGCTCGAATCTCGGGTGATCCAACAACCGTCATGTTCTACGGCCCCGTAGCCATCGGCCTCGTGCTGTGGGCGGGGTGCGCAGTGCTGTGGGAGTGGCTCGGTATCCGACGGATGCCGCCCCGCTGGACGGGAGTCTTGTTTGTCATCAGCGACGCTGTGTTTGTGACGACGCTCCTCGTCCTCGTGGACGGCGTCGAAACTCCCCTGGTCGCAGTCCACCCTGTCCTCATCGCGGCGGCGGGGCTCTGGCTCGACCGTACGGTCGTGCGGGTCGCTACTGTCGCGTCGCTTGCGGGCTATGTCACCTTGCTCGCATCGAGCCCGGATGGCTTCCGGTGGAACGTGGCCGCGATCATCGCCGTCCTCATTCTGTGCGCTGGGGCGATTACCGACTTCCAGGCGGGGCGGCTGCGTCGCGGATAGATACGTCAGCGGCGATAGACCCGCCGGGCATTGGCGGTGGTGGCGGCGGCGAGCGTGGAGAGCGAGTCACCGCGGGCGAGCGCGAGGCAGGCTGCGGTGTGCACCACGTTTGCCGGCTCGTTCCGCTTTCCGCGATGGGGCTCAGGCGAAAGAAATGGGCTGTCCGTTTCAATGAGGAGGCGGTCGAGGGGCACGGTCTTGGCTACGTCGCGCACGTCGGCCGCAGAACGGAATGTCACCATGCCAGCGAAGCCCAGAAAGAGTCCCAGGTCGACCGCTTCGGCAGCCTCGGCGGCCGTGCCTGTGAAGGAATGCAGAATCGCGGAGAGTGGCCCACGGGCGCAGGCGTCGCGGAGCATGTCGAGGCAATCTCTCGTGCTCTCGCGGGTGTGGATGACCAGTGGCAAGTCCGCCTGCTGAGCCAGCCGGATGTGCCGGTCAAAAAAGTCGCGCTGCGTCTCTGGCGGGGCCGTTGTGCGATACCAGTCGAGGCCCGTTTCACCGACCGCCGCCACCCGGCCACTCGCCACGAGCGCGACGATCCTGTCCCACTCGCCCGGCTCCATCTCGGCCGTATCGTTGGGGTGGATGCCCGCGGCGGCCACGAGTCCGGTTTCGCGGGCAGCGAGCGCCGCGGCAGCCTCGCTATCGGCGGCGCGAGTGCCAATCACCGCCATGCCCGTGACGCCCACACCGCGAGCCCGCGCGAGGACACTGGCGAGCTCGCCACCGTACCGCATCGGGTCCAGGTGGCAGTGGCTATCAAAACACTCCATCGGTCACGACGCAGTCGGTGCCGGCGGCGTGGGCGTCTCGGCTCGAATCTTGGCCATGACATCGCGAAGCACGTCGAGATGCTGCCGGGCGCTTCGCAGGGCGTCCGCTGCGAGTCCCGCTGCTGCCGCGTCATCCGGCGTCGCCGCGAGCCGCTCAAGCTCCGATCGCTGCCGTTCGAGAACGTCAATGACCCTCGGGAGAATGTGCTGGAGCGCCACGTCGTGCCATCCCGTGAACGAGATCGGATAGGCCACGCGCGGCTTCACCTGTTCCCGTTCGTCGATCACAGCGGCGGCCCGATCGAGCAGGCTCCGCGTATCGGCCACCAGATCGGCGATCGCGAGCCGGATTTCCTCCGGGCCGGGATAGGTCCACAGGCCAGAGTCGGCCAGGTACATCGCCAGCGATGGTTGGAGGAGGTCACAGAAGCGGAAGAGCGGATCGATCAGCATGGTGGAAGGGCGATCAAGTCAGAGGGCAAACGAGCCGGCAAGAATGGCGTAGCCGTAGACCCCGGCCCAGAAGACTCCGAGCAGCACGACCGGCACGGTGAGGCCCGTCACCAGCGCTCCGGAGACGGAGACGGCTGTCGGTGATGGAATAGTCCGTCCTTCCGGGGGTGGGTCGAATGTCATCACCTTGAGGACCCGCATGTAATAAAACAGGCTGATGACGGTGTTGAACCCGCCCATGACAAGGAGCACAAGCATGAGCGGAGCCTCAGCACCCAGGCTGATGGCCGAAGCAAGCGAAGCGAACACCAGAAACTTCCCCACAAAGCCTGCCAGCGGCGGCAGGCCAATGAGGCTCACGAGCACGACAGTCGTGGCGATGACCATACCCGGATCGGTCCGCACGAGGCCGGCGTACGACGCGATCTCCTCACTTCGCAGCCGGTTGCGGAGGATCGCCACGATCGCAAACGCCGCGAGGTTCATGAAGAGGTAGGTCGCCAGATAGAAGACGAGGGCCGCCACAGCCCGCTGCGCGGCATCGCCACCTTCACCGGCAAGTGCTGTGGCTGCCGCGACGCCCATCATGAGGTAACCCGCGTGGGCGATCGTCGAATAGGCCAGCATTCGCTTCATGTTGGTCTGGCCATACGCGGCGAGGTTGCCGAGCGTGCAGGTGGCCACAGCCATCGTGCCCACCAGGTAGGCCATGAAGTGGCGGACGTCCGCTAGGCCAAGCGCCACGGTGGGACCAGCCGCGTCAGCGGGGAGCGTGCCCAGACCGTAGACGAGCCGAATGGCCAACGCGACGGCAGCGGTTTTGCTGGCGACCGAGAGAAAGGCTCCCACTTCAGCCGCAGCCCCTTCGAAGACGTCGGGGCACCAGAAGTGAAAGGGGACTGCAGAAAGCTTGAACGCGAGCCCCACGGCGAGCATCAAGCCGCCGAGCGACAGCACCATGACTTTGCCGCTCATCCCACCCTCGCCCACGATTCGGCCTAACTCCGCGGCGATGGTCGGAAAGTGGCACGAGCCCGTCACACCGGCCACGAGGCTGATGCCGTAGAGCATGATGCCGGCCGCGCCGGCACCATACACCGCATACTTCAGGCCCGCCTCGGAGGCTGCCTTGCGCCCCTTCAGGATCGCGGCCAGGGCGTATGACGGCACACTCGCCATCTCCACCGCCATGAACACCATGAGCAGGTTATTGACCGAGGCCATGAGACACATGCCGAGCGTTGCACCCAGCACAAGCACATAGAAGTCGGCGCCATCTTCCCGGTCCGGAATGCCTGAGACCTTCGTGAACACGACATAGAGCACGAGGAACACGGACAACAGCAGGCGAATCGCGGCGGTCAGCGAATCAAACACGAGCAGCCCGCCGAACAGCTCCTGACGCGAGACGGCCGCCTCGCGGATAGCGTTCAGATCATCCATCGAGTAGCACGTTGCAAACGCTGCCGCACCCAACGCGATGGCCGCCGAATCGATGTGGCGGAGGACCGGAAGCATCCGGCAGAGGAGCAGGAGTACGACGCCCGCCGCGAGCGCACACTCCGCGCGAAACAGGGGGAGCGACACGGCGACCGTGTCGTGGATTGTGCCGGAGACGAGGCTGCCGAAGTCCATTACATCACTCTCCCGCCAGCGCTCTGGAAACCGGAGCTGAGGCCGTTCCGATCGCCGGCGTCCTGGGGAAGTCGGGCTTCACCACACGCGTCCATTCGGCGAGCGTCTCGACCTGTCGATTGACCGTCGGCGTCACGTAGTTGAAAAGCAACTGCGGAGCGACACCGAAGAGGATCGCCAAGAAGACGAGCGGCGTGGCGATGGCTAGCTCACGGCCGGTCATCGGCGTGAGGTGGTCACCGTGCGGCCCCTTGTATTCGGCGCCAAGATAGACCCGCTGAATGGCCCACAGGATGTACCCGGCGGTGAGGATTACCGTGAAAGCCGAGACGACTGCGAGCACTCGGCTGTAGTTCCAGGCAGACAGGGTCACCAGCACTTCGCCGATGAAGCCGCACAGGCCCGGCAGGCCCAGACCTGCGAAGAAGACAGCTACCGCGAGGGCCGAGTAGACCGGCATCCGGTTGAAGATGCCGCCGAACTCGTTGAGGTTGCGATGGTGGACGCGGTCATAGAGCACGCCGACCATGAAGAACATGCCGGCCGAGGAAAACCCGTGGGCGAGCATTTGGAACATCGCACCGTTGACGCCCTGGGCCCACGCGTCCCAGCGGAACTCGTTCCCCGCCACCGCGCTCCAGACACCGAGCCCAAGCATCACGTAGCCCATGTGGCTCACGGAGCTGTAGGCCACCATTCGCTTGAAGTCCGTCTGGGCCAGGGCAGCGAACGCCCCGTACACCATCGACACAACGCCCAGCCCGCAGACGAGCCAGGCGAGCGTGAGACCGCCGCCGGGGCAGATCGGATAGCAGATCCGAAGAATGCCGTAGCCGCCGAGCTTCAAGAGCACACCGGCGAGGATCATCGAGATCGGCGTTGGTGCTTCGACGTGGGCGTCGGGAAGCCAGGTGTGCACCGGCACGGCGGGCACCTTGATCACAAACCCGATCAGCAGCAGCAAGAAGGCCCACACTTCGAGCGACATGCCCCACAGGTTCACCGCCGCAAATGGAGAGTTCGGCAGCTGGCCAAGCTCGGCGAGCGCGAGCAGATTGAAGGTGTGAACCGGATTGGCCGCAGACCTGATCGCGTCAAAGGCGCCCGTCCGAGCTGCGGCATCGAGCGCCGTGCTCACCACATGGGCCTCTTCCAGCTGCATCGGCGACAGCATCCGCAGATCGCTCGTGAAATAGAGCATCAGGATGGCGATGAGCATCAGCACGCTGCCAAAGAGCGTGTAGAGAAAGAACTTGATTGCCGCATATTCGCGTCGCGGGCCGCCCCAGATGCCAATGAGGAAATACATCGGCAGGAGCATCACCTCCCAGAACACGTAGAAGAGGAAGAAGTCGAGCGACACGAAGACCCCGAGCATCCCTGTCTCGAGCAAAAGAAAGAGGACATGGTAGGCCTTCACATGCTTGGTGATCGGCCAGCTTGCCGCGCAGGCGAGCATCGAGAGAAAGGTCGTGAGGACGACCAGCGGCATGCTGATCCCATCGACGCCGAGGAGGTACTCGATGTTGAATGACGGAATCCATGGCTTGCTCACGACGAGTTGCATCGCGGGCTCGCCGATCGTGAACTGAGCGGGCCCTGCCTCACCAAAGAGGCTGGGCCACGCCATCCAGAGCGAAAGCACGAAAACAATCGCCGTGGTCCCGAGCGCGATCCAGCGGATCGATTCTTCACGGGCCCTCGGAATGATGGGGAGGGCCAACACAGCGGCCACGATGGCCGGCATGAAGACGATGACCGTGAGTGGCCAGAGGGCGGGCTGAGCGAGAGCTTCGGTCGAATTCATGGTGACGGCGTGGGGAGTCAGGGGGCTGGAAGGAAGTCGATTCGGTGATTAGCCGGCGGGCACACGAAATGCCATGCTCGCCAGGGCGAACAAGGCCACGGTGCCGACGACGATGAACATCACGTATTGGCGGAGGCGTCCGGTCTGAAGGCTGCGGAGCCTGATGCCGACGGTCCAGGTCGCGTTGGCCGTGGCATTCACGAGACCGTCGACCAGATGACGATCGAGCCAGGCGTCCATGCCCGCGAATCGGCGGGCGGTCCAGGCGATGCCGTCGATGAGCTTGTCAATGATGCCACGATCGATGCCCGACGCCAGCGCGGCAATTCCAAAGGTCGGCTTCACGAACACCACATCATAGAGCTCGTCGAAGTACCAGCGATTCGCCAGGAAAGTGTAGAGGGGACGGAGGGCAGTGGCCACGGCCGCGGGTGAGAGCACGTTCCAGAGATACATGGCCGCAGCCAGGAGCACCCCGCCAAGCGCCGTCGCAAACGCGGTGAGCGTGGCGGTGACATGGATCGCCCCTGCATGGCTCTCATGCTCGGCAGGGAACGTGAGCGATTCCCCAAACACAAAGCCTCCGGTCATGCCCTCGGCTGTGCCTGCAGGCCGTGCTTGCTCGAGGAGATTGGCGATTCCCAGACCGCCGGGTAGTGCCCCCCCAGCCACGACCGCCAGGACTGCGAGCATCACGAGTGGCGCCACCATCACGTTCGGTGATTCATGGGCATGCGCGGCGATGTGGTGGTCGCGGGGTTCGCCCATGAACGTCATGAACCAGAGCCGGAACATATAGAAGGCCGTGAGGGCGGCGCCGCCGGCCACGGCATAAAAGAGGATCGAATGCTGGGGGTTCGCCTTCGAAAACGACAGGGCCTGCGCCAGGATTGAATCCTTCGAGTAATAGCCCGAGAGGCCGATCACGAACGGCACACCTGCCCCAATGATGGCCAGGCAGCCCACGAGCATCGTGTAGCCCGTCCAGGGCATGACCTTGAGGAGGCCACCCATTTTCCGCATGTCGTTGGTGTGGCAGGCGTGAATCACTGAGCCCGAGCACAGGAAGAGGAGGCTTTTGAAAAAGGCGTGGGTCACGAGGTGGAACAGGCCGGCCGTCCAGCCACCAACGCCGAGTGCGAGCATCATGTAGCCGAGTTGGCTCACCGTGGAGTACGCGAGCACCCGTTTGATGTCGTTGGCCACCAGCGCGATCGTGGCAGCGATGAAGAGCGTGATCCCGCCGGTGTAGGCGATCACGAGGAGCACGTCTGGCGACAGGACGGGAAAGAATCGCCCTACGAGGTAGACACCGGCGGCCACCATCGTCGCTGAGTGCACGAGGGCCGACACGGGCGTGGGCCCTTCCATGGCATCGGGGAGCCAGACGGAAAGAGGGAACTGGGCACTTTTACCGACACAGCCACAGAAAATGCCGACGCCCGCGACAAACAGCAGCCAGCCACCAAGACCAGACTCTCGCCAGCCGGGGATCCGCGCTGCGATCTCGCTCGATGCATCGGCCGGATGGAGAGCGTGGTCGGCGGCAATCACGGCCACTTCGTCAGACGCTGCCGCGGTCACCATGCCATCGGGCACCTGGAGGGCGTGGCCTCCGTCTGCCGGACGGAACAGGGAGAACAGGCCAGGACGCGGCACCGAGATGCCATCGTCGCCAACCGCCGTCGAGTCACCGAAATGGAGCGTTCCGAGCGAGCCCCAGAGGGCCATCAGCCCGATGAGCATCCCGAAGTCACCCACGCGGTTCACGATGAACGCCTTGTTGGCGGCCGTCGACGCGCTCTTCCGCTCATAGTAGAAGCCGATCAAGAACCACGAACAGATGCCGACGAGCTCCCAGAAGACAAACACCATCGCCAGATTCCCAGCAATCACGATCCCGAGCATCGAGAAGCAGAACAGCGAGAGCGCCTGGAAGAACCTGGGGAACCGGCCGGGCCGGTGGAGGTGGTGGCCGTTGGCGAGCGACACTTCATGGTCGGTCACATCGTGCAGTTCGTCGTGCATGTAGCCCGACGCGTAGATATGGATGCACGTGGCGATGAAGGTCACCACCACGAACATGAGCACCGTGAGGGAATCGATGTACCAGCCAATGGAGAGCCTGAGACGGCCCCCTTCGTAAAGCGTGTACCAGTCGCCTGAGTACGACACCGGCACATGCGGCGCGGCATGGGCATCACCGTGATCCTTATGATCCTTCCCGTGATGGTCCTCATCCTTCGCGGGCGATGCGTCGGCGGCCACCCTGTCTGCGGCATGAGCCACGCCGGGAACCGCCTCGGCTGACGCATGCGCCTCGGCATGATGGGCGGCCACGACTGGATGCGTTCCGATCCACACGAAGAAGGCCGTGAGCGACATCACGAGCGAAGTCACGATGGCGGCCGTCGCTACCCACGCGGCATTGCGACCATGGGGGCCCATTCGCGGCCCGAAGAAGAGGATTGCCACAAACGAGACCAATGGCGTGAGCCACGCCAGGCCAAGCAGCAGCGGGAGTTGAGAAGCGAGGTCCATCGGTCGGTTGTGTGAGGGCGATCAGCCGTCAAGGCCGTAGGGCCGCTATCCTTTGAGGTCGTCGGCCCGGTCGACATCGACCGTAGCGTGGTTGTTGTAGAAGTTGAGCACGATCGCCAAGGCCACGGCGGCCTCAGCGGCGGCCAACAGGATCACGAAGACGGCGATCACATCCCCGTCGAGCCCGAGCGACCGGCCATCGGTCGACTGAAGGTACGGGGACGCAAAGGCGACAAAGTTGATGTTGGCCCCGTTCAGCACCAGCTCGATGCCCATGAGCACACCGAGGGCATTCCGCTTGATCGCCATGCAGACGACGCCCGCCGTGAACAGGATCGCGCCGACCACGAGGTAATGCGAGACGCTGACCGGCTCAGTCACGAGAAACCCGAACAGCGGTGGAAAGCCTGCCAAGGATGTCATGTGGAGCCTTCTGCGAGGACCGATCCGGACCGTTTTCCTCGGCCCACGGCCTCGTGGGCGGCGACGGACGCCGGTGGCTCGACCGATGCAACCACCTCGACCGGCCGCGGCGTCTTTCGCCGCTTCGCGCGGGCCAGGTAGGCAGCGCCCACAAGGACGACCAGGAGGTGCACCGAAACAATCTCAAACGGCAGGAGATACCCGCTGCGGGTCGCTCCGGCGGGCGTACCGATCGGAGCCTCGTCCACCCGCACGCCCACCAGTGCCATGCCCAGCGGCGTGGCCGTTGGTTCTGCGATGACGCCCGATGCAGGCTGCCGCCACGACGGCACGGAGAGCGCGGACCACACGAGCGTGCCAAAGAGGGCTGTTGCCACGAAACCCGCGAGCACCTTGTCGCCCCCGCTCGACTTGATCGTCACGAAGGGAGTCTGCGCGGTGAGCATGACACCAAACACCAAGAGCACGAGCGTGCCGCCCACGTAGATCATGAGCTGCATCGCTCCAACAAATTCGGCCCCTGCCAAGAAGAAGAGCCCAGCAACTGCCCCCAGCGAGAACACGAGGTACAGAGCCATCCGCACAATGTTGTCGGCCATGACGACGGCGATCGCAAACACACAGGCGATGGCGGCGAAGAGCAGAAAGAAAAAGGAATGCCAGTTGATCGCCGCGACGAGGGGCGCCACACACAGCACCGGCGATGCGGCAAGGACGAGCGGAGTCATGGCGTCACCTTCACGACTTTCTCCGGGGCAGCCTCTGCGGGCTCAGCCGACGCGGCACGACGTCCGCCCGGCCCCTCGAGCCAGCCCTCGCGAATTTCACCCGCAGGACGCCGCGACCCTGGCACCAAGCCACCGGGCAGGAAAACCTGCCAGAGCATCGCGCCGGCAAACATCACCGCGGCGATCGGGGTGCAGTACTTGAGGCAGGTCGTCATGACCTGGTCGATTCGAAGGCGGGGGAGCGTCCAGCGAATCCACATCATCAAGAGGACGCCGAGCGTGGCCTTGCCCAACAAGTTGGCCAGACCAATGAGCCGAACGAAATAGGGCGCGGTGTCGCCCGTTCCATCGGAAAGCCCCACGATCGTCGCCACCGGAATCGGCCCATTCCAGCCCCCCATGAAGAGCACCGCGGCCATCGCGCTCACGAGGACCATGGAGCCATACTCCGCCATGAAGAAAAAGCTCCAGCGGAGTCCGGAGTATTCCGTATGGAACCCTGCGACAAGCTCGCTTTCGGCCTCGGCAAGGTCGAACGGGGCACGATTCACACTGGCCAACGCGCAGGTGACATAGACCCAGAACACGACGAATGTGAACGGGTCGTGGAACAGGTACCAGTTCCAAAACCATCCCGCCTGCTTCTCGGCGATCGTGACCATGTCCATGCTACCGGCCAGCATCACGGGCACGACCACACACATGCCGAGCGGAACTTCGTAGCTCACTACTTGGGCGGCCTCGCGCATCGCACCGAAGAGCGACCATTTGGATGCAGAGGCATAGCCCGCAAGAATCACGCCGAAGACTTCGAGGCCCAGCACGGCCACCACAAAGAACACGGCAACATTGAGTCGCTGGCCGACCACGTCGAATGCAAAGGGAAGTGCGATGAAAGCGCAGAACGATGCACAGAAGCTCACATAGGGAGCAAGCCGAAAGAGCAGTCCATCTGCCCCCTCGGGCATCAGGTCTTCCTTGGCGAGCAGCTTGATGCCGTCGGCAAGAGACTGGAGCCAGCCGAAACGGCCGCCGGTGCGGGTCGGACCAAGTCGATCTTGGATGCGGGCGGCGACCTTCCGCTCCGCCCAGATGAACACCAGCGCTCCACCGGCGATCACATTCAGAATGAGAACCGCTGAGACGATTGCCGCCACGGACCAGGCCAGCGAGCCTGGCAACCCGACCGTGTTCGTGAGGAGTTCAACCATCGAACGCACCCGAGGTGCCCCGAATCTGCCCCGAACTGACGGATTTCCAGGGAAGAAACAGACTTCGTGAAAAATCGCACGAAGTTTGCCGTCTGGAGGGGCTTTCCACAAGAGGCCGGCCCGAAAACCGCGGCACGCGCCCCTCCCTAGCGATCGATCTCGCCCCGCCGATATCGGGCCAGCAGCTCTTTGGATCGCTGGGCAAGCATTCGGCAAACGTCACTCCGTTTGCCCTTCACCCATGTAATCGGCATGAAGTCGTAGCCGGTGGTCTGGTGACGCATCCAGGCAATGACGGCGTCGGCTCGTTGCTCGACAGGGATTCGCTTCATTCGGGCGACAGGATCACTTCCGACCGGCGTGGCGTGATCGGAGACGGCTATGGCGACTGCCTTCGTCGCACCGGCTTACGAATACGGCGGATTTCCGCCATTCTGGCCGGCAGGCTATCATCAACTCACCTTTTTCCCCGGCGAATGTATGGCTGTCGCTCTTGAATCCATCGTCAAACAACTGACCGACTCTGGGATCATCGCTCAGGGCCAGCTTGAGAATTTCATTCCCCCGAAGGCTCATCCCAAGAGCGTCGAAGAACTCGTCGCTCACTTGGTCAAAGGGAACCACCTGACCAAGTTCCAAGCGGCACAAGTTGCCGCCGGGAAATCCAGGTCGCTGATCCTTGGCGAGTACACAATCCTCAACAAGATCGGTGCAGGCGGGATGGGGCAGGTGTTCAAGGCTCTTCATCGCCGCATGGACCGACTCGTGGCGATTAAGATGCTGCCGCCTGCGATGACGAAGGATGCGGCAGCGACTGCCCGGTTTGAGAGAGAAGTCAGAGCCGCAGCCAAACTCAGTCATCCGAACATCGTCGCTGCCCACGATGCAGGGCATGCGAACGGCGTTCACTTCTTGGTGATGGAATATGTCGATGGACAAGACCTCTCGCAGTTGGTCAAGAAGAACGGACCGTTCCCCGTAGCCAAGGCCGTCAACTATGTTCTTCAAGCTGCACGAGGTCTGGAGTTCGCACACAGTGAAGGTGTTGTCCATCGAGACATAAAACCGGCCAACCTGCTCTTGGACAAGAAGGGTACGGTCAAGATTCTCGACATGGGGCTGGCTCGCATCGAGTCGCAAGGCAACGGCGCCGCCCAAGCCGAATTGACCGGCACCGGGGCCATCATGGGAACCGTGGACTACATGGCTCCCGAACAAGGCATGAGTACGAAGCACGCCGACGCACGGGCCGACATCTACAGCCTGGGTTGTTCTCTGTATTACCTGATCGCAGGGAAGGCCACCTACGACGGCGAAACGATGGCGGCCAAACTTGTCGCCCATCACACGCATGTGATCCCCGATCTACGCTCAGTCCAGGCCGATGTAACCGACGACCTCGAGGCCGTCTTCAAGAAGATGGTCGCCAAGCGACTCGAAGATCGCTACCAGTCGATGACGGAAGTGATCTCCGATCTGGACCGACTTGGTCGGAACTCCGGTACCGTCAACGATCCTTATGCGGCGACGGCGGCACTTCGTAGCGGAGCAATGGCTGCACGCAAAGGAAATGACGTTTCACCTAGCGGCGGCAAACAGCCGCCGTGGAAGAACACGAAGGTGCTGATCGGTGCCGGTGCCGCCGGGTTCTTGTTCTTGCTGCTCGGCGTGTGGGTCATTATCCGTGACAAAGATGGCAACGAAGTCGCCCGGGTCCAGGTGCCCGAGGGAGGCACGGCGACAGTGCAGACACCGGCTCCGCCGAAAACCGCTGACACTCCCAAGACAACCGTGCCGGCTACGCCGACCGTTCCTCCGCCAGCGCCGACAACCACTGCCACAACCGCCCCTGCTGCCGTGCCGCCGCCGCAGCCCACGTCGAAAACAGCAGGCAACCAACCGACTGTGGCTTCGCCATTGGCGGGCTACGCCCTGGAGTTCGACGGCACGGACAACTACGTCGATATTCCGTCGCTGCAACTCGTCAAAGGTGAGCCGCGGACGGTTGAGTTCTGGATTTCCAATTGCGGCCCAAGTCCCCGCCATCGTGTGTTTGACATGCTCGGAGACGGTGCCTCGCTGGCTTTGGATTTCGTTCCGCACCCCGCACCGTCGGACCAGGCGAGTTGGACCGTGTTTGGGAAAACCTCGGCCCACCCGAATACAGGGTTCTATTCTGCGACTCAACCAATTCCTGGCGCACCACAGCACATCGCCGTTGCCTTCGACAATCAAAGCGTTCATCCAACGCTCTTCATGAACGGCAAGCGTCTGGATGGCCCCAAGAAAGGGTTCGGTTTCAAACTGCCATCGAGCATGGGAACCGTCTTGGGCGGACACCGAGGTGATGACGGCAAGTTCGACGAATTCTTCAACGGCCGAATGCATCAAGTCCGCGTCTCCCGCACCGTTCGCTACTCGCGTGAGTTCACGCCGCCCGATCACTTCGAGCCGGACGCTGACACGCTGGCCCTGTACCACTTCGACGAAGGCGCCGGCGACGTGCTCAAGGACTCCTCCGGCAATGGGCATCACGGCAAGATCGTCGGCGCGAAGTGGGTGAAGGCGGATGGGTCGCCGATCACACCCCCTAGCCAGCGCCACAGCCTGACTTTCTACGACGGTAATGCCGTCGAGCTGCCGAAGCTGCCACTGACCGCCACGGCCCCGTTCACGCTGGAGGTGTGGGCCGGGCGCAATCCCAAGTTTGCGGAATGGCCGGGCGCGGCGATCGGGGTCCGCGGCGTGGGTGAACTGGGCTCGGCCGGAAAGCACCAAGGCTGGTCGTTCGGCCCCGCCGGCGGCCGCACGCCGGCTCGTTCGGCCATCGGCCCGAATTCCCGCGTCCATCTCGCAGGGGTCTTCACCGGTAAGGAATCGCTTCTGTTCGTCGATGGCAAACTCGTCGATCGCAAGCCCGCCAGTCCTTTCGCGGGGGCAAAGGATGCCCGCCAAGGAGAAGGCTTGATCGGCTATAATTGGCTCGGAGCAATCGACCAGGTTCGCGTTTCCAACTCGGTGCGTTACGACCAGGACTTCATGCCGGAAGGGGTCCTCCAACCGGACAAGGACACCGTCGCCCTCTACCGCTTCGACGAAGGCACGGGCGACGTGCTCAAGGACTCCTCCGGCAACGGGCATCACGGCAAGATCGTCCTCCGTGGTAAGTGGGTGAAGGTGGATGGGGCACCGATCGCGCCGCAATCAGCGATTGGACTAGCCCCGCCAATTGCGATGGCTCCGTTCAACGCCGCGCAGGCCAAGGCCCATCAGGAAGCGTGGGCCAAGTATCTTGGTGAACCGGTGGAGACGACCAACTCCATCGGCATGAAGCTCGTCGTGATCCCGCGTGGCAAGCTCACGATGGGCAGTCCCTCGACGGAGAAGGACAGGGGAGCCAACGAAAAACAGGTGACGGTGACGCTATCGAAGGATTTCTGGTTGGGGCAGACAGAGGTCACGAATGCCCAGTGGAAGCTTGTGATGGGGAGCGTGCCGAGCAGGTGGAAGGATGACGACCGTCCCGTGGAGCAGGTGAGTTGGGATGACGCGATGGAGTTTTGCCGAAAGCTGTCGGCTTTGCCTGAAGAGAAAAAAGCGGGTCGTGTGTACCGCCTGCCAACAGAGGTGGAGTGGGAGTATGCGTGCCGCGCTGGGACGAAGACGGCGTATTCGTTTGGGGATGATGAGTCGCTGGGGGACTATGGCTGGTTTGACAAGAACTCCGACGGGCAGACGCACCCGGTGGGCAAAAAGCAGTCGAATGCGTGGGGACTCCATGACATGCACGGCAACGTGTGGGAGTGGTGCAGCGACTGGCAGGGAGACTATCCGAATGGTGCGGTGACGGACCCGCAGGATCCGCCTACGGGCTCGCTCCGCGTCCTTCGGGGCGGCAGCTGTCGCAACTCCGCCTGGATCGGTCGGTCGACGAACCGCAACAGCCTCCTCCCGTCGTCCCGCCTCAGCCACCTGGGCTTCCGTCTTGCCTTGAGTCCGTCTGGAGCCGAGTCGCCGGAGGCGGCCCCATCGCCGAGCCCTGCGCCCGCCGGCGTGCCGAAATTGCTGACCACGCTGAAGAACAACTTAGGCCCCGGCGGCATGGCGTTTTCAGGCGATGGCAACAACGTGATCGCCGACGGCTGGAACCTCACGTTCTTCGACGCGCTCACGGGCAACGTGCTGCACCAGGAGTTCAAGGAGAAAACGCTGGTCACGGCGCTGTCCCGCGCCGCCGACGGCAAGACACTCGCCTATAGCGGTGTCGGGGGAGATGCCTTCTTCACGCGGGTGCTGGAACTTCCCAGCCGCAAGAAAATCGCTGAGTTCAGTCCCAAGTACGTGCAATTGTCGGGAGCATTGTCTCCGGACGGCAAGACGCTGGTCTATGGCGACGAGGCCGGACTGATGTTCCGCGACGTGCTAGAGAGCAGGGCGGAAGTGGCTATCAAGGCGGTAAAAGACCGTCTATTCACGGCGCTCAAATACTCGCCCGATGGTCAGTTTGTCGCGGGCGTGTACTTCGACAACAGCAACCACGGCAAGGAGACGCAACTGGTGATCCTCGACGCCAAGACGCGCGTCCAGATTGCCGCGAAGGACTTGGAGGGAATGTCGGACTGGAGCGACATTTCCAAGGATAGCAAACGGGTCGTCGTGGCGACCAAGATGGTCGGAAAACCCGCCTGGCATTTGTTCAGCCTGCCGGAAGGCAATCTCATCCACACCGAGCGCGACCTGCCGGCGCCGTGTTTCGCCGGCGCCTTTTCGCCCGATAGCGCCCATCTCGCCCTCGGTTTTTTTGACGGATCCGTGCAGATCTGGGATGCGGCGACAAAAAAGGTCATCCTCTCCTGGAACGCCACCCAACACGTCGATCCGAAGAACAAAGCGCGGGCGGTCGTCGCCGTGGCGTTTTCCCCGGACGGCAAGACACTGGCAACGGCTTGCAACCCCGATATCCATCTCTGGGACTTGACGAAAGCCACGACCGGCACCGAACCGAAGCCTTAAAGTTGGCAAACGAGTGCGCTGTCACTTCTAGAATTTCGGGTAGGGATAGGACGGCCAACGGCCCTTGTGCAACGGGTTGAAGGCTGACGACCATCGTCTGATCGGAGCCGAGGCGTCGAGCGGCTGTTTTGCGGGATGCCCAACGGCCTCGGACGTTCACGAACGTGCACGTTGTGGGACGGTTTTTCGCACTGGGTGCAAACCGGCTCCACGCGTGCCCTTGTGGGGCGTTTCAGAGCGCGTGGATGTCGATTACGGGCAGTTCGTCAGGAGAAGTCTGGACGCCATCACGGTCGAAAGTGGACTTGGACGAGCTCACCCCATTCGGTGGGCGGCCCGCGTGCCGGCGACACCGGTGGCGGCTCCAAGTCCGCAAGGCGATCTAAAAACTCGTGCGGCGAGAGAGTGATCGCGCCCTGAGCGTCAGGAGACGTCGCCTTCTTGCTCCGCCCAGGCCCGACCCACTGCCCACGCTTGTGCCTGGGAAGCGTGTAGCGGATGCGCTCGGGCTGGTTGTCGCGACCGCCGACCGCACTGAGCCGATCGAGGGCGAACGCGGGCCGCGCACAGTACCGCACGAGGTGCTCGACGCTTTGCGTGTAGCTTGGCACATCGCGATCGTCGAGTGCGATCCGCACACTCGCGTCGACGGAGAACCCAGAATGCTCCCAGGCGAGCAGGTCGGCGGCTGCCTCGGCATCGATCAGCTCGTGCCGCCTGAACCACCGGATGAGTCTCTTCCGGACGCGCTCGGTGAGCGTGTCGAGGTCGCCGGGGGTGATCGGCCGGGCTGGCAGAAACGCGACTCGCGCGTCGGCTGCGTGCTCCGTCTCGGTCTTGAAAAACACGCCGTCGGTGACGCACGCATGAAGATGCACATGGCGGTTGAGGGCCGACCGACGGACGCTACCCGTCACTTCCGCTGCCAGCGGTCGCCCTTCTCGAGAACCATTTTCGGGCCGTCACCGTCGAGCCAGTCACGGGCCTCGGCATCCTCTTGCAGAAAGGCGTCCCAGAAGGCCGTCGAGAGCGCCAGGATCAATGGCCCTGCCGGGTCAGGCCTGGAGAGGGATTGTGGGACCATCAAAGGTCGTCCGTAGCCCCGCAAGACAGCCGCACACAGGACCGGCTGCTCGGCTATGCTCAGGAACTGTCATTCACCAGGCCAGCCGGTGCGAAAGTGCCGCTGACCATCCTATCCTTCGTTGACCGTCCGATCCTTTGGCCGAATTGTCCGGATATTTCTCCCGATTCTCGTGCACCGTCCTGCGGGTGAACCTGTGCGCCGGGGGCGGCACGGTGCCCGTGCTCAACGAGCGGGGGCCGTGACCATGCACGAGCGGATGCTGCGGAACCTGGCCGATGACGTGAAGGCCGAGGTCGAGGCCGTTCCCATGGAACGTTTTCGCGCCCATCTCGAACGCCTCCTGTTCTTCGACGAACGCGATCCCAACGACGTTTCGATTCTTCCGCTCGTCATGCCGTGGAGTCGTCACCTCGCCTACCAGCGGGCTGCGGAAACGATCTGCCGCGCGGCCCTGCACGGCTACGCCGAACGGCTCGACCCGGCCCGGTTTCACGGCGACGACCTGCAGCGGCTCGTGCAGACCTTCCCGCTCCAGCAGGACGTGATCTCTGGCAACGCCCGGTTCGACTTCCTTGAGCAAGGAAACGACATGCGGCTGGTGGAGATGAACTTCGTGGGCGTAGGCACGGTCGGGCATTCGCTCCAGGCGACGCTGGCGCTTCTGGAGGCGGTGCCGGCCCTGAAGGACCGCTACGTCTGCCTGCACCCGACGTCAGCCTTCCGCGAGCAGTTGCTCCGGGGTGGTCATGGAACCGTGGCACTCCTCACGAAGGACAACGACCGCGACTACTACGCCTCCTGGCTCGACCGCGTGATCATCGCCGAGGGCGTCAAGCCGGTGCGGATGATCATCGTGCCGCGGCATCAGTGGCCGGAGTTTTCCGCGAGCGGAGGGACACTGTCGTTTCGCGGCATGCACATCGACGCCGTCTATCCGCGGGAGATGACCTGGCGGAAGTCGATCGAGGCCGGGGCGGACTGGTGCCGTTTCTTCCTATCGAGCGGTGCGTTCTGCCTCGATCACTGGTCGCTCGTGTTGGCTGAGGAAAAGGATCTGCGATTTCTGGTCCCCCACGATCGCGCCGTGGAGCAGTACCTGCCCCGTACCTGGAGCCTCGACGAGATCGGACCGGATGTCGATCCCACCGGGCTCGTCCTCAAGCGCAAGCATGATCACGGTGGCGAGGGCGTGTGGGTGGCACCCACGGAATTGCCGTCCGTCAACCGGGACGACTACGTTCTTCAGGAACGGATCCCGATGGACAGGATACGGGTGCGGAGCTTGCTGGGCTTCGAAGGCGTCGTATCGTACGATATCGCCGCTCACATCAGCTTCGACTACAACCTGCGGACTCGATCCTTGCTGGCCTGCAACGTGAGCGGCTACCTCTCCAGGTATGCCCCACATGGGGACGTGGTCAACATATCGCAGGGTGGCGGGGTCATTCCGGTGCTCGTGGAGCGAATGAGGGCATGAAGCGCCTTATTGGCTGTGTCGGGTATATCGAACGTCCGCAGTTCGAATTCGACTGCCCGGGCGATCGGTTGCAGGTTGAGTCGATGCTGGCCGCCCGCCAGGATGACATCCTGGCGGTGCACTGGGACGACCTCGACTCATCCCTGGCCACGTCGAGGGCCTTCGACGTACGGCGGGGCTCGTGGACGTCCGCCGACCTCTCGCAGGCCGATGCCCTGCTGATCCTCGAAGCCCCCGCGCCGGGGTCGATTTCGGCCGATTTCGACCATGCCGACGCCCTCATGCGACTCCTCGTCCAGCGGCGCATGCCAGCGGTGAACTCTCCGCGAACCTTCCTCGAATACCCCGACAAGCGATATCTCGTCGAACGCCCGGACATGCCCTTTCCCACAACGCGGCTGGTGACCGCCGACTCGGACCTCCCGCGGGCGCTGGACGGGCTCGGCGAGACCGTCATTCTCAAGCCGCTCATCGGCGCCGGCGGGCAGGGGGTGACGAGGCTGCCAGCCGTCGCCGACACGGTGCGGCAGGCCATGGAGCCGGGCCAGGAATACCTGATCCAGGAATTCCTCCCGGAAATCGCCCACGGTGAGCGGTCGCTCTACTTCTTTGCCAAGCGGTACAGGTACGCCATCGTCAAGCGGCCCCAGGCGGGCGATTTCCGCTGCAACGAAATCTATGCGGTCAACGAGCGGTACGAACCTACACCGGAGGAAATGGCCATCGCCAGCGACGCGATCGAGCGGTTCAACAGCCCGTCGTTGATCGAGCGGATCGACATGTGCGGCACGAAAATCATCGAGATGACGATTGAATGCCCCGGCCTGAAGATCGCGCTGTGCGGCATCCAAAAGGAGATCGGGGTCTGGACCTACGAGGCCATCGACCGGGCAACGGAAGGATAGGACGGCCAATGGCACTTCGGCAACGTGGTGACGGCGGCTGATCGATTCCTGAGCGAAGGATAGGACGGCCAACGGCCCTTGTGCAACGAGTGGACGGCTGACGACCATCGTCTGATCGTAGCCGAGGCGTCAAGCGGCGGTCTTGCGGGATGCCCAACGGCCTCGGACGTTCACGAACGTGCACGTTGTGGGACGGTTTTTCGCACTGGGTGCAGTTCATCTTTACGCGCGCCTTGGGAGGCACATCAGAGCGAGTGGATGTCGATTACGGGCAGTTCGTCAGGAGAAGTCTGGACGCCATCACGGTCGAAAGTGGACTTGCACGAGCTCACCCCATTCAGTGGGCGGGCCTCGCGCGGGCGACACCGGTGGCGGCTCCACCGGCTCACCGATGTGGGCCAGGATCTTGCGACCCGGGTGTTGACGGACGCTACCCGTCACTTCCGCTGCCAGCGGTCGCCCTTCTCGAGAACCATTTTCGGGCCGTCACCGTCGAGCCAGTCACGGGCCTCGGCATCCTCTTGCAGGAAGGCGTCCCAGAAGGCCGTCGAGAGCGCCAGGATCACCCGGTGATGGTTGGGGTTGCGAGTTTCGCGGTCGCCTGGGAGCGGGCGATCAGTGAACGCCGAATGCTCAGCCTTCTCGAGGACGAGCTCGTAGGCGTGTCCCTTTGGAAGCGCCGGAAACACGGCCAGCCGCGATTCCACCGTCTGGCCACCGATCGCCGCCGTGTCATGCGTACCCGTCATGAGAAGCCACGGGATCGTCACATCGGCAAAGGCGTCGGCTGGATCCCGACGCCCCTGGGGAACTCCAGGGCTCATGATGACGGCTGCCTTGATGCGGGGCTCGACGAAACGGTTTTGAACAAGTGGCAGCCGCTGGCCACCGACCACCTGCGTGGTCTGGGCGCCAAAGGAATGGCCCGACATGCCGACGCGAGCCAGATCAAGTCTCGCTGCAAAGGCATGGCCTTTCTCGGTTGACCATGCAGTCAGCTGATCGAGCACCGCAGGGACATCCTCGACTCGCAGAAGGAGATTCTTCGCCGAGGCCGCCTCGCGCATCGCCTGCATCCGTTGACCACGCGGCACATCCTGCCACACGGAGGTATCACTGCCGGGGTGCTGCAGGAACACGGCGGCATACCCACGCGCTGCCCAATGGCGGCCAAGGTAGGCCCCCATCTGGCGCGAGCCACCCAGGCCATGACTGGAGAGGACCACGGGCGCCGCTACCACCTGCGTCCCGGCATCAGGCGGAAGGAAAACGCGAATCGGAATGGTCCGATCCCGTTTCGTATCCTCCACATCGAGGTCAACTGGCAAAGGCGGTTCAGCTGCCGGCACTTCGAGCGGGTCGTAGCCATACGAGGTCCCACCCACGATCGAGAGGACTGCAACCACGATCAGGTTTGCAAGAAATCGAAACCGCATGAAGGCACCTTGGAATTGGATACTGAATACGTCCGGTCACGATAACGGAAGCATCCGCTTCGGGGTTGCCCGTGCCATGGAGCCCGCGTGGGAAATCGAGCGCAGCCAGGATGGCGAAGCTCGGTTTCCGTCGAGAGAGCGAAGGGCAGGATGCCCGAAGCGAACGTCGGGCGACATGGCACGGGCAACCCCGAGCCGCGACGCTCACTCGGTGAAACGGCTCCGGGGCCCTATTGTTTCGCGCGCCGTCGGCGGGGCTTTGTTGCAGGCGCCGGTGCGGCGGGCTCGGGTATCGATTCCTGCGACACGATGATGCAGTTTTCGCCGAGGTCGAGATCGTCTTCCTCATCGATCGTCTTGCCGCGGTCGTCGAGCTTGGTGTCGGCCTCGGCTGTCTTTTTCTTGGCGACCGCAAGGAGTTGCTCGTAGAGCTTGGCCCGATCGACACCGTTGATCTGCGACACGGCCGTGGCCACTTCGCCGAGGTATCGCAGGAAGATGGTCCGCCGCTGGCCTTCCTGCGCGACGCGCAGCCGGCGTCGGAGGTACATCCCGAGCTTGCGACCAACCGCCTGAAGGGCAAGGCGAATCTCCTTTTGAATCTCGGGGTAATGGGCAATCGCCTCCTTCGATTCGCTCGTGAAGGGCACCCACACGCTCGCCACATGCACCATCATCGTGACTGGCCCCGATGGCAGACTGCCGCGAGACTGCGAAAGGCCGTAGGACCGCCAGTTGGTCGAGAGGATCGTTTGCGTGACCGCGCAGGCAGCATGCTGAAACTGGAGCGGCACACGGTTGGCAAACCGCATCACCGTCATGCTCTGACCCTCCTCGACGCTCACATGCTGCATCGCCTCGTGGAGCGCGTCGAGCTCCTGTTTCTTGAGCTTCGAAGGTGACTGTCGTGGGGCGAGGCTCGCCTCGGCAAGAATCTTATCCGCCCCCTCTGCCCCGACACCGGCAAAGGTCGTGGTGAGAAACTGCCGCAGACTCCGGGCGTCGCTCTCACCGGCAAGCTCCGCGAGAGCCTCTCGCGTCACCTTCTGTGTGGCCACGCCCCCGCCGTAAGCAAGCGCTGCCTCGATCACAAATGGATTGCCACGGTAGACCGAGGGAGGCCTCGTGGCGGCCGTGAAAAACTCTCCTGGCACCACCTGTCGGAGCCCTGCCAGAAGCCGCTGCTCGCCAATCGGCACGACACAGTCTGTCGCCGGCGGCGGAATCTTAGTGTCCTGGATCGCCTTATAGAGTGCATCCGCCTCGCCGCGGCCGAGCTTACCCGTCGTAACACGGGTGGAGAGCTTGGCCATATTGCAGAGCTTCTTCGCCGTGCCGTGCGAGACGCGGGAGAAAGACTGCGTCAAAAACTGTGCGACCGTGATCTTGGGATGCTCCTGGAGCATCGTCACGAGCCGGCCGAGCTCGATGCCATACGGATGCGGCTTGATCTCCTTGGGCTCTGGCGGCAACTCACCGCTCGCCCGTTCGAGAATCCGCTCCTGACCATCCGGCCCGATAAAGTGAATCCGAACATGCGGATTCGAGATGGCCGTCTGCTCGAGGTACTCCTCGATGCTCCCCTTGCCCCGCTGAAACTTGGCCTCCATTTCGATCGTCACACGGGTGCCGTGGTTGATCGATTCGCCACGGTCGTTTTCCGCGACCCATTCAATGGAGTGCTTCTTCATGAGCTCGGCACCCCCCTTGCCTACCGGGATGTCGACCCCTTCCCCCTTGCCGTTCAAGATCTCGGGTTGGTTGGTCTTCGTATCGATCCGTAGCTCGTAGTAGTGGGCCGGCTGCTTGGTGTCGATTTTTGAAATGATCTTCACCGGCTT
Organism: Planctomycetota bacterium; assembly: GCA_031403195.1. Classification (GTDB taxonomy): domain Bacteria; phylum Planctomycetota; class Planctomycetia; order Pirellulales; family UBA1268; genus QWPN01. The sequence goes on along the minus strand of JANNSZ010000089.1, from coordinate 34,437 downwards.
GCCGGTGGTCAGCACGCCATACATTCCGGCAGCGGAGATGCCGATGCCCTGCTGGCCGCGACTCATTCGCAGGCGATGAAACTTCGAGCCGTAGAGCAGCTTCCCGAAGATGAGTGGAATCTGCTTGCGGACGATGCCGGGACCATTGTCCTGCACGCCCATGCGGTAGCGATTGCCGCTGTCGCCCACTTGCTCGATGTGAACCCAAATCTCGGGGAGGATGCCCGCCTCCTCGCAGGCATCGAGCGAGTTGTCGACCGCCTCCTTCACACTCGTGAGGAGCGCCTTGCGCGGCGAGTCGAAGCCGAGGAGGTGGCGATTCTTGGCAAAAAACTCGCTGACCGAAATGTCCCGCTGGCCGGCGGCAAGAGTCTGGGCCGTGGCCCGCCGCTTGGTCGGCACCGGCGCCGCCACGCCGTCGTGGCCCTTCGGCGACTCGGCCGGTGTCTCGGCTGACGTGGCCTCACCCCGCGCCTGGGAGGCACGGACCCGCTTGACTTTGGTGGCACTGGCCATGTCAATCCCGCGAAGAACTTGCTGAAAACCGTGACTTTGATTGTCGCGAGCCGACTTGGCAAGTGGGGCCGAGTTTGCCGGTCCGGGCGAGGCTGATGCCCGATTCAGTTGGCGATCACTAGCGAACATGCGCCGTGGGAAGGTGTGACTGTCGGGCAGATGGGCCCATGGGAATAGCCCCGCAGTCATGCGCCGACTCGCATCTCGCCGACCTTTCCCATGTTGGGGGCGCCGGGCCACTTGCCAAGTCCATCGACCGTGTGGTGCCCTCGTTGTGGGAGATTCATCGATGCCACGCTCATGCGCCGTCCGCCGCTCGCTCTTGGCCGCGGTTGTCACCGTCGGATGCCTTGCAGAGTCCGCCGCGATCGCCCTGCCAATTGACGGCGGCGTCGAGGGCCCGACACCTGACGTGTTCTACAACTTTTATACGCCTCCGGTGCCGGTCGGGCCGTCGCCCGCGATGGGCGCCCAACTCTATGTCTCGCCGCGGCCCGTGCCGCCCCGCGTGGGCCACACCTGGAACACGTATCCCCCGTTCATGCCCCACGAATTTCTGTACCAGCACCGCCGGAAGTACGTGCGGCCCGCCGGCGTGACGGGCATGCGGACGACCGTACGCGCCTATTGGTGGTGAGGAGAAGGATCATGCACGTGCAGCACCGAAGAACACGAATCGTCATGGCCCTGGCCGGCCTCGCGGTATGTCTCATCGCAAGCCAGCGGATTGGCCTGGGCGGGCATCCGCACCGCGGGCACCATGCTGGCTGCCAAAACTGCTGTCCGCAGGAGCAGTGCTGCCCCGGTCCGTGCCAGCAGGGCTGCCGAGGCAACCACTGCAAGCATTGTGGGCCGGGCCTCTGCAGCCACTGCGTGCCCGGGCATTACCACAAGCACGACACAATCGAGAAACGGTACTTCCTCCGCAGCCAAGGCAAGAGTTGGCACAGCGCCTGGTATGACCCTGCCGAGGGACGGCCCATCGCGCTGGTCGTGCCACCGACGGCTGAGTTTCAGACGCAATACTCGTGGGGAGTACCGAGCTCGCGGGTGATGCCGATCTACCATCAGTTCCGCCGGCCCTACCCAGGCCCGGGCGCCATTTCCGGCGGTGGTGCAGGCTTCTTGCCCACCCCGACACAGCCCAGCGATACGGTCCAATTCGGTGTGAACGCCGTTCGCGGCCCCTGGGACGGCTACTGAAAGCGACGTGGCATCTGCCCGCTGAGCCGATGCCCTACTGACGCACCGCGTCGAGGTCTTCGGCGGTCATCCAGCGGGCGGCCAGCTCTTCGCTGACGTCGGCTTCCAATGGTGCTTTCCCCGCGGTGCCGCGCCTCCCTGATGCGAGGGCACTGAGCGTGCGCCTGTCGGCCGGGCCCGTGCGAGGAAGCTGCTCGGCGAGGACGGCCATGCCGGCTGGATTCCGTTGTGCGGCAGCGGCGAGCTGGCTCACGAAGAGACCGATCTCATGGACGTTCGCGGCGGCACTCCGCACGATGAGGGGCTGGAGCGTACGGGTCACGATCTCGAGGCCAAGCCCATCGACATCGAGGAATGCCTCGACCTCCATCCGCTGCGCCATCCGCCCCTCGACGACCAGCGGTTGATGGCGGACGACGATCAGGCACGATCCCGTCAGGTGCTTTGGTGTCAGCGGTCCGTTGTAGCCGCCATTGCCGTGATAGACGAAAACGCTGCCCTCAGGCCCTTGCTCGTGATGGACGAGCCGGACAGTTCCCTCGGTTCCATAGCCGTCGGCGAGCCGCCAGCAACCAGGCTCTGTCGGGTCGAGTGAGACGCGGCTGATACCCAGGACACGCCACACATCAACGAGTGTTTCAGGCTTGGTGAGCACGAACTCAAGCAGTGCGGCATCGCACAGAATGGTCTCTGCAGGGAGCCGTCGGTAGAGCGTCGTGGCTCGTTCGAAGTGCTCAATGATGCGGCGATCATCCGCCGTCATGCGTTCATCGGGAAGGGCTTCGAGCGCGCGGCGACATGAGTCGCGGCCAGCTGAGCCCGCATCTGCAAGTGCCGTGGTAAGCCCAGGCGACGATGTCCGCTCCGCGGCCACAGTCACACCTGCCACCAGACAGACCATCCCCGACAGAATCGCCCAGGCGATCCGCGCGGCCATGCTAGTCCCCCCTCATCATGCCACCCGTGAGCGGCGCCGCCCCGGCACCACTCCCACCCTTGTTGTTCGGCGGACCGGACACTCGATGCCCAATGAATTTTCGTCACGATTCGGGAGGTCGACGCCATCTTCCCAGCTTGCCAGCTCCACGCACGGTGGAGTTTGAGTTTGGCTTCCTGCCGAAGGATGGGGCACCTGTGGGAGATGGGACCGATCGGATGCCACGGCAGTCTTCGGTTGCCAGGGTGGCGGGGGTAGATGGATGCCGTCGACGGCAGGCGGCACCGCTTGCGGGGGGCTTTGGTCGATCGTCTCTTGGCCTACAGGCTGCTGTTTCCTAACGTCCCTTCTCTGCTTCGCAGCCCCACTGCCCCTCGCTCGATGCTCATACTTCACGATCCCGCGCCCGCAGACCCGCCGTCAGGCAGGCAGCCTGTTGGCCATCCCACCTCTCTGCTCGCGCGCGGCCTCGTGGCCTGGACGCGTGTGTGCCTGGCACAGCCGTGGCTTGTCGTCGTCCTGGCCATTGCGTCAGCCGCTGGCGCCGCCGCGTGGTCCGTGGGCCACCTTGGCTACAAAGTGAGCCGCATCGACCTGCTCGATCCCGACAGTGACTACAACAAACTTTGGATCGATTACATCCGCGAGTTTGGCGAAGACGACGATGCGGTCATCGTCGTTGAAGGAGAGTCGCGTGAGCAGGTCATCGGCGTGCTCGGCGCCCTTTCCCGAGCCGTTGACGAAGAGAAGGATCTCTTCCGCTCCGTGCTTCACGAGGTCGATCTCTCGCAGATCCGGTCCAAGGGACTCCACTACCTCTCCCCGGCCGACCTCACGGCGCTCGACGGCTTCATCGAGCAGACGGAGCCAATCATCGAAGGCGGCTGGGCACAGCTGCGGGTGGGCACGATGGTGGCGGGGCTTGCGAGCCAAATGGTCGCTGGGGCGGCCAATCAACCCGTCGGAAGCGAGCAGCCTGCAGCAGCCCTCGAGCGATTGAGCGAGAGCCTGCTTGCCAGCCTCGAGGCACCTACCCGCCCGACCGGTCGGCCACCGGAATACACATCGCCCTGGCCGAGCATGCCAGAATCGCTTTCGACGCTGCATGATCTCTCGAGCGAGCACCTTCTCGCCAAGGAGGGCAAGCTCGGGTTTGTCCTGCTGCGGCTGGCCAAGCAAGGAGGCGGCTTCGCCGGCGCGTCCCAGGCGACCGACGAATTGCGGCAGATCATCGGCCGCGTCGGAGAGCATCATCCCGGTGTCACGATCGGCCTCACCGGTCTGCCGGTGATGGAAGACGACGAGATGCGAACGAGCCAAGAGTCGATGATTTTTGCGAGCGTCCTGTCGCTCGTGGCCGTCATCATCATCATCGTGATTGGCTTTGGCGGGCTCCGTCATGCGCTCATGGCAAATGGAGTGCTCGTGATTGGTATGGCATGGGCGTTCGGCTGGGCGACGGTCAGCGTCGGCCATCTCAACATTCTCAGCGTCACCTTTGCCGTGACGATGATCGGGGTCGGCATCGACTACGGCACCTACTACATCGGCCGCTACCTTGAATGCCGACGCCACGGCATGGGCTGTGACGATGCCTTGCTTTCCACGAGCGGCGCTGTCGCCCCCGGTATTCTCACCGGTGCGATCACGACGGCCGTCGCCTTTTTCGCGGCGGCGCTCACGAGTTTCGTGGGCGTTGCGGAGCTGGGTCTCATCGCGGGTGGCGGCATCCTGCTCTGCGCCGCGGCCGAGTTGCTCGTCCTGCCGGCCGTCATCGCAGTCATCGACCGAGGCTCCCTCGGGCGGCAGATTCCGGAGCCCGTGCCAGTCCACTCCTGGCTGGCTCCGCTCATGCGGCACCCCCGGTTCGTGACACTCGCCGCCGTCGCGTGCTCGCTGGCCCTCGCCGGCGGGCTCCATGAGCTCGACTACGACCACAATCTTCTCAATCTCCAGGCCGATGGCCTCGAGAGTGTCAAGGTCGAGAAGCGTCTGCTTTCCGAGTGCGACCAGAGCGTTTGGTACGCCCTCTCGATTGCCGATTCCCGCGAGCAGCTTCTGGAGCGCAAGGAGCAGCTTATGGCGCTCCCGAGCGTGGAACGTGTGGATGAGATCGCCTCACTCCTCCCCGTCGACGAGGATCTCAAGCGGCCCACGATCGAACGGATCGGCCAGCGGCTTGCCCAACTGCCAGAGCGGCCTCCAGAGATTCCGGTGGACCGCCTCGAAGCCCTTGGGGAGACGCTTGCCTGGGCACAGTCAGAGGTGGCCAAGCGACCGGGTGGCCTGCGGACGGCGTGGCACCTCGAACGGGCCCGAGAGAGCCTTCGTACGAAGGGGCCCGAAGAGTGCTACCGGGCACTCGCAGCATTCCAGCAGCGGGCGGCCGGCGAGCTTTTGAGTCGGCTCCACGCCCTAGCTGCAGTCTCCGATCCCCAGCCACCGGCGCTCGACGACCTGCCGCCGAGTCTCGTGGAACGATTCGTGGGCTCGAGTGGACGCCACCTCCTCAAGATTTACGGCCGCGGTGACATCTGGAATTTCGAATCGCTCGAACGGTTTGTCCACGATGTCCGCAGCGTTGATCAACGGGCTACGGGCAATCCGCTCCAGGCGTATGAAGCGTCGCTCGAGATGAAGCGGAGCTACGAGCAGGCCGGCATCTCGGCCCTCGCGGTGATCTTGTTTGTCCTCTGGCTGGACTTCCGGAGTATCCGGCATTCGCTCCTGGCGGTGCTGCCGCTCCTTGTGGGTGTTGTGCAGATGCTCGGCCTGATGGGATTGGTCGGGCTCGACCTCAACCCGGCCAATCTGATCGGTATTCCGTTGGTGCTCGGGATCGCCGTGGATTACGGCGTCCACGTGGTGCACGACTATTTGGAGCGGCCGGGCCCGTATCGAATGAGCGCCTCGACGGCCAACTCTGTCCTGGTCGACGCCCTCACGACGATCCTCGGCTTCGGTGCCCTCATGGTCGCAAGCCACCGCGGGCTCGAAAGCCTTGGACGGCTTCTCACGCTCGGCGTGACATGCTGCACATTTACGTCGCTCATTGTCTTGCCGGCTGTCCTCACCTGGCTGCGACCCGCCGAGCCCGTCGATGAAGCGACGGCTTCAGATTGCGCCGGCCTCGATGATGCTGACATCAAAACCGCAGCCGCGCGACTCGCGGCCTGATCGCTGGACCGGTGTCCGGATTCCACCTTGCGTCGCTGCGGCACGCGCGGTACCTCCCCTGACCCAAACCGAATCCTCCCTCCTCAGGTGTGATCATGAACACCATGCGATTCCTTCCCGTCGCCCTGGCAGCGGTGCTCTTCGCGAATGCCACCGCAATGGCCTCCGAGGGGCCTGTAGCCCTCGTCATGGAGGATCAGTTTCAGAAGCGCTGCGAGACCGCCGCCCTGCGAGGCCACGTGGTCGTGCTCGTCTACGCGGGCCGGCACGGGGCCGAGGCAGCGGTCGATCTCGGGCGGAAGCTCCATACCCACTACCACCCATCCGCTGTCGAAGCCGCCCCCGCCGAGCGGGCGAAGCAGCCGGTCATTGGCATCGCCGGCTGGCCGGCAGGCGTACCGATTCCCGACGTGCATGTGATCCCGGTCGCATGCGTGCCGGAAGTGCCCACGATGCTCCGCGGACTGGTTCGGTCGCAGATCCGCAAGGGGTCACCTCACCTGCCGGTGTGGCTCGACTACGAAGACGCCATGCGGCAGGGTTTTGGAATCGTTCCTGACGAGCCCAACGTGCTCTTGATTGACACGGCCGGCGTGGCCCGCGGCGTGAACGCCGGCCAGCCGGACGACACCAAGTATTCCCAGTTGCTCGCGGCAATCGATGAGCTTCGAGCCCAGGCGTTCCCCGCCACACGCACCGCCGCCCTGCCCGCGCCCGCAGCGCGGTAGCGCTACCTTCGGCGGTCCTTGAGGCGGCGGCTCGCGCGGGTGAGCGTGTCTCGCTCGCTCGGGGTGAGGCTTGCCTCACCGGAGCGGCTGATCTTTTCGAGGACGCGATCGACTTCCTGATCGAGCGGAACATCAGTCTCGTCAGGCCAGCCAGTGGCATTCGTGCGATCCTCCTCCGGCCGCGCAATCCGTAGCCGCGGCGGGCGGAGTTTTCCCAGGAACTGGCCGGCCCAATCGGTCAGACCGGAGAGATTCATGCGCCGCCAGGCGTAGACGGCCCCGAAGGCGGCGCCTGCCAGGTGGGCGACGTGAGCGACTTCGCTCGAGTGGTTCCTCGCGCCCTGGATGTCCATGATGAGAAAGAGCACCCCCATCGCCCAGGCAGGCACGGGAAGTATGCCGTAGATGAGGATGGTCTCACGTGGGTAGTACCAAATGAAGACGGCCACCACCGCCATGACACCTCCCGACGCGCCCACGAGGACGGGCAACGGGCCCCGGCTGGCGCCTCCAGAAAACTGCTCTCCCACGACCCACGCCAGGCCGGCCATCACAATCGCAACGCAATAGAATCGCAAAAACTCGCCTTTCCCCAAGACCGCCTCGACCGGTCGCCCGAAGAACCAAAGCGTGAGCATGTTGAACACGATGTGCCAGATGTTGTATGGGTAGCCTGGCGATTCGAGGCTCGGCCCATCATGCAAGAAGCCGTAGGTCAGAAGCTGCCAGGCCTGCCAGGGCTTGCTGAAAAGATTTGCCTTCAGTGATAAGGCATCGTTCAGCGAAAACGGGAGCGACACGACTTCCCGAAACAGATTGCCGGCGAGGATGAAGTTGGCCAGCCAGACCGCCGCGGACAGCGCGATGATCGTGTTCACAGCCGACCAGTCGGCAGCGCCGCGGGCAGTCGCTGTACGGAAATAGCCTCGGTCTTGGAAACCCATGCAAATCTCGACAGTCTGAAAAGCGTCATCGTAGGGGTGGCGAGGCGCTACGGGCAACCGACGAGGCGCCCGACCGCTGCCAACGCCCCCGAGCGTGTGCTACGCTGCCGGGCCGGCGGAGAGCACGCGGACCTCGAGGGGAGATGGCGATGGCGACCAACGGCGAGCTTGGCAGGAAGCTGCGGATGGGGATCGTGGGGGGAGGTCAGGGCTCGTTCATCGGCCGGGTGCATGTCACAGCGGCTGTTCTCGACAACCGCGCGGTACTCGTTGCCGGTGCTTTTTCGAGCGACGCAGCACGTTCGAAAGCCAGTGCGGCCGACTATGACGTGCCAGCGAATCGTGCCTACGGTTCCTACCAGGAGATGTTTGACGCCGAGCGAAAGCTCCCAGAAGGTGAGCGAATCGATTATGTGACTGTTGCCACACCGAACCACATGCACTTTCCCGTGGCCAAGGCGGCGCTCGCAGCCGGCTTCCAGGTGGTGTGCGACAAGCCGCTCACGCTCACCCTTGCCGAAGCCGAAGAGCTGGCGAAGCTCGCCATGGCCTCGAAGCAGGTGTTTGTGGTCACGCACAACTACACGGGCTATCCACTCGTGAGGCAGGCCCGGGAGATGATCCTTTCGGGCGAACTTGGCGAGATTCAGGCGATCCGTGCGGAGTACATCCAGGGCTGGCTGCGAACGCGTCTTGAAAGCGAAGGGCAGAAGCAGGCTGCCTGGCGAACCGATCCCACCAAAAGCGGGGCCGCCGGCTGCTTTGGCGACATCGGAACCCATGCTTACAACCTTGGCCGGTTCATGAGCGGCCTCCTCCCCGAGAAGATCGCGGCCAACCTCAAGATTTTCGTGCCCGATCGGCCGCTTGACGACTACGGCCATGCGGTGATTCGTTTCCAGAACGGGGCCCTCGGCACCGTCACGGCATCACAGATCAGCCATGGCCGCGAAAACGATCTCCGCATCCAAATCGACGGCACGCTCGGCAGCCTCGAATGGCATCAGGAAGAGCCCAACAAGATGCTCGTCCGCCATAACGGAAAGCCACATCAGCTCTATACCCGCGATCCCAACGCGCCGTTCACAAACGACGCGGGCCGAGGAGCATGCCGGCTTCCGTCGGGCCATCCCGAAGCCTTTTTTGAGGCGTTTGCCAATGTCTACCGGGCCGGCTTCGACGCGATGGAATTGGCCCTCACGGGTCGCCCGTTCGAGACGGTCAACACGGTGTTCCCCAACATCCGTGATGGCGTGGAGGGGATGTTTTTCATCGAGCAGTCGGTCGCATCGAGCAAGGCTGACGGAGCCTGGCTCTCGCTGGCCCACCCGCTCGCCAGACGGTGAACACAATGGCAACTGCCGATCCCAAGTACCTCGTTTTTGATATCGAGAGCGTGGCCGATGGGCCACTCGTCTCGCGGCTCAAGTATCCGTCTGACGAACTCTCACCCGAGAAGGCGATCGCCCGGTACCGCGGTGAGCTTCAGGCAGAGACGGGTAAGGATTTCATCCCGTATACCTTTCAGCTGCCGGTGTCGCTGGTGATCGCCAAGGTCGGGGGCGACCTCGCGCTCCAAGACCTCGTGGCCCTCGATGAAGAACAGTCGCGGCCGCACGAGATCACGCGGCGGTTTTGGGAAGGCTGGCGACGCTACCGACGGCCGCGGCTCGTGAGCTTCAACGGGCGTGGATTCGACATGCCGCTGCTCGAACTGTGCGCCTTCCGCTACGGGATTGCCATTCCCGACTGGTTTGCCGAGGACGCACGCAATTTTGATCAGCCCCGCTACCGCTACAATACGGCGGCCCATTTTGATCTTCACGAGTGGCTCACCAACTCTGGGGCCAGTCGATTCAACGGCGGCCTGTCGCTCGCTGCAAACCTCATCGGCAAGCCCGGCAAGATGGACGTTGCTGGCCACATGGTTCAGGATCTCTGGGATGCCGATCGCAAGGCACAGATCCACGACTACTGCCGCGGCGACGTCCTCGACACCTATTTCGTGTTCCTTCGAAGCCGCGTCGTGGCAGGCGACATCGACCTTGCACGAGAACAAGCCCTGATCGAGCATGCTCGAGGCTGGATTGAGGCGCATGCTGCCAACAGCCCTGGTCTCGCTCGCTATCTCGAAGCCTGGGGCGACTGGCACAGCCCCTGGGTCTGAACCTACTTCGCTGGAGGTAGCGGCTTCGCTGGCACTGCCGCCGCCTTCGCTGCGGGCTCGGGCTTCGCTGGCGGCTCAGGAGGTGCCGCTGGCTCAGGTTCTAAGGGCACAAGCGGCTCGATCGGATCGTCGGACGGCACGGCCAGGGCAGCAGCCACTGCGCGGGCCGCTGACTTGGCCTTGCCGTCGAGTTTCCCGGTTGGAGCCCAGGCCTCCACCGTATACATCCGCCCGCCGACCACGACGGCCAGACACTCCCGATCGATCTTCTTGGCGATGCTGTCGAGCTTGGCCTCTCCCGTGGCCGACCACGTCACGGCATGGTGCGGACCGACCGTGGCTGCGACTGCGTTTCGCTTGAGTGCTGGCTTCCCCTCACCGCCAAAATCCTTGGCCAAACCAGCCGCCACAGCAGCGACAAATCCCTTTTGGTTCTCCGACGTGACTGCTGTGAATCCATCGGGGGCATCTGCCGCCACGACGACCACCGATGGATAGGCCCCCTGCGGTTTGGCTTGATAGCGAACGAGATACTCCGCAGACCGCGACGCCCGACGCCATCCCGCAGGCGAAAAGACCCGCACGCGGTTCCCATCAAGGTTGAGGCCCGAGTTTGTGTCGACTTCGGGCGGCGCCTCGGCGGCGGTCGCTGTCGCCTCGGCCGTGCCCTTCGTCGAAGTGGATTTCTTCTTGGCCTTCCCTTCAGAGCAGCCCGCCAGTGCGAGGATGCAGAGGGTCAGAATCATCCAGCGAAGCAGTGCCATTGGAATTCCTCAGTCAGGCGAGAAGAATCACTCCGTGATCGGCTCCTTCACGAGCTGCACGATGTGGTGCGTTCGTGAGGACGCGATCAACTCGGCAACCTTCTTGTCGGCCGCCTTCTTGTCGGCATACTCGAACATCGCGAGGCGCTTCCAGCCCTGCGTGAATACCCCCCAGTAGGCCTTCATGCGGGCCACTTTGGCCACCTTCCGACGGCTCGGCTTCTTGGCCGCGGGCTTTTTCGGATCCTTGACGGCCTTTTCCTTCTTCACCTTGGCAGGCTTGTCGCCGGCCGCTTTCTTCGTGGCCTTCTTCGGGGCGGCGGTTCCGCGGGCCTCGGCTGCCTCCACCTCGGCCCGCTTTGCTTTGATGCTTACCGTCTTTCGTGCCATGTCTCCGCCGTCGTCTTTCGTGAGGGTGGGGATCGAACAGAGTTGATTGGCCGAAGTATAACGTCCGCGGCGGGTTCCGCATGAGCCATCTATACTTGGAGCATGACCACTGCCGCACCCCCCGACGTGCCGCCTGCGAGCTCGTTTCAGGTCTACAGGAGCCTCCCAGACGACCTGCTCCAGGAGCGGATCGAGGCGGTCCGCACGCGGATGCGGTCCAGGCTCGTGATCCTCGGGCACCACTATCAGCAAGATGGTGTGATCGCCCATGCCGACCTGACGGGCGACAGCTACCAGCTTTCCCGCAGCGCCGCAGAACGAGCCACCTGCGAAGCGATCGTCTTTTGTGGCGTCCACTTCATGGCCGAGACCGCAGACATCCTGGCGAACCGGCCCGAGGTCGTGGCGGCCCGCGGCGGCCGTCGCGTGAACGTGGTCCTCCCCGACATGGCCGCTGGCTGTTCGATGGCTGACATGGCGGGCATCGAACAGGTGGAAGATGCGTGGGAAGACCTAGGCACTGTCATCGACACCACCGACATCACGCCCGTCACGTACATCAATTCGACCGCCAGCCTCAAGGCGTTCTGCGGCCACCACGGCGGCATCGTTTGCACGTCCAGCAACGCCCGCGCTGTGCTCGAGTGGGCCTTCGCTCGCAGGCGGCGGGTTCTGTTTTTTCCGGACCAGCATCTGGGCCGTAACACAGCCCGCGCGATGGGCATCCCCGTGTCAGAAATGGCCCTCTGGAATCCGCACGACCCCACGCTCGGCGGCAACTCGAGTGAGCAACTCGAGCGAACCCGCGTCATCCTCTGGCAAGGCCATTGCAGCGTGCATGCGATGTTCCGACCAGAGCATGTCGACGCGATCCGGCAGCATCTCCCACACGTAAAAATCCTGGTTCACCCCGAGTGCTCGATGGAGGTGGTGGACAAGGCCGATCTCGTCGGCTCAACGAGTTACATTGTGCGTCAGGTTGAGGAAGCCCCCCCGGGCACCACCTGGGCCATCGGCACCGAGCTGCATCTTGTCAAGCGGCTCGAGACGGCGCACCCCGAGCAGACGATCTGTTTCTTGTCACCCACCGTCTGCATGTGCGCGACCATGTACCGCATCGATCTGGCCCACCTCTGCTGGAGCCTTGAGCACCTCGAGCAGGGCAAGCCTGTGAACGTCATCCGTGTCGACGACGAAACCGCCCGCTGGGCCGTCACCGCGCTGGAGCGCATGCTCGCCGTGCGGTAGGGGCGTCTTCGCGTTGGGCGCCGGTTCGGGGCGGTTCATGACACATCGCCGGACGCTCTGGCTGTCGCGCCGCCGCCCCCGCCCCGAGCCTCCCCAAACGGCAGGTGTCACCCGCGAGGGGTTGCCCGTGTCATGGAGCCGGCGTGGAAAACAAGCGAAGCCAGGATGGCGAAGAGCAGTTTTCGTCGAGTGAGCGAAGGGCTGGAGGGCCGTAGCGAACGTCCGGCACCATGGCACGGGCAACCCCGAGCCGCGTTGCCTCATGGAACGCGAGACTTGATCAGCGGTTTACTGCACGCCCCAGTTCGCCATGCACTGCCACGAGGCGACGGTGGCGAGTGTAGGAGTGGTCGAGCGTGGCGGCAGACGCGGCGCGGGGGGTGAATCGATGCGCTGGCGTGGGCGCACGGTCAGCCAGGAAAGACTCCCACGAGGGTGCGGCGGCGGCGCGGCACCGATCGCGGTACACCGCAAGCAGTGCGGCGCCGAACGCGCTGCCTTCAGCGGCGCCATCGAGGATGACGACGGGCGTGCGAAATACGTCGGCGACGATCTGGCCAAGGGCGGGTGTCTTGACGAGGCCTCCCGAGAGAACGATCTCTGTCCGCGGAAATCCCTGGGCATCGAGCACATCGCTGCCCATGCGAAGGTCGAAGATCGTCGCCAGGAGCATCGCTTTGGCGGCTGTGCCGGGCGTCGCGTTCTCTCCATCGAGGCCCACGAGGCAGGCGGTGCCGCCGCGGGAGACACCGAGGCCTGGCTCGTCGTCCATGAACGGTAGCGCAAGGAGGCCGCCGCAGTCGTCTGGGGCGTCGAGGACGAGCGGCATGAGGGCTGCGAAGGGATCACACCCAGCGGACAGAACACCGCCGAACATTCCCACGACCGTGTTCATAGCGGTGGTGCCATTTCTCAGAAACACCATGTTGATTGGCTTGCCGTCGCCAGCGCAGAAGTGATCAACAGCCGCGCTCACGCCTTGAAACGGGCGGTCACCAACCGAGTTGGCCACGACACTTGTTCCAAAACTCATCGAGACGGTGCCCGCCTTGGCGACGAGCGACCCGGCGAGCGCCGCGGGCTGATCTCCCTCCGCAGGGGCGACGGGGATGCCCTGCGGAAGCCCGAGGAGTGCCGCGCCGTGGGCATCCAGCGAGCCCGCGTCGTCACCCGCCTGGCGAACCTCCGGAAAAAGCTCGCGAATCGACGGCAGCGCGACAGCGGGCATGGTGCGGGCCACCAGCGCATCAAAATCGGCAGCCCGCTTCGAGTCGTAGTCGAGCGTGGCCTGGTCGATCGGAAACATACCCGACGCGTCGCCGATGCCGAGCGTCCACTGCCCTGTCAGCCGCCGGGCGATCCAGCCGCCGGGCGTCGTGATGTGAACGACCCGCTTGGCGAGGGTGGGCCTGTTTCGAATCGTCCACAGCCACCGCGAGGCGGTGAGCCGTTTCGGGCACTTCACACCAAGGAGGACCGTGAGCTCATGTCCCTCGGCTTCATTGCGACCATCACACCAGAGGCGGGCTGGCCCGAGCGGCTCACCCTGTGCGTCGCTAAGCACCTCGCCGTGCATCTGGCCGGAGATTCCGATGGCTCGCACCTCGGGCTCGATGCCAAGCCCCGCGAGCTTGCCTCGCAGGTCGGCCATCGCCTTCGCGAGCGCCTGCTCCCAGTCGGCCGGCTGCTGTTCGTACTCGCCCGTTCCCAGCCCGGGCACCATGCCATAGGAGCCGTCGCCTGAACCACGCAGCCGCAAGCGCTCGTCGACAAAAACAACCGAGAGCCCCTGCGTGCCAACGTCGATCCCGAGATACCCAAGCGTCTTCATGTTTCCCTGCCCCTCATGATTGGCCACAGTGCCGCATCGCCGGGCGGCCGCGTTTCGGAGCCACTATACTGTCGGCTCGAAGCGCGACTCCACCACCTTCGCGAGCCAGCTTGCGGCCGGCTCGTTGCCGACCGCTCGGGATTTCTTGCCTTGGGGACAAACGTGCCATGCCAGCCACACACCCGCGTCCCGGCCATCGTTCGGTCGCGTTCCTGCGTCTCACAGCCCTGTGGTGCCTCGGCGCTGTCGCGGCTGGAACAACTCTGGCATGGGCCGCTGAATCGGGTTCGCCCCAGGCCACGGGAAAACTCGCAGACTTCCCACGCTGGGTGACCGCGGCCGACTACGCCCCGGATGGCAAGCTGCTCCTGACCGCCGGAGGAGAGAGTCTGCTGTACCGTGCCGGCGATGTCGTGGCCTGGAACGTGCCCGATGGAACAAAGGCCTTTGAGTTGACCGGGCATCCCACGGCGGTCTGGGCCGTCGCGGTGTCACCTGATGGGTCGCTCGTGGCCACGGCTGGCTATGACGGGCTTGTGCGGCTGTGGGACATGGCCACCCGCAAGCCGAAGCACGATCTGGTCAAGCACAAGGGCTGGGTGCGGTCGCTTGCCTTCTCACCAGACGGTGCGCGGCTGGCCTCGGCCGGCGCGGATGGAGCCGTGGTGCTCTGGGATACGGCGACCGGCGCTGAATCCAAATCGATTGCGGCCCATACGGGCGCCGCTACCTGCGTTGCCTTCTCGCCTGATGGCGGCACACTCGCCAGTGGCGGAAGCGACAAACTCGTGAAGCTCTGGGACGTCACGGCCGGCACGGAGAAGTCAAAACTCGAAGGGCATGGTGACGCGGTCTGGGCGGTGGCCTTCGCGCCTGACGGCTCGATGCTCGCAACGAGTGGCGCCGATCGAACGGTGCGCCTGTGGGCTGCCAGCGATGGCAAGGCACTTGGAGAACTTGGAGGACACAAGGACTGGGTGACGAGCCTCGCTTTTTCGGCCGATGGCGCGAGACTTGCCAGCGGGTGCATGGATGGCACCGTGAAGCTCTGGGATACCGCGGCCAAGGCGGAGCAAGTCGGGCCCGCGCGACTGAAGTCGAGTGTCTGGTGCGTTGCATTTGTCCCCGGCGAGAAGTCGATCGTTGCCGGCACACACACCGGGCCACAACTCGTGCCACTGCCGGAGCCTGCGCTCCTTCCGCCGCCACCACCCGCTGAGAAGCCACCAGCAGACGAGGCTCAGCCTGCGGCCAAAAAGTCGGCTCAGGAAAAGCCCGCGAACCCTTAGCCTGTACGAGGGCCTCTCCATCGGGTTCACTAGTGGATGGGTGAGGACCGCGATCTCGTGTGTAGCCTCCCGCAACTTCCTGGAGCACCATTCCCATGGTTTCAAAGATCGCGACTGCTGCCTGCGGCCTGGCAACCCTCATCGGCGTCTTCGCAGCGGGCGCGGTCATCGGCCGCAGTGGTGCCGTCGGCGGCGGCCTCCCGATCGCGCAGGCGATGTCGGCTGTGGCCGACGAGAAGTTTGCCGTGTGTTCGGCGAGCATGGATGGTGGCACGGAGGGATTCTTCCTGCTCGATTTTGAGACCGGTGACCTCACCGGTGGCGTCCTGAATCAGAATTCGGCCAAGTTCACCGTCACCTACAGATACAACGTCCTCAAAGATCTCGGCTTCAAGCCGGGCCAGGTGAAGGCGCCGCAGTTTCTCATGGTCCCTGGTCGCATGTCGTTTGCGGGTGCCGTGGGGAACCGTCTCGCCCAGTCGGTGATCTATGTGACCGATGCCTCGACCGGGGTCAGCGTGGCCTACGGCATCCCGTGGTCTGCCCAGCAGTCTGGGAGTCGGCCGATCGCTGCCGAGCTTCAGCTACTCGATGTCGCGAAGCCTCGTGGCGGGGTTGCGCCGTGAGCGTCCAGGCAAGCGATCACCCACTGGCAATCACCGTCAATGGGCAATCGCGTCCGCTGCCAAATCCTGCAACGCTCTTGGCCGTGCTTGAAGAAGCTGGCGTCGCGGGCCGCCCGATAGCGGTGGAACTCGAAGGCGAAGTCGTGCCGCGGGGCCAATTTGGCGAATGCTTGCTCACCGGCGGGGAGCGGATTGAAATCGTGACCTTCGTTGGGGGTGGCTAGACGTGGATCAGGCAAGCGTGGCGGAAGCATCGATGACCCAGCCATCCGACCAGCCGCTTGTTGTGGGAGGGATCACGCTCTCGAGTCGCCTGATTGTCGGCACCGGCAAGTACGCGAGCTATGCCGAAATGGCCCGCTGCCTCGCCGCGTCAGGCACGGACTGCGTGACCGTGGCGGTCCGGCGCGAGCGGCTGGTCAACGCGGCCGGTGAAAACATCCTCGATCACCTCGACCTGGCCCGGTACACCCTGCTGCCCAACACCGCCGGCTGCTATTCGGCCGATGACGCGGTGCGGGTCGCGAAGCTCGGCCGTGCGCTACTCCGAGACATGGGAAGCACCGCCGCCGACTGGGTGAAACTCGAAGTCCTCGGTGATTCCCGCACGCTCCTGCCCGATCCCGTCGGCACCGTCGAGGCAACGGAGCGGCTCGTCGCCGATGGCTTCACCGTGCTCGTCTACACGAGTGACGATCCTGTCATCGCCCGCCGCCTCAAGCAACTTGGTGCTGCAAGTGTCATGCCCGCGGGCAGCCCAATTGGCTCGGGTCAAGGCATTTTGAATGCCAATGCTCTCCGGATCTGTCTCGAATACTTGAAGGATGGTGACCCGGCCTACCCCGTGATTGTCGACGCTGGCGTTGGCACCGCCAGCGACGTGGCCGAAGCCATGGAGCTTGGCGTGGACGGCGTGCTCTTGAACACCGCGATCGCCCAGGCACGCGACCCGCTACGGATGGCCGCTGCAATGCGGGATGCCTGCACCGCCGGACGCCAGGCGTTTCTCGCAGGACGCATCCCGCGGCGTCGGTATGCGACGGCCTCGAGCCCCGACGAGGATCGGGTGACCTAAAGGGTCCGTGGGCGAAGCCATCCATGGCCTTCGCCCACTCCGCCGACGATGGAATAGCCGAGGTTTTCCATCGTCAGCCGTCGCCGCGTCCTGCGGCGGTAGACTTTGGTGTCCTTTCAAAATAGCTCATCATGCTTGCAACCCGAATCATCCCCTGTCTCGACGTCGAGCAAGGACGCGTTGTCAAAGGCACGAAGTTCCTCGACCTCGTGGATGCCGGCGATCCCGTGGAGGTCGCAGCCCGCTACGAGGCAGAGGGCGCCGATGAACTGGTCTTTCTCGACATCACGGCAAGCCATGAAGAGCGGAACATCATGCTCGACGTAGTCCGCCGGGTGTCGGAAACGATCTTCATGCCCTTCACGGTCGGCGGGGGCATCCGCACGCTCGATGACGCAGCTCGGCTCGTCCAGGCCGGCGCCGAGAAGGTGAGCATCAATTCGGCAGCCGTCCGTACACCCGAGCTCATTTCTGCCGTAGCCGACCGGCTCGGCAGCTGTGCGACCGTTGTCAATATCGACCCCAAGCGGGTCTGGCGGGACGGTCGCGAGGTCTGGGAGGTGTTCGTCAACGGAGGTCGCGTGCCAACCGGCCTCGAGGCGGTGGCCTGGGCCCAGCAGGTGGAATCGCTCGGCGCCGGCGAGATCGTCCTGACCTGTATGGATCGCGACGGAACCCGGGAGGGGTATGACCTGGAGATGACGGCTGCCGTCAGCCGGGCCGTCTCAATTCCGGTCGTCGCCAGCGGCGGCGCCGGCCGACCCGAGCACTTGGCTGACGCCGTCGAGCACGGAGGAGCCGATGCGGTGCTCGCCGCTGGAATCTTCCACTTCCGGCAGTGTACGATCCGTGAGGTGAAGGAGCTTTTCCTGCGGCGGGGTATCCCGGTGCGTCCGCCTTCTCTGTGAGCCGGTACGACCGACTGGCTGTCTCTTGGTTCACGATCGCGTCATGGCAACTGTCGAATCGTCATCGCAGGCATCGGGCAACGGCTCACCCGAGCGCCCCAAGCTCGAAATCGACAGACTCTTCGAGGCGCTCGTCAAATTCTCGGGCAGCGACCTCCACCTCAAGGTCGGCCAGCCGCCGATCATCCGGGTGAAGGGCTCGCTCCAGCCACTCAAGGCCCCGCGAATTGATGACGACCAGATGAAGCGGCTCTGTCTTCCCCTCCTCGACGAGAGGCGGCAACGGAACTTCGATGCGGATGGTGGCTGCGATTTTGCGCATGTCACCGCCGTCGACGGCGTGAACTGGCGATTCCGGATCAACCTTCTCACGCAGCAGGGATCGCTCGGGCTCGTTGCCCGCCGCGTCAACAACTCGATCCCGGATTTCGAGGGGCTCTGCCTCCCGCCGTCGATCGAGCGGCTCTGCCAATACGACCAGGGGCTTGTTCTTCTCGCGGGCGTCACCGGGTCTGGCAAGAGCACCACGATCGCGGCGATGCTCAACTACATCAACCGCAACTACCGCAAGCACATTCTCACCCTGGAAGATCCGATCGAGTTCGTCTTCACCGAAGAGAAGTGCCTCATCAACCAGCGGGAGGTCGGCCACGATGTCAAAGACTTCGCGATTGGCATGAAGCATGCGGTCCGCGAGGACCCCGATATCATCCTCGTCGGTGAGATGCGAGACGAAGAAACCTTCATGACCGCGATCCATGCCGCCGAGACAGGGCATCTCGTCTTTGGCACGATCCACGCCGCCAGCGCTGCCACCACCATTGGCCGTATCCTCGACCTTTTCCCGGAAGAGATGCATGGCGCACTCCGCAGTGCGATTGCCAACAACATGAAGGGGATCGTGGGGCAAAAGCTCATCCGGGCTGAAGGCCCGCAAGCGAAAGAGCGGGGGCTCTCACGCGTTCCGGCGGTCGAGGTTATGTTTTTTGATGTCATGGTTCGGAAGATGATTCTCGAGGGCGAGGATTCGGGGCTGTCTGATCACATCCGCAAAGCTCACCGCGACGGCATGCAGGACTTCACGATGAGCCTCAAGAGCCTGATCGATCAGGGGCTCATCGATCGGCAGGATGCCATGGAAATCGCCCCCAACCGCGAGGCGTTGATGATGGCCCTCAAGGGCATCGGAGTCTCGTGATGCGCGGCCTGCGACGTTTGCTTGCCATCGGCTGTAGCGGTCTCGTTCTAGCATCACAGGCCATTCTCGCCGCTGACTGGCCCGCCGAAGTCACGCCCCTCCCCGACGCTTGGCGTGGCACCGGCGGCGGGCTGGCGATTGTGCAGTTGGCCCTCTGGTGGGCCTGCGTGCTTCTCTGGGTCTCGACGGTCGACTGGATCGGACGCGACGCCACGAAGCGCGGGATCACGCCGGCGTTCTGGGGCACGGCCTGCGGGCTGCCATTCCCGGTGGCCGCGCTGGTGGCCTGGTGGATTCCGTGGTCGGCCGTCGGCATCGTCCTGATGCTCCTCGCATGGCTTGTGCCAATTGTTTTCTATACGGTGCACCGCAATCCCAAGGTGGCCGAAAACGACCGAGTGCTGACCTTCGGTCATGGCCGACGGATCGTGGCGCAGGTATTCGCCCAGTTTGGAATCGACATCGGGGAACCGCTTGACGACAAAGAGGTCCTTCCGACGGTCACGCTTGTCTCGGCGGGCGGCAGAGACGCCGACGAAAACAAAGCACGCCTGGAAGCAGCTTCGGCCATGCCCGGATTCGAGGAGGCTCGCACGCTCTTGCTGGGAGCCGTTGTCGCCCGGGCAACGACCCTTGTCATCGAGACTGGCGCCGAGATGGCAGTCCGACAGGAGGTCGACGGGGTCTGGAATAAGCCCCGGGTGCGGCAGGCGCCAAAGAGTCGTAAGCAACAGGAGTCGTGGGTCGAGGCAACGTCATCCAGTCGGGCCATCGGCGAATCGGTGAGTGGGGCGATCAAGACGCTTGCTGGCCTTGCCGCCAATGCACCGGGGGGCACGGGCTCGTTCATCGTCATGGTTGATGGCAAGCCACG
Source organism: Planctomycetota bacterium (assembly GCA_031403195.1). Taxonomy (GTDB): domain Bacteria; phylum Planctomycetota; class Planctomycetia; order Pirellulales; family UBA1268; genus QWPN01. Next base: position 14,562 of record JANNSZ010000089.1, on the reverse strand, counting down.
GAACGCCCGACTCACCGTCCGACGATCTTCGGCTGGGGAACAGGTCTCGATCGCGATTGATGCACCGGCCGTCACCTACCGAACGCTCGCTGATCTCGGCATGGACGCGTCGATGGCCGACCAACTTGGCAAGCTCCTCGCTGCCGAAAGGGGCATTATCCTCCTTTCGTCACCGAGTGGAGGTGGCGTTACAACCACCGTGGATGTCGTTGTCGAGACCGCTGACCGCCTCCTCCGTGACTTTGTCTCGATCGAGGACGCGGCCAACCCTGCACGCGAGATCCAGAACGTGAAGCCCGTGCGATTCGATGCCCGTACAGGTGTCACCCCGGCGGCGGCCTTGGCCGAGGCTATGCGGGAATACCCCAGGGCGATCGTGACTCGCGATGTCCGCGACAAGGATCTCGTGGTCGAGCTCGTGCGACTTACCGGGGATGCGCGTCTTGTCATCCTGAGCCTCAAGGCGGCAGATGCTTCTGAGGCAGTCGCACGCGTGCTTGGGTGTGGCGTGCTTCCACGGGCGCTCGGCAGCGCGCTGTTGGGTTCGCTCTCGCAGCGGCTCGTGCGCCGTCTGTGCCCAAAGTGTCGCGAAAACATACCGACGCCGCCACAACTCCTCTCGCGTCTCAAACGTACTACCGAGGAGCTTCCGCATATCCGAGATGCGTCGCAGGTCGGCTGTAGGCTTTGCTACGGCTCTGGCTATCTCGGTCGGGTCGCGGTGTTCGAGTTGGCCAGCGGGGTCGGTACCCGCAAAGCGATCGCCGCAGGGGCAGCCCCCGAAGAGATCCGAAAGGCGGCGATCGCCGAGGGAATGCGGCCTCTAAAGGATGCCGCGGTCGACCTAGTCGCATCCGGAGCAACATCGCTCGACGAGGTCCAGCGAGCTCTGTCCGGCAAGTCAGGGCAGCCGCCAGCGCCGGCGGCAGCCCCAGCGCCTGCCAAGAAGTCCGCCGGGTCACGCACCGCTCCGCCATCCGCCTCGCCGCCTCCGCGAAAGAAGTCGCCATGATCATCTCGCTCATCTTGCTCGGTGTCTTCGTCGCCGTGGCTTTTGCCGTCTGGGGGGAAGGACCATGGAGCGGGCTCATCATGCTCCTCAACATCCTTCTCTCCGCGAGCGTGGCTACGGCCTGGTATGGGCCGCTCGCGCGATGGGCCGAACCGAAGTTTCCGAGCTACACCTACATGCTCGACTTCGTGGCCATCCAAAGCATCTTCTGCCTCTCCTGCCTCTTCTTCCGCGAGGTCACCGATCGGCTATCGCGAACCCGGGTGCGATTCCGAAAGCCGGTCGAGCTCGTTATCGGACCGCTCATCGCAGTCGTCACAGCCTGGGTGATGGTGTGCTTTACGGCGGCGACGCTCCACACGGCCTTCGTGCCTCGTAACTTCGTGCAAGCGTCGCCTGACACACGGTTGTTCTTCGGGCTCGGCCCCGACCGGTGGTGGCTCTCGTGGATGCGAGGCGCATCGAAACAGGGGCCATTCGGCAGTGCCGCTCAGGCCTTCGACCCCGAGGGCGATTTCATCACACGATATGCCACCCGCCGGAAGCTGCTCGAGGCACGAAAGTCTCTGCTGGTCGAAGTGCCTTGATCGCCTGAGCCCCTCACGTCGCCCTGCATGGCCACCGACGAAGCATCCGACGCCGCCTCCACTTACCGGCCCGTCAGCCCACTTGCAGTGGCCGCGCTCGCGGCCGGATGTGGCTCGGCGCTGGTGCTGATAACTCCCCTGGCGGCGATGCTACCGCTGGTGGCGATTGCCCTGGCTGCGGCGGCCCTGGCCGGCATCCGTCGAAGCGAGGGACGGATCGTGGGCCGCTGGATCGCCCTGGCCGGACTGGCATTGGCCGTGGGATTCACATCACAGGCAATCGCCGCCGCCATGACCGCGAGGGCCATCGCGCGGCACCGGGCAGAAGCGACAGCCAGGGCCTGGGTCGAGGCCGTCCGCGCGGAGCGATTGGCCGATGCCATCGCCGTCTCAAGTCCACGCTCCCTTCCGATGGTGGAGAGCGATCGGCATGGGCCGCCCCTTGGCCCGGAGGCCAAGATCGACGCCTTTCGCGAGCTCCCGGCCGTCCGCGCCGTCATGGCATGCACCGCAGCCGCACCGGTGATTGCTGGAATGGAGCGGGTCGACAATGGCTGGGTCATACGCCTCCCACTGGAAGGCTGCGGCATGCCGAACGATCTCGTTCTTTCAGTAGCTCCACAGCTCGTCACCCGTCGCGGCCGGGCCCTTGAGGAGTGGCTCGTGAACGAACTCAGGCTCGAACCGTAGCGGTGCAGCCTCCCCTCATGAATGTGGCTGGCGGTAACGGCCCGCATGTGGTGCAATGATTGGCTACATCGCAGCCATGGAGGGCGCATATATGCAGGCGGATCGCGGAAGCGTCGGTCTCGAGGAACCGGACCATCACGAGGCCGAGTCGGAGAGCGTCACCTGGATCAGCCAGGCTCGACGGGCCGTCCGCTCGTCCGAGACCGATTTCTTCAGAGTGTCACCGTCGCGGTATTGGATCGACTTTCTCGTCAGTCTGACGGTGGCCTACCTCGCGGCGATGGTCTACCTGTCGGCGCCGCTCGGATCATGGTCGCAGCTCATCGCCTTTCCGATCGCGGCCTTCTGGCTCTATCGACTCGGCTCACTCATCCACGAGGTGTGCCATCTCGGTGAGCGGGAACTGCCCGTCTTTAAGGTGGCCTGGAATATCCTCGCCGGCATCATGACCCTCACCCCGAGCCCATTCTTCACGCGGCATCATCGTGACCACCACAGCCGGCGGTACTACGGCACGCCGCAGGACCCGGAATATGTGGCCAACGTCTTGGAGGGGGGCAATGCCGCAAGCATGGCCATCTATGCGGTGGAGGTGCTGACCTTTCCCGTGATCGTGTTTCTGCGGTTCCTGCTCGCCCCACTCTCGTTCATCCATCCGGCGATTCGGGAATGGACGCTCCGTCACGCATCGGCCCTGACCTTCAACTATCGCTACGAGCGGCATGTCACCGCCGCAGACCGTCGCGCGATCCTTGCCGTGGAGATCCCATGCTTTCTGCGGGCACTCCTCATTCCGCTCCTCGTGGTGCTCGGGCTCAATCCATGGACGCGGATTCCCCTGCTCTATCTGCTGGCGACCGCAACCGTGCTCCTCAACCAGTTCCGGCAACTCGCCGACCACCACTTTGACGTGGATGACGGCCGCGTCGACATGGAAGCCCACATCCTCGATTCTTGCAACTTCACGACCCGAGACCCGCTGACGCTCCTCCTTTTTCCGTTCTCCATTCGCTACCACGCTCTCCACCACCTCTTCCCCTCGCTCCCGTACCACAACCTCGAAGCGGCCCACGAGCATCTCACGGCGGTCCTTCCAGGCGACTCGCCCTATCACTCCCTCGCGCGGCCTGGATGGTGGAGTGTCGCTCGTCGGACACTGTTTGGCTCCGCTTGACCGCGAGCGCGGCCTCTACCCACCGCCGTCGGGGAACGGTCGGATGTCATCGATGGAATACGCGTGAGCCGCCAGCATCACGAGTCGGTCAAAACCAAGAGCAACCCCGACTCCAGAAGGCATCTCTAAACCGTGTGCCTCGAGAAACCGCTCGGGCCGCGGCAATACAGCGCGGCCTTCCGCACGACGAACGGCATTGGCCGTGGCAATTCGCTGGGCGAGTTCATCTCGGCTCGTCTCCTCCTCCCAGCCGTTGGCGAGCTCCACGCCCCGCACGAAGAGTTCGAAGCGGCGGGCCGTCGCGGGCCGAGCCGGGTCGACTCGCGCGAAGGCCGCCTGCGAGACGGGCCATGCCTCAAGAAGCACGGGCTCGGCATGCCCCAGTTGTGGCTGCACCACCTCAGCCAAAAGCAGCTCGAAGCAGCGGTCACAAACCTCCGCCGGCGGCTGTTCCGCGAGCCCCGCGGGCATCGGGACGCCCGCGCGGGAGACCGCGGCCAGCCAGTCAGCCGGCATTGCCGCGAGCGGGTCAACGCCCGCGTGGGCCAGGAATGCCACTGAGCAATCGATCCGATCGAGACCGTGGGTGCCGAGAACCGCCGCGCAGAGTTGCTCGATCAAGGCGGCGGCGTCATCCGTCGACGTGCCTGGCGCATACCACTCGAGGAGCTGGAACTCGATGTCATGCCACGCTCCTCGTTCACCATCGCGAAAGGCCGAAGCGAACTGGTAGATCGCCCCAGCTCCAGCCGCCAAGAGCCGCTTCATGAGCAGTTCGGGGCTCGCCTGAAGCCACCGCACCTGCCCATTCGCGAGTTGCGTTTCAATGGGCTCGATATGCGCCTCAGGAAGCACCTCGGCGCCGAGGACGGGCGTATCGACCTCGAGGAACCCGCGGGCATCGAAGAAGCCACGGATCGTCTGCCGTACGCGGGCCCGCAGTTCGAGAACGGCCCTGACCGTCATCACGCTAATCCGCTCATCCCTTCGCGAGTTTGTGATCCACCTCGCGGTAGACGAGCACCGCGCACGGCGCCCGCCGCACGATCAGCTCGGCAACACTCCCCATCAAGAGCCGCGTGAGCCCGGTCCGTCCGTGCGTCCCCATGACGATCATTTCGGCTCCCTCTTCCTCAGCGAGCCGGACGACTTCGGACGCTGGATCGCCCATCGTGAGGCGATGCTCAAATGCCACCGCCGTATCGGAAGGCCGCACGTCTTCGAGCATCGCACGGATCCGTTCGGAGTTGGGCTCCGGGAGGCCGTAGTAGAGCTCACCGCCGCCGTAGGCCAGCGGTGGCTCCTCGACATGCACGATGAGAAGCCTGGCGCCCGTCGATGCGGCGAGCACTTCCGCATGCCGCAGCGCCGCGTCGCTGGCCGTCGAGAAGTCAGTCGGAAAGAGAATCGTTTTCTGCGTCATAGCTCGGGTCTCCCGCGGGAACGTCGTGTGCGCACATGCGATGTACGCGGACCAAGTATACCGCAGCGACGGCCTATCGCAGCCGCATGCCAGGCAGAGCACCGGTGTCAGGCGAGAGCAGGAACACGCCCTCGGCGCCGGCACCGCTGGCTGCAACCACCATGCCCTCACTCATGCCAAACTTCATCTGCCGCGGGGCGAGATTGGCCACGACCACGACGAGCCGCCCCACGAGGGCAGACGGCTCATGGAAACCCTTGATGCCGGCAAACACGGTGCGGGTGACACCTCCGCCAAGACTGACCGTGAGCTTGAGGAGTTTCCGGGCCTCAGGCACTTCTTCAGCCGCCGTGATGCGTGCGACACGCAGATCAATCTTGGTAAAATCGTCGATCGTACACTGGGCCGCAAGCGGCTCGGCTTCGAGGGGTGCCGCGGGGTCGTCTGCAGTGGATGGTGCGTTCATCGTCGGAACTCCAGCGTGGGGTGATTCGGTGGATACGTGGTCTGCACGCGAAGCCTCTACGACCGCCTCGATCGCGGCGGACTCCACGCGTTTCATGAGTGGCTGAAAGCCTGCCACGGGCAGGCCCACGAGCGGCCTCGCGCTTTCGTGCCATGTGCGGATCGGTCCGCCCACAAGCGCCCCTGCCTGCTCGGCCAGCCGCGGAAGGACCGGCGCCAGATAGACGGCCAACTGGCGAAAGAGATTCAGCGATACCGTGGCCACGCCACGGAGCCGGCCCGCTGATTCGGGGCCGCCCTTCGCGAGCTTCCATGGCTGCGCTGCATCGACGTACGCGTTGGCCCTGTCGGCCGCCTGCATGATGATCCTCATCCCGCGGGCAAGGTCGCCAGACTCATAGGCTTCAGCGATCGCATCACCATCGGCGGCCGCCGTCGCAAAGAGGCCGCCGTCATCGGGGTAGTCATCAGAAAGACCGACCCCCTCGAGCCACCGAGCCGTACGACTGGCAAGGTTCACAACCTTGCCCACGAGGTCGGCGTTTACTTTCGACATGAACTCTTCAAAATTCAGGTCGATGTCGTCGATGCCCCCAGAAATCTTGGAGGCGTAGTAGTACCGCAGCATCCCGGGGTCAACGTGATCGAGGTACGTACGAGCGAGGATGAATGTGCCACGGCTCTTCGACATCTTCTGGCCGTTGACCGTGAGAAACCCGTGGACTCGAACCTTCGCCGGCAGTGCCTTGCCCGCGGCCTCGAGCATCGCCGGCCAGAAGAGCGTGTGAAAGTAGACAATGTCCTTCCCGATAAAGTGGTGGATCTCGGCGCGGGCGATTCCTGCACGATCCCGTTCCCACCAGTCGTCGAGTGAGCCACCCTGCGCTGCACACCACTCAGCGGTCGCCGCGACGTACCCGATCGGTGCATCGAACCAGACGTACCAATACTGCCCCGGTGCGTCGGGAATCTCGAACCCGAAGTACGGTGCCGGTCGGGACACGTCCCAGTCCCGCAGCGGCTCGCCGAGGAAATGGCCCGCGAGGTAGTTGGCCACCCGTGGGTCGAGTGAGCCGCTGCGAGTCCATGTCTCCAAGAAGCCATGGAGCTCCTCGATCGTCACAAACAAGTGCTCGGCTGATCGAATCTCGGGCACGGCACCGGAAAGCGTGCTCACGGGATCGACGAGATCGGTCGGGGAGTAGGTCGCCCCGCACTGTTCGCAGGAGTCGCCGTATTGGTCGGCCGTGCCGCACTTCGGACAGGTGCCCTTCACAAACCTGTCGGCGAGGAACACACCCGCCTGCGGGTCATAGAGCTGCTGCACGTCCCGAGCGACGACGAGCCCCTTGTCCCGAAGTGCCTGCCAGAACTCGCCGCAGGCCCGTCGATTGGCAGGGCTGTCGGTGGAGCCGTAGTGCTCAAAGGCGATCTGAAACCCGGTGAAGTCGGCGAGATGGGCCTCGCGCATCGCCGCGATCAGATCCTGCTCGCTTTGGCCCTCTCCGCGGGCGCGGATCATGATTGCAGTGCCGTGAGTGTCGTCGGCGCAGAGGTAGATCGCCTCGTGCCCGCGCAGCTTCTGAAACCGCACGAAGATGTCGGTCTGGATGTATTCGACCAGGTGCCCGAGGTGGATATGGCCGTTGGCGTAGGGCAGCGCCGAGGTGACCAGGAGGCGGCGCGGCTGAGCAACTGGCATGCGGGAGTGAGCCTCGGAGTAAGTGACGGCGACGGGGCGGATTGTAGAAGGCTGACGGTCTGTGGACAAAGCCATCCATGGCCTTTCTCCACGCGGACGACCGCTGGAAAAAGCGAAGGTTTTCCATGGTCGTCATTCGCCGCATCCTGCGGCGGTTGCGTGCTTTACCCATGGTGTTTCACAAAGTGGCCTTGTGGTGGCTGGCTGGTGGCCGGCACTATCCCGCCCCCTGCCGTGGCCGTTTGCCCGCGGCACCTTCCTCACGCTACCGGACGACCCGGAGACACGGATGAGAAGCTTCTCACACATCGTCGCCGTCATCGCTGCCGGCTGGCTTGCGATCGCCTCGGCTCACGCCGCCGATCCGGGCCAGGCCCCAGCACCCGGCGACGTCGTGCTTCTCGACTTCTCGGCATCATGGTGTGGACCTTGCCGCCAGATGGCGCCGACCGTGGCGGAAGTCGCTCGCGCCGGCTGGCTCGTGCGGCATGTCGATGTCGACCGAGAAGCCGACATCGCGCGACGGTTCGGCGTGACCGGTGTGCCCTGCTATGTGCTGCTCGTCAAGGGTCACGAGTTCGGCCGGATCAATGGAGCCACCACCCGCGGTGAGCTCGAAACCCTCCTTGCCAAAAGTGCCGGACCGCTCGGCGGGACAGCACCCGTTCAGGTCACTCCGCCGACCGCGGCACCGGGCGCACCGCTTCCGGTAGCAGCAGCGGACCAGCCGCTGGCCACGGAGCCGCCCCCGCTCGCCAGGCAGATGCCCCGCTCGCCACTCGAGGCTCCGGTCACCCCTGCGTCGTATGCGGGTCCCGCATCGGCACTGGGAGAACCTGTCTCGCCCGAGGCCATTTCCCAGGATTCACAAACCTCGTCCCTTCCGAAAGCGCACGATGCGATCGAATCACAAAGCCCGGGCGCTCCACCGAAGCGCGACGCGCTCGAATCAAGACTCCTGGCGGCGACGGCGCGGATTCGCGTCGAGGATGGAACCGGCGTCTCGCGTGGTACCGGCACCGTGATTGACTGCCGTCAGGGTGAGGCGCTCATCCTCACGTGTGGTCATATCTTCCGAGATTCCGCTGGGAAGGGGCGAATCGAGGTCGATCTGTTTGCCCCTGGTGGCCCGCGTGGCGTCGCCGGTCAGGTCGTCTCATGGGATCTCACGCGGGACCTCGCGCTCGTCAGTATTTTTACCGACGTGCCCCTCGAAGCGGTGCGGGTCGGTTCGCCCGAGCAGATCGTGAAGCCTGGCGACTCGGTCGTTACCGTTGGCTGTGACGGCGGGGCCGATCCCACGCTCCACCAGAGCCGAATCACCGCCGTTGACAAGTATCTCGGTCCGTCCAATGTGCAGGTGGCTGGTCAGCCAGTGCAGGGTCGTAGTGGTGGCGGCCTCTTCGCGATCGACGGCACGCTCATCGGTGTCTGCAATGCAGCCGACCCAGCGGACAATGAAGGGCTCTTTGCGGCGCTGCCGGCGATCCACGAGCAGCTCGAGGAGGCCGAGCTCGCCTTCGTCTATCGCAACATGTACCCCAGCGCCGGGCTCAACTCGCTCGCATCAGTGGGTGGATCAGCCCACGTGCCGGCCATGCCGGCAGACATGCCTCCCGTCTCCTTTGATCGCCGTGACCGAGGCGATGCGGTGCCCACGGCCTCAAATGCACCGTCCCCAGGCGTTGCTACCGACCCGGCGGCGGTGCCGCCGCCGGCAACCCCTTCCGCTCGCGGAGCCGCCTCAGCGCTGAGCCCTGGTGAGCGGGCCTTGCTCGACCATGTCCGCCAACACGGAGGCAAGGCTGAGGTCATCTGCATTGTGCGCCCTCAAGGCAGCAGCGATGGATCGAGCGAGGTCTTCGTGCTCGATGCCGCGGGCCGCGATTTTGTCGACCACCTGGCCAGGGCCCATCAGGAAGCCGCGGCGCCTCCTGCCCAGCCCCAGTCCGACATTGCCCGCCTCCCATCCGCAGCCGTCAAGCGGTAACGGCGCTCCCTGCGTCGCAAGCCCTCAGTCTCGGACCTGGACCATGACGGGCGCCGCGTTGACGCTCTCGGCGGCTGAGCGGCCGCCGCGACCCGTGGCATGGATCGTCACGCGGCCCAGGCCCAGCATCGCGGCCGGGATCTCGAGCGTGCCAGACGTGCCAGTGATACGGCCGAGAACCCGGCCGGTGGCAAACACCAGGGCGCCGTCAATGCCGCTGCCCTCGATCGAGAGCGTGACCTTTCCGTCGCGCGCCACGCGATTCGGTGCGACTTTGATTGCCAGCTTTCTCTCGCCGTTGGTAAACGCCACGGGTATCACCAGCCGGCCTTGGGTTTCGATCGCGCTTGCGGAAATCGCCACTACCCGAAGCTCATGATGGCCATCGGCGAGTACCGTCGTGTCGAGCGGCAGGCGTCCACCTTGGCTGCATGACGCCACACGCATGCCATCGACGTACAGTTCATAACGATCGCACGTGCCACCGTCTGAGAGCGTCGCCGAGGGGACGATCTCGACGGAACCCGAAAGATGTGCTCCCGGCTCGAAGCCATCTCCCTCGGCGAGCGCGGCCCGCACCTCGGGGATCACGGCCCACGGCTGGCAGAGCGGATCGCCCACGATGAGTAGCTGGAAGGGTGAACTCACCGACTGATAGAAGGCCTCCGCAAGGCTGGCACCGCGGCAGTAGTGGACATGGATACTCGGGTGCGGAAACTTCGCCTGGATCGAATAGGGCTCGATCACGGTGCCACTCGACCCTGCCGCGCCAGCCCGTAGAAAAGCCGAAATCGGCGTCTGCGAAGCCGAAGGGGTGAAGATGGCGCCATAGCTGGTGAGATTTTCGCAGATCGCGCCCGGCAGGATCGTACTCCTCGATGCGGCCCAATCGAACGTGGGGGTGCCGGTCGTGAGCCCTGCGACGTCACGCTTGCCTGCAGGAAGCGTGCCTGAAGCGATTTCGGCGCGGACACCGAGCGTCTCGAGGGCCTTGACCGTCGCCGGAAACACCGACGAGCGAGTCGTGGTCCGGACATCGGAGTTGCTCATCAGATAGATCGTGCCGGGAGGCCTCGAGCCGTCGGCTTTGGCCGCGCGGTCGAGATACGTGCACACCTCGCGGACCGTGTTCCCACGTCCGTCCGTCACGCCGAGCATCGCTGAGAGGAGGTAGCGGTTGCCACCAGCCTCGAGGAGTCGACCGTCATTTCCCCAGCCATACCAGCTTCGGAACCCAAGCGTCGTGATCGGCACGCCATCATCGGAGAGCGGACGGAAGTATCGATTGCTCCGCGAATCCAGCCAGGCCGGCCCGCCGCTTCGCACGGCCCCACACAGCGTCGTCATGCCCGTCAGCGATCCCGATGGAAACGTGTCCCTCCTCGCGATCTCGGGTGGCAGCGCCTCCTGGTAGTCAATCCGCCACGGAAAGTCGCTCGAGTAGACGATCATGTCGATCTGAGGCGCCAGCCTTCGCGCATCGATGCCGCGGAGGATGGGATCGAGGATCTCGTCGCGAAAGCGACTGATGGGAACGGCTTCCTTGCTCCCCGCCCACGACAGCGACAAGATGTTGATCGGTGGCACACCTCGGGCAGCGACGAACGCGTTGGCCACGGCGATGCTGTCGGCGCTTGTGGAGTTCACCACGAGAAACACGTTCTCAGGGCCGCCACCGCCAAGCACCACATCACCCCCGAGCGCAACCCCGAGCGCCACGACTGCGAGCAGCGATGGAGATCGCAGGCTCGGCGGAGAAACGAGGGGTCGCATCAGTTTTGTCAGATGGGATGAAACAGGGCGTCGCCATACACTACACCGCTCGGTCCATGCCGTGCCATCTGCCCCTGTGGCCACCTCGGTGCATCCATGACGCTTCGCAGTCTCGCCGTCCTCGTTGCCTTGCCGATTGCGGGGCTGGCGGCCGACATCGAGCAGCGTGACTTCTCGGGTGCCCGGGCTTTCGCCCATCTCAAAGCAATCTGCGAACTCGGCCCACGGCCAAGCGGCTCGGAGGCGATGCGGCAGCAGCGGGCGATCCTCGCGAAACACTTTCGTGAGGCGGGTGGCCATGTCTCAGGCCAGGCTTTTCGGATTCGCGACCGCCATACCGGCCAGCCCGTGCACATGGAAAACATCATCGTCTCATGGCACCCCGATCGCGAGGAGCGACTCCTCATCGCGGCACACTACGACACGCGGCCATTCCCCGACCGTGATCCGGTGAATCCGCGAGGCGATTTCATTGGGGCCAATGACGGTGCCAGCGGCGTGGCCCTCCTCATGGAACTCGCCCGATTCATGCCCGACCTCAAAGGCCGGCTGGGCGTTGACTTCGTCCTCTTTGACGCCGAAGAGTATGTCTTTAGCAACCAAGACAAGTATTGTATCGGTTCGGAGTACTTTGCTCGCCAGTATCGAACCAATCGAGAAGCGGGCCGTGGCCCTGCCTACCGTGCGGCCATTGTGGTGGACATGGTTGCCGGACGCCACCTCGAGATTTGGCAGGAGGTCAAGAATGTTTCCTGGCCAGAAAGTCGTCCCGTCGTCGACTCGGTCTGGAGCGTCGCGGCACGACTCGGTGCGAAAGAATTCATCCCGCGTCCCAAATACGATGTCCTCGACGACCATGTGCCGCTGCGAAACATCGGCGGCATACCGTCGTGTGAGATCATCGACTTCGGTTTCACCGAGCTGGAGTGGCACACCACTCGAGATCTCCCGGCCGCCTGCTCTGCCGACTCGCTCGAAACCGTTGGCCGGGTGGTCCTCGCATGGCTTCGCGACCAGCGGTGACACCATGCCGCCGGAAGCCCTCACCCGTGTGCCTCTGATCGTCCCAGACCTGGGCATCCGCGGGCTCCCGATGGTCGTCTCGCTCTGGCTCGTACCACGGGCCGCAGCCGTTCTGGCCGGTGAACGGATCGTCGAACTCGTGGCCGGTGGCGTGACGATCGACCTCGAGGCACCGGCCACAGGCAGGCTCGTGGCGCAGCATGCCGATGAAGATGATGCGGTGGCGTGTGGCACCATCATCGCCGAGATCGAGGTCACCACATGAACACCGCAGCCAGCGCGTGGGCCGGCCGGTGGCCGCTCGCGATCGGCGGCGCGGTGGCGATGTTTCTCGCCCAGCCACCGGTTGATGCGTGGGCGTTGGCGTGGGTGGCGCCGATCCCGTGGCTCATGCTCGTGACGCAGGCCCACTGGCAGGGAACACTCCCTTGGGTCGCCGTGTGGTGCGGAGGCTTCCTCTATTGGCTGCTTGCGATTCACTGGCTGATCCTGCCGCACCCACCAGCGACTGCGATCGGCTGGGGACTCCTCTCTGCGTACCTCGCCTGCTACTTGCCCCTGTTCATATGGGCGGCTCGACGTCTCGTCCACCACTGGAGGTGGCCACTCGTGCCAGCAACTGGAGTCGCCTGGATTGCGGTGGATCTTCTGCGGAGTGAAGTCTTGGGAGGATTCACATTCGCAGGCTTGGGGCATACCCAATGGCGGTGGACGACGTTCATCCAGGTTGCCGACACCATCGGGGCAGTGGGCGTGGGAGGCATTGTGATGGCGGGTGCGGCGGCAATCCTCGCCACCATCTATGGTCGCTTCAGTCGACGAACACTCGTTCGTGAGACACTACTGGCCGTGGCGATCATCGCCGCGACGCTCGGCTACGGCAGCATACGGCTGGCGACCGCGCCCATGCCTGTGGAAAAGCCGTTCGAGGCGCTCATCGTGCAGGGCTCGATCGACACCGAGATGAAGCATGATCCTGACGCCGCCACGCAGGTTCTTGCCCACTACGATGAACTCACCACGAGCGGCCTTGCCGCCGCGCCGACGCTACCCGATGTCGTCCTCTGGCCTGAGACGATGTGGCGGCTCGGCCTCGTGGAGATCGATCCCTTGAAGGAGCTGACCGCGAGAGAACTCAATGAAATCCTCGGGCCGGCTGACGGCGATGAGCCCGCTGAGGATCGCCAGGCGCGGGCACGAAAGTTGATCACGGCCCAGCGGCTCGACGCGTTGGCCGTCTACGCCCGCCGCTATGGCACCCCCTGGATCGTCGGCCTCGACCGACAGCGGATCACACCCACGGTGCCAGCTGGCTATCAGTCGTTCAATGCAGCGATCGTGCTCGCTGCGACCGGGGCACCCTTGGCCTGCTACGACAAGATGTACCCGGTCATGTTCGGCGAGTATGTGCCGCTGGCCGACCGCTTCCCGTTCCTCTACCGCCTCACACCCCTGCCGGGGGGCCTCACGGCTGGCACCGAGCCGGTCGCCGTCACCCTGGCCGGATACCGCGTGGCGCCCACGATCTGCTACGAAACGGCCCTCCCGAGGGCAATCCGGTCGATCGTACGCCGGCTCGACGCCACGGGCCGCCGCCCGGACGTGATCGTCAATCTCACCAACGACGGCTGGTTCTGGGGGTCGAGCGAACTCGACATGCACCTCGTCGCGGCCATCTTCCGGGCAGTCGAGGTGCGGACCCCGATTCTCGTCGCGGCGAACACCGGTTTTTCGGCGGCGATAGACGGGTCCGGCCGGTTGCTCGCGCGGGGCCCGCGGCGAGCCAGCGGCACGCTCCGGGTGTCCCTCAGCCCCGACGGCCGACACAGCCCGTGGCTGACCGCGGGAACCCTACCGCTGGGGGTGACCTTGGCGGTCGTGGCGATGCTGGGGCTGGAATGGCTCGTCGTGACACGGCTTGCCCCGCAGTAGTCCGTGAACCGACAATAATCATTCTGGGACATGCTCGGGAGCCCGGCGGCGGTCGCCCCGGGGCCCACGAGGAACGCACCATGAAAACCATTGGCAAGATTTTTCTGTTTGCGGTGTTCATCATGAGCCTGGTGCTCATGACGTTGGCGGGTGCGATCGCCATCTCGCACCGCGACTGGAAGGCGGAAGTGCTCCGCGAGCAAAAAGACTGCCTGCCGGGCCAAGTGCCTGGCTACAAGTTTCAGCTCGAGCAGGCGGAGACGGAACGAGAGTCTCTCGAAGCGCGTATCACCCTGCTCCAGACCAAGGTGGCTGAGTCGGAGGAGGCCCGCGATCAGGTCGTGGCCAAGCTTCAAAAGGCACTCATCGAAAAGAATAAGAAGCTCGTCGAGCTCCGGGGCCAGCGCGAGGATCTCCAGGAGAAGCAGAAGCAGCAGGTGGCGGAGATCGAGAAAACAACTGAAGATCTCCGCGCTGCCCGCGAGCAGGTGGAGCAGTTCACGAAGCAAGTGGCCGATCAGCAGGCCAAGGTTGATGCCCAGGTGAACCGCTCTGCCGAGTTGTCCGCCACGCTTGCTGAATCAAAATCGTTCCTCGAGATCGCCAACGAGCGGAAGGACCAGCTCGAGCGGCAACTCGTGAACGCTCGCCTTCTCCTCCAGCAGTCGGGCCTCGACATCGACAACTTGCCGAAGGACCGCGTGCCCACGCTCGACGGCCAGGTGGTGGCTGTGGCAACCGGCTCTATCGAGGTCTCGCTTGGTAGCGATGACGGGCTGCAGGTCGAGCAC
>JANNSZ010000088.1:0-5590 GCA_031403195.1 Planctomycetota bacterium | reverse complement strand
CCCGTGCCATGTCGCCGGACGTTGGCGGCGGCCCTGCCGGCCTCCGCTCCCTCGACGCAGCCTTCGCTGCGCCATCCAAGGCTGCGCTCAGCCTGCAACGCCGGCTCCATCGCACGGACAGCCCCTCGCGGATGCTTCCGCGGACGCCGGTCGCTCCGTAACCGGGGTGAATGCTCGAGGGGCGTTCGCGCAGCCGCTCGTGCTCCCGGCGGGGACCAGGGCTCGGGCGCGGCCCACGCCGCCGTGCTGATCTACGGCTGCGCGGGCGTGGTCTGTTTGCCCGTGAGTAGACTTACCTTCGCCTCGGTGAACGTCACGCTGGACTTCCAGCACGCCACCTGGGAAGTCGGCGGTGTAAGGCTTAGCCTGGACGAGCGCCTGAGCGAGGCCGTCGCCATTCTTGGGCCGTTGCCCGGCCGCCACCGCCGCCCAAAACGCCTTCATCGCGTCGGCCGTCATGAGCCCCGAACGGACCACCGCCGAAGCGAGCTGATCGACGGTCAAGGGCATGCGCCACCCCCACGAGAACGAAAACGTGAGAATACCCCCCAGAGGGCCGCCCCACAATCGTGAAACGGGCAACCACACGGAAGCATCTTGCCAGGCGTGAGCGGGGTTGAGTCGCGGGTCAGCAGCGACAAGTCGCGGCGGGCCGACCAGCCAGCCTACGGCACCAGCGGCAGGCGTCGCTGTCGCGGCGTAGGCCTCGCCGCGTCCGGCGTCGAAAGCGATTTCAACCGGCTGGCGAGCCGAGGCCGTGAGGCGGGCTGTCCCACGGTGTTGAGCGTGGACGAGGTAAGGCGGGTGATTGCGGCGGTGCCGGAGCATCGCATGTCGCGGCTGTTGCTGGAGTTGACCTACGGCACGGGGATGCGCGTCAGCGAGGTTTGCACGTTGCGGGTCCGAGATATCGATCTGGGCCGGGCGCAGAGTATCAGAAGCCGGATACGACATCCGGATGACCGTGACGTGCCGAGCTACACCAAAAGCCTCGAGCATCTCGTGCGGTACTGTGCCCGGCCCGCGTTTGCACTCGAACGGCTCAGCGTAGTCGGCGGCGGCGGCGACCAGCCCGAGCGCATCCTCTACACGCTGCCGCGGCACAAGCGCGGTCAGTGGGTCGGATCGGGGCGGCAGAAGAAGCCATCGCCTCCTGACGCACAAGGCGTGGTGACCCTCTCGCCCCACGAGTTTCTCGATCGCCTTGCGGATCTCGTGCCGCCGCCGCGAAAACACCGGCACAGGTATCACGGCGTGTTTGCGCCGAATCATCCTCTGCGGCCACTCGTGACGGCACTGGCGATTGGGAATGCTGGCAAGTCGGTGGGCCCGGGATGCGGCGAGCCGGGGCCAGCGAGGCCACTTGGCCAGCCCGACGGGCCGTCCGCCACCGAGACGCTGAAGCGGTCCCACGACACGTCGCGCATCGCGTGGGCCAAGCTGCTCGCACGGATTGCGGAGAGGTTTCCAGTGGTGTGCCCAGCCTGTGGCGGCGATATCCGGCTCATTTCGTTCATCACCGACCCAGCGCCCATTCGCAAGATCCTGGCGCACGTCGGCGAGCCGGTGGAGCCGCCGCCGGTGTCGCCCGCGCGTGGTCCGCCGACTGAGTGGCCTGAGCTCGTCCAGGCCCATGACGACCGCGACGTCATGCAGGCCTCCCCCGACGAGCTGCCCGAGATCGACATCCACTCGCTCTGATGCGCCTCACAAGGGCCCGCGTGGGGCCGGGCTGCGCCAACGGGGAAAAACCGCGATCAGGCAGGCGTTTTCACGAGGTTTCGCACGGCTCGAAGGCCGTCCAGAGCGTAGCCGATCTCGCTCGAGCGAGATCGGCTACGCTCTGGAATCGAACAGCCGCCGTCACCACGTTGCCAAAGTGCCATTGGCCGTCCTATCCTTTCGTTAGTGCTCATAGGGGCCCTGGTGTGGCCCCCACGGCAGCGCGAGGGCGTCCGTGGTCGCCACCAGCCGGCATCATGGCCAGCCCCGCCATCGCCGGTGGCCGGCTCTTTTTGTGCTCCTCACGCGGCGCTTTCTGTATCACGAGGCCCGAGCGATTCGCCACACGCCACGCTAGCCGGCCTCAGCGTGATCGCGCCCTGGTGCCGTTTGCTCGCCTCAACTGACGGGCGACGACCGCCGCGCCCGCCAAGCCGACAACAAAAAGAGTGTTGGGCTCAGGAACGACCATGATCTGGCCCAGCGTGGAAAAATTCGACGTACTCCAAGACAAACCACCACCGAGCGTGGGCAAATTTGCTTGGAGGTCATTGGCGATGTCAAAACCACTGAAGTTGTTGGTGCCCCAGTCCAACAGGTCGAACGTGTCATTGGCGAGAAAGGCATAACCGAGATTGGAGAAGTTGAATGCACCATCCAATGTCAGAAGCCCACCCACGGCAAGGCTGTCAACTTGGCCTGCTGCACTAAACTCGAAATAGGTGGTTGATGCGGAAGCGAAGGTGAGGTTGCTCGTGAAGGTGAGCTCTCCAGCGGATCCGTTTCGAAGATCCACTGCCCCATTGACCGTCGTATTGCCCGCGACCGAGCCGGTTCCGCCAATCGCCCCACTGGCGCCCACCGTGACGGCATCACTTCCGGATTTGGTGCCATTGATGTTCAACAGCCCGGCGTTGATTGCAGTTGTCCCTGTGTAGCTCAGGTTGGCCGGGGTGAGCGTCAACGTTCCGCTGCCGGTCTTGCGAAGCTCGTCGCCGCTGCCCGTGATGTTGCCCGTGAAGGTGCCGTTCGAGGATTGATTAAAGTGCAGGACGGTCGAAATGGTGGCGTCTGATCCGTTGGCCAATTGGACATTGCCCCGAATGCTCGCGGCATTGCCTTCCAAAGTGCCGCGGCGGATTTGTGTGCCACCGGTGTAGGTGTTGCCGGTATTGTTCAGGACCAGGGTGCCAGCTCCCAACTTGGTCAACGCCTCACTACCGCCGCCAGCCACGACGGAATCCATGGTGACTGTCCGAGCAGACTCAACGAAGATTTCCGGCACACCGTCCACCGATGCCTTCGCGTTCGTCAATGTGATCGTGCCGCCGGTGAAGGTCGGATTACCGACTTGAACGGCCATACCCGTGGCCGTTTGGTTGCCGCTGACAGTCACCGTGTAGTTACCAGAACCGCGAAACACGGCCACTTCACTGCCCACCCACGTGCCCGACGTTCCGGTGCCAGAGGGACGTCCCCAATTCGTGGCAGACCCGTCCCACGTGCCGTTGCCACCGAATCCGCTCGAGGTGCTGTTGGTATCCCAGAACGTGCCGGTATTCCCCCCCACCAAAGCAAGGGTGCCGTTGGCTTCCATCGTCCGGAGGGCATCGGACACTTCGCCAGCGTTGAGCACGTTCTCTGAACCAGAAGATCCACTCCCCGTCCACAAGAGTTCGTTCCCTCGTGTCGGATCGAAATGCTCGCTTGTGGTCGTCGTATTGATGTGCGGCAGGCTGCCATTGTGCCCCAACTCATGTGCCAAGACGGTTGGGAGGCCATTCGCACTATTGAAACCCGATTGATTCGCAGCCGTGACGCCCGAGCCGGTGGCCATGATGAATCGCATGTTCGTCGTAGTCCCCGGACTGGGAAGGCGAGCCAAGCCGGATGCGCTGAAACTGGACAACCCTCCGTCCAAGGCCCCCAGGGGATTACTGGTGTCGGTATTGATCGGACTGCCATTGGAATAGGAGTTCACGAAAATGGCGTAATGCGTATTGGTCGATCCCGTCGTCGAGGTAAAGGCACTCAACGTGGTTTCCAGGGTTGCATTCGTTCCGTTGAAGTAGGCGTTTTCTTCCGTACTTGATTGAAAGTTCAGGATGTTGATCGAGTAAGCGTTGCGGTCCAAGTTCTGCTGGGTTTCAAAGGAAACGTCCGTCCCGGCTTGCGCCCAAATCGCATCGAAGGATGTCTCCCAGGGGGTCGTGAGAACCGGAGCGCCATTCACGTCGCGGCTGTATGCGTTCGTACCGACCGGGTCATAGTTGGCGCCATCCCAGCGGCTGTCGTACGTGCCAATGGGGGTGATGCTGACCCGATATACCTGGGCACTGGCTGTCGCGGCACACGACAACAGACCGAGGACCATCCATTGCATGAGACGACGCATGCCAAATCCTTCTGTCGTGGTCGACAGAACTCCCTGCGCTGCCCTTGGCGGGCCAGTCAAAAAACCCGGAAATCACGAAAAGGAACCGACGTTTATCGAGGCGTTCATCGTGCGGAAGGACGCGTTCTGTCGGCGCAAACGGCTGCCCCGCCAGGTTCCGAAAGCTGCAGGCGTACTGCCCCTCCCCTGCGGTCCGAATTCACGGGACAATAGTCGATTCCGGAAAGTATTGCAAGGAGCACGGACGCTTGTTGACGGCGGTCGAAAACGGCGGCGCGGGGCCCGTATCGTGGCGGTCCAAAATGACATCGCACAACCGTGCAGTTCTCGAAGCAGGATGAGTCGGGGCGTCAGTCCC
Source organism: Planctomycetota bacterium (assembly GCA_031403195.1). Lineage (GTDB taxonomy): Bacteria > Planctomycetota > Planctomycetia > Pirellulales > UBA1268 > QWPN01. The sequence continues at coordinate 1,115 of JANNSZ010000088.1, read as the reverse complement.
GTCCCCCCTTCAGAGAGAGGCACAGGAGTGCACATCGACATGGAGAAGTGGAGCGGGATTTGGCGTGAGGTGCTGACCGGCGCCCTCAGCCAGCGAGCCGCGATCGCGATCGCGAAGTACAGGATCGGATGGCGGACTCGCCCGACGAGTTGCCCGTGATCGACATCCACTCACTTTGAAGTGCCTGCCAAGAGTGACGCCGGAGCCGGTCTGCGCGAGAGCGTGAAAATCGTGCTCGGCTCAGGGCTCTCGGCATGTTCGGGCGTATCTCGACACCTCCTTTCCGTCGCAAGACAGGCTCGAGCGAGGTCGGCCGATCACTCGACCGGTGTCAGGGTGAAGTCCTTGATCGTTACGCCCTTGCCCGCGCCCTCGCTGGAATGAGCCACGACGAGCACGTTGGATCCTTTGACCAGCGGAATCTTCACGGCCGGTGTCTCACCCCACATGCCCGTGGTGAACGGCAGGGCGACGTCGACCGGCTCGGTTCCGCCGTTCGCCGTGACCTTCAGGTGCTGCTGATGGCTGGTCGTGACGACGCGGGCAGTCAGCGTGTAGATGCCAGCCGCCGGCGCGTTGACGGTGTACTCAAAGGTTTCGGGCTCTCCGTTGCGGCCGTAGTGCACCACAAGACCATCTGGAGCGATGGGGCGACGCAGATTTCCGTCATCAAGGTGGATCCCCAGGCGCCGGCATTCGGCAACCTCGAGGCCGGCGATGTGATTCTCGGCGCCGCCGGCGGACGTCCGCCGGCGCCCTTTGTGAAAAACGCCCGCACCGAGGTGGCTCAGGCAATCACGGACGCGGAGAAGGACGGGAACAAGGGGGCACTCAACCTGCTGGTCTGGCGCAAGGGCAAGACCAGCACGATCACACGGTCTTCGTGGGCATAGATTGCCACGGTACGGATGCCCAGCTCATGGGCCGAGCGGAAGACGAGGATGGCGATCTCGCTGCGGTTGGCAACGAGGAGTTTTTTGATCAGTGGCATGGCCTGCTTTCAGGAGGAACGGAACAGGCCGATCAATGTACCGTCCATCTGGCGACTAGCTCATTTTCTCTCGCACAGCGCAGGGAAGTGTGCCTGTGCCCCCCTCGGCCCAGTGGCCGCGGCT
>JANNSZ010000087.1:0-79668 GCA_031403195.1 Planctomycetota bacterium | reverse complement strand
TCGACAAGATCGAGATTCCGAGCCCTCCAAGGACGGGCCTCAGCCTCACTGAGCGGCTGTAGACCCTTCGCCCGGGGGTGCTCACCCGTCGAATGTTTCGGATGAGCCGCTCACCGTTAGGTCCGTACTTCAGCTCGATCTGGAGATGCGGAACGGGTGTCGCGTCGACTTCCCGCCAGTCCCAGATAAAGCCTTCTCGCTTGAGTACCTCCGCAAGGCCACGCTTCACCTTCGACGTGGGCATCTCCACAGTGGCCCGTTCGACCCGGACCGCATTACGGATCCTGGTGAGCATGTCGGCGATGGGATCGGTCATCATGTCAGCTGAACCCTCTTCTCGATTCCGGTATTTACCAGCTCGCCTTTTTTACGCCAGGAATGTAGCCCTGGTCTGCCAACTTGCGAAAGCAGATACGGCAGATGCCGAACTTGCGATACACAGCCCGCGGCCTGCCACAGAGCATGCAGCGGCGGACAATCCGCGTGGTGAACTTCGGCGGACGCTTCGCGGCCGCGATCTTTGATTTACTTGCCATGTTTCGGTCGTCTACCTGCTCGTCTTCTGGTCCGCACCGCTACGCCGCGGCGTCCCCTTCGCCCTGCTTTTTGAGTGGCAGTCCCATGGCCACCAGAAACTCCTTTGCCTCGTCATTGGTGCGTGCCGACGTCACGAACGTGATGTTCATGCCCTGCGGCCGCGTGAATCGGTCCGGATTGATTTCCGGAAACACCATCTGCTCCGAGAGCCCAAGGCTGTAATTGCCGCAGCCGTCGAAGGCCGTCGCTGACAGCCCGCGGAAGTCGCGCACCCGTGGAAGCGCTACCGACACGAGCCGGTCGAAGAACTCGTACATCCGCCGACCGCGAAGCGTAACCTTGCAACCGATCGCTTGATTTTCACGAAGCTTGAAGCCAGCCACTGCAGCTTTAGAAATGGTCGCCACAGGCTTCTGGCCAGCGATTTGGGCGAGGGCACCGAGGGCTTCATCCATATACTTCTTTTCGGTCGTGGCAGCGCCCACGCCCATACTGATCACAATCTTCTCCAGCCGCGGCACGGCATGCGGGTTCGTTCGGCCAAGCACCTTTACAAGGTGGGCACGAACCGTTGTTTCATAAAGCTCCAAGAGCCGTGGCATGGTCGCCGGCTCGAGAGTTGCAGTGGCCTTCGCCTTCTTCGCCATCAGATCAATTCCCTACTTTCGAAACTCGTTATCCCGTCACGATTGTTCAGTTGGCCGCCTTGGATGCGGCCCGCGGCCGTCGCAGAACGCCGTGCTCAGTCGCACACTTTCGGCAGAACCGCACCTTCGAGCCATCATCATTCGTCCGCACGCCAAGACGCGTGGCCTTGCCGCAGGCCGAACAGACAAACAGCACGTTCGAGGCGTTGATCGGCATCTCCTTGCTCAACCGTCCGCCCTGCTGATTCTTCTGGCTCTTACGGACATGACGGTAGACGCGATTAACTCCCTCAACAACGACCTTTGCAGGATCGTCCTTCGACACTGCTGGGCGGACAGACACCACCCTTGCCCGCGTGCCGCGGTCATTTCCTGTTCGTACCTCGACGGTGTCACCAGACTTGATCAACATCACACCACCTCGCTCGCCAGACTAACAATCTTCATGAAGTTTCGGTCTCGCAACTCACGAGCGACGGCGCCGAAAATTCGTGTTCCCTTGGGATTCTTATCGTTGTCGATGATCACACAGGCATTGGAGTCAAACCGCACGTAGCTGCCATCCTCGCGCCGTGTCGCCTTCTTACACCGCACGATAACCGCTTTGACGACTGCCTTTTTCTTGACCTCGCTGCCCGGGATCACACTCTTGACGCTGCAGACAATAATGTCGCCGATGCCAGCGGTTCGCTTGCGGCTCCCGCCGAGCACCTTGAAGCACATCACTTCTTTTGCGCCGGTATTGTCCGCGACGACCAGTCGCGTCTGCATCTGAATCATATGGACTGCCCTTCCGACTTCGCGCCAGCCTTATCGCTGCGACCGGTGACAGCCGACTGTTCGGCTCGAGCTGCTGTCTCCTTCAGTTCCGTGGCCCGGGCACCGCTTCGGAGCGAGGCCACGTCAACGGCCGTGCTCTTCTCAACGACCCGCACGAGCTCCCATCGCTTTGTCTTACTGCGGGGACGACATTCGATGATCTCGACGAGGTCTCCAGGCCCGGATGTTTCCTGCTCGTCATGCACATGACAGACCGTGCGGCGGTGGAGAATGCGGCCGTACTTCGCATGGCGGATAATTCGTGGTATTTCCACTCGCCGCGTCTTTGCAGCTGCGGCGCTGGTCACGGTTCCTGTTTCAACTCGCTTGGGCATCGTCTTACTTCCTTCTGCGTCCTGTCGTATGTGTGCTGTGTCGACCGCCCGCCCTATGCCGTGGCCTCATCCATCGCCCGGGTGGCGGCCCGCTGTGCCAGTACCGTCTGACAACGCGCGATCGTCTTGCGGTGCTTTCGCATCTCAGAAGGAGCGGCAAGCTTTTCGGTCTGCGCCTGGATACGCAGTCGGAAGAGGGCTTCCGACGCGTCTTTCCAGACGAGCCGAATCTGCTCGTCTGCCATCTCCCTGATTTCCTTTACCTTATTCATCACATTTCCCTGTCGCTAATCTCTTCGCCGACTCTCCGGATGGAGGAGTCGATCTACATCGCCCGTCGCTTCACAAACCGCACCCGAATCGGCATCTTGTGTGCGAGCCGAGCCATGCACACACGAGCCGCTTCCTCCGGCACGCCACCGATCTCGTAAAGGATCATGCCGGGCTTTACCACGGCGGCCCAATACTCCGGCTCACCCTTGCCTTTCCCCATGCGGGTCTCGAGCGGGATGGACGTGATTGACTTGTGCGGAAAAGCGCGGACATAGAGCCGTCCCTCCGTACGGAGATACTGCTGGGCCGCAATACGACCAGCCTCGATAGTCGCCGCGGGAAGCCATCCCGGCTGCTCGGCCTGGAGGCCAAAGTCGCCGAAGACGACGTGATTCCCACGAGAGGCGTCACCTCTTATACGACCTCTTTGGCTTTTTCGGTGCTTCACCCGTTTGGGCATCAGCGCCATCGCCATCCTCCTCGTACATACCTTGGTTGACCCACACCTGAATTCCAATGTTCCCCTGCGGGGTGGGCGCCTCGCAGAAGCCGTAATCGATTTTTGCCCGGAGCGTGGAGAGTGGCATCGCACCCGCAATGGACTTCTCGCACCGTGACATTTCAGCCCCGCCAAGTCGCCCTGAAAGCTGAATCTTCACTCCTTTGGCACCGGCATCCATAGTGGTATCGAGCGCTCGCTTGAGCGTTCGGCGAAACGCAGCTCGTTTGGAAAGCTGGTCGGCGATGTCCTCGGCGACAAGCTGGGCCTGGATCTCCGGACGCGATACCTCCTCGACCTTGAGATTCACCCGACGGCCGATCAGTTCTTGAAGCTCGTTCTGAAGACGATCCACCTCCTGCCCCTTACGGCCGATGATTACACCAGGCCGAGCCGAGTGGAGGATGACCTTGACCTCGTCACGAGTCCGTTCGATCTCCACCTTCGGAATCGCAGCGGCGCGATACTTCGTTTTGAGGAACTTCCGTACTTTGAAGTCCTCCAGAAGCAGAACCCGGAACTCCTTTTTTGTGGCGTACCAACGGCTCCTCCAGGGCTCGGTGATGCCCGTGCGGAAACCGGTGGGATGAACTTTTTGACCCATATGCCTACCCTCACTCCACCTTGATGCCAGCCACCGGGGCGGCGTCGAGCGCGACTTTGATATGCGACATGCGCCGCTTGATTCCAAACGCCATGCCACGGGCCCGCGGACGAATCCGCTTGAACATCGGACCCGGATCGATCCGAGCATCGACCACCACAAGATCGTCAATGCCGGTAGCCTGTCGGTTCTCGGCATTACCGAGGGCACTCTGAATCACCTTCTCGAGCATCCGGGCCCCACGATGAGGCTGGAAACGCAGAATATCGAGGGCTTCGTCGGCGAACTTCCCGCGCACGAGATCGGCCAGCGCCCGCACCTTGCGGGGACTGATCCGAGCGTACTTATGCATGGCTGTGTAGGGCATGTTTCACCTGGGGCGCTACTTCGCCGCCTCCTTTGCCTTGCCACCGTGCCCACGGAAGGTCCGCGTGGGGGAGAACTCGCCGAGCTTGTGGCCCACCATGTCCTCGGTCACAAACACCTTGAGGTGCTGCTTTCCGTTGTGAACCATGAACGTCAGCCCCACAAACTCGGGCACGATTGTGCAGGAGCGGGCCCATGTCTTGATGGGGTCCCGTTTCCCACTGCCCAACTGACCTTCGACCTTTTCATAAAGGCGAGGGTCAACGAATGGTCCTTTTTTGGCACTGCGTCCCATGGCTTACCTCAGCTTCAACTGGCCGTAACGACGACTCTTGCGGCGACGGACAATCGCGGTACTTGAAGGCTTCCGAGGCTTCCGGGTGCCGCCACCCTTGGCACTCTTGCCCGTCGGACTGACCGGATGCCGACCACCCTTGGTCCGTCCCTCACCACCCCCGTGCGGATGATCGATCGGATTCATGGCCGTTCCGCGAACGTGGGGCCTGATCCCAAGCCACCGAGACCGGCCAGCCTTGCCGAGCCGAACATTCATGTGCTCGGAGTTGCCGATCGCCCCGACTGTCGCCCGACACGCGATCGGCACGCGACGAATCTCACCCGAAGGGAGCGACAGCTGCGCCCAACCAGCCTCACGGGCAAGCAGCGTAGCCGACGCACCGGCCGAACGGCACATCCTGCCGCCACGACCAGCCTGCATCTCGACGTTATGAATCTGCATGCCAAGCGGAATTGACGACATCGGAAGACAATTGCCGACCTCTGGGGCCGCAGCCTCTCCGCTCTCGACCGTTCGGCCGACAACGAGCCCCTCCGGAGCAAGGATGTACCGCTTCTCCCCGTCTGCATAGACGATGAGCGCCACCCGACAGGTGCGATTGGGATCGTACTGAATCGAATCAACCTTCCCCGGAACACCATCCTTATTTCGGCGGAAGTCGATGAGCCGATAATGCTGCTTATGGCCACCGCCACGATGCCGGGCGGTGATCTTCCCTTGGTTATTGCGGCCGCCGGTCTTCTGCTTGCGAACCCGCAACCCCTTCGGAACGCTCGCATCCGGCGTCAGCTCGGCAAAGTCGGAGACGCTCGCATTGCGGCGGCCGGCGCTCGTTGGCTTGTAAGTGCGGATACCCATCGGATGAGCTCGTAAGTCAGACGTGAGGTCGGTGTGCGGAAATCAGAACAGATTGATCTTTGAGTCAGGTGCGAGGTATACGATCGCCTTCTTCCACGGCTTGGTCATAGTCGTTCGCACGCGACCTCGACGAATCTTTCCATGCCGGTTTTGCACGGCAACCTTCTCAACCTTGACATTGAAAAGCTCCTCCACAGCCCGACGCACATCGGCCTTTGTGGCCGACGTCGCGATCTCGAAGGTATAGGCGTTGTGACGATTGGCGCGGTGCATGCCCTTCTCCGTCACGAGCGGCCGCAGAATGACATGCGACGGCTCAAGACGGGGATTCAGGACAGGAGGTGGAGGAATAGGAACAGCCATGAGTCAGGTCGCCTCCTTATCGCCAGCCAACTTTGACGCCCGAGCGGGCTTTGCCCGAGCAGCCGACCGCCTCGCCGGCTTCGGAGCAGGACCCTTTGAAACCTTTGCCGCCTCCCGAAACGCGTCAAGCGCGGCCCGGGTCATGACAATTGCACGCGGACGAAGAATCGACCAAGCATTGAGCTCAGCGACCGGCGACACAGAAACACCGGCAATGTTTCGGGCACTCTTCCAAAAGTCGGGGTCGTGCTTCTCAGGTGCCACAAGCACGGTTGCGTCACCCAGACCCAGAGCCTTGAGCATTTTTGCCACCGGCCCCGTCTTTGGCCCGGCAACAGCGATGGCGTCGATGAGCTTGACCTCTTCATCAACCAGCCGCGAGGCCAGCGCCATGCGAGCCGCAGACTGCAGCGCCTTTCGAGGCATCCGCCACCCAAAGTCACGCGGCCGCTTGGCGAAGATGTGACCGCCACCGCGACGCACGCCGCTTCGCCGCCCGCCAGCGCGGGCGTTACCCGTACCCTTCTGCCGGTAGAGCTTCTTGGTTGATCCAGCAACTTCACCGCGAGTCTTGGTCTTCTGCGTGCCCTGGCGAGCATTGGCCTGATACATCACGACCGCATCATGCAGCAGTTGCTTGCTGATGCGAGGAGCAAGTTCGGTCGGATCGATTTCGTAGCTGCCGACCTGCTTACCAGCCATGTCATAGACGGCGAGATTCACTTGGCACCGCCCTTCTTCTTGCCCTTCGTAACAGGACCGCCGACCCTCTTGATCTTGTTCGTCTTTTGAACCGTGACGTACGACCCTTCGGGCCCCGGCACTGCGCCACGCAGAAGAAGCAGATTGGACTCGGCGTCGATCCGTACAAGTTTAATATTCCGCATCGTCGACCGCTCGTTGCCAAAGCGGCCAGCCATACGCTTGCCCTTGAACACACGGCCAGGAGTTGTGTTTTGCCCGGTGCCACCCTGATGGCGATGCACCTTCTTCACACCATGGGTCGCCCGCTGGCCCTTAAACCCGTGCCGCTTCATGACACCGGCAGTGCCGCGGCCCTTGGTGGTGCCCACGACATCGACAAAATCAACCCCCTCAAACACGGCGACAGTCAAGACCTGCCCAACCTCGACGCCCTCGTACTGGCCTCGCAGTTCACGAACAAACCGCTGCGGCTCGCAGTCAGCCTTGGCAACTACGGCAACTCCGGCCGCAGCACGCTTCTTGGCGCGACGGCCATCGAGATTGGCCACCTGACCACGCACCGATCGGCTGGCGAGGCGGCGCGGTTTGTTGGCGAAGCCGATTTGAATGGCTGAATAGCCGTCGCAGCCAGGCGTCCGCACCGACGTCACCGGGCAGGGACCTGCCTCAATGACCGTGACCGGAACAACAGCCCCTGATTCAGGGTCGAAAATCTGAGTCATGCCGACCTTGCGGCCCAGCAGACCAGGTCGTCCAGGCTTATCGGCGGCGGGTTTCGAGGTAATAGCCATGATGGTCGTCAAGGTTGTGTCCATCGACGCAACCTCGCCCATTGACCACAAGGCCAAGGGCGAAATCACCGTCACGCTCGAAACCGCTGGCTCCGGGAGCACTCGGACCACTCACCCACCTAGCGGCGGACGATTCACCGCCTGAGGGGCGGTATGGCCGGGACTTACCCGTGAAGCCTTCCAAGCATGTCGTTCGTCGATGCTCCGATGTCCTTCTCGTATCCTTCGCTTTCCCGAACCTCGTAACGGCTACGACCGCGACGAGGCCTTAATCTTGATGTCTACGCCAGCGGGCAGGCTGAGCTTGTTGAGCGCCTCAATTGTCTTGGCTGTAGCAGAAACAATGTCGATCACCCGCTTATGCGTCCGAATTTCAAACTGCTGCCGGGCCTTCTTGTCGATGTGGGGGCCCGAAAGCACGGTGTATCGCTCGATTCGTGTGGGCAGCGGGATCGGCCCATGCACCTCGGAATTGGTCCGCTTGGCGGTATCGACGATTTCTGCGGCACTCTGGTCGAGCACGGCATGGTCGTACGCCTCCATACGGATGCGAATGATTTCCTGGGTGGGACCGGCCACTGGGCGAACTCTCCGAAGGGCAACACAGCCGAGCCACGGAATCTACGATCGCCTCAGCGCACTGTCAATGACCGTATCGCACGGCCGAAAATCGTCATCCGTTAGGGCCTGCCGTCGACCGGTGGCAGAGCCACGGGGCCATCGTTCGCTGGCAGTGGCACCGCCTCCTGCACAGGCTGGCCCAAGGGCAATTGCGGTGCATTGATGCCGAACGCATCAAGCGACGTATCGGCAGCACGCAGCGATGCATCGGCTCGCCAGTACTCCTGGCGGGCGGCAATTTCGAGCAAGTCGGCATCAAATTTGGCCTGCTCGCGTAGCGTGACGCGGAGAATGTCGCTTCGCCCAAGCCGAAACTGCTCGCGCTCGGCCTCGGCGACAAGCGTCGCCAGTTGCTCCTGCTGCACGGTCTGCTTGTGGAATTCGTAGGCCCGCTCGAGCTTGGAGTAGGCATCTTGAACTTCGGCGCGGACCGAGTCATAGGCAAATTCGAGATGGCGGTCGAGTTGCATCAGGCGCGAGTCTGCCTCTTGGATCCGGCCGCGTGCGTCGCGCCGTTGGGCAGGCATTTGAAAGACGAGCGCTGCCTGGAGCACCTGCCGATCAAGACCGTCCGGCCCCGACAGCCCGCTCTTTCCGAAACCGGCGTCTTGGTTGCCGTACACCTGAGCATCGACGCCCGGCAACACATCGTTGGCCGCGAGGCGACGTTCGATGGCCAGTTTTTCTCGCTCGAGCGAGATCCGCTGGAACTCCGGCCGAGCAGCGAGTGCCCGAGCGATCGCATCTTCGTACACGGTCACCGTTGGCGAGACAGGCTCCGGCAGGGGGTGCATCCTCCGGCGGGCAGCGAGCAGCGGTCGGCCGCCGGAGTCTCGGAAGAAGAGCGAGAGCTCGATCGCCGACTGCTGCACGGCGCGGTCGGCCTGAACCAGCAGGCCGCGGCGTAGGGCGATGTTTTGCTGGTTGTCGAGGCGTTCGATGTTGGCTATCACTCCGCGATGTACCTTGGCCGCGATCTCACCATCGCGACGAACCGCCAGGCTCTCGAGCCGACGGGCCGCGCCCTCCCGCTCCCCGCTCCCCATCCAATACCAGAACGCCAATGCCGCAGCACGCATGTAATCGAGCCTACTCCGCGTGATCGTCGGCTCGGCAATCGCCTGGTCGAGCCTCGCCTTGTCGCGGCCAGCACGGGCCGAGTCGATCGCCCTGTCTCGGGCGAGGGGCATCGTGACGCCGCCACGAACCTCACCACCGTCGGCCGTCTTCTGCCCCAGGTTGTAGGTTGGAAAGTCACCAAACCCGGTGCGGTAGCCCCCGAACACCTGCACACCCCCGCGCTCCAGAAGCTGCGACGCGCCGAAATCCGAGCGGTAGTTTTCATAGGTGCCGGGCGCCAACGAGTTGCCGGCCATGGTGACATTCGTATCGAAAGCCCCCATTGCGGCCGTCGTCCGGCCGGCGGCAATCCCGCGCTCTCGTTCGATCGCCTGGAGCAAGGGATAGTGACGGCGGACGCTCTCGAGGACTTCGCCGAGCGTGAGAGGCACGGCGCGGTCGTCGATCGACAGGTCTGCGGGCAGGCGTGCAGCCGTCGGAGGAACCAGCGGTGGGGCCGCAGGAGCTGCCGGCGGCAAAGCGCCATCGGCGGCCATGGGCGGCGGCGTCGGGAGAGGCTCTGCCGACGCGCCGGTCACAACGGCGACCCAGGCAATCGCGCAGGTGGCAAAGCACCGCCACCGCCGGATCGACGGCGTCAGCCCACCTTGATCTTGGGAGCCTTGGGCGCGTCTTCTTTGGTCTTTGGGGCTGGCGCGAGCACCGGCGGAAAACCGTTGAGCCGCCGCCAGATTTCGAAGCCCAGCGACACACGGTTGAGAAACACCCAGCCGATGACTTGATTGCCCTGCCTCAGAAACTCGGGCTCGGGCCAGGCGTCGCCGGGCATGACTGCTTCGGGCTCGACCAAGATGCGACACTGCCCCGCAACGCCGCTGGCCGCGTCGATCTGACGGATTCGGCCGCCGAACGTCCCGATCGCCGTCTCGGGCCAGCCCGAAAACTGCACGGCCGGCCAGCCCTCGAATTGGAGCCGGACGTGAGGCATCTCCTTCTCGGCATCCGCGAAGGCGAGCACGATCGGCGCGTCGACGCCGTCGAGAAGCAGCTCCGCCACGCGGTCGTTTGTGTCCGGCACGATCGTACACAGCTCATCGCCTTCTTTGACGTACTGACCGCCCTGAATCAAGTTCGCCGAAACCCGAAACACGACACCATCACACGGCGCGCTGACCCGTCGCGCCTTGAATCGCTCGATGCGGTTGTCGATTTCCTGAATTTCCCGCTCGATCGAAAACTGGTTCTGCTCTCCCTTGCGGAGGTTGCTCTTGGCCACTGCCACGGCTGACCGCCCGGTGGCGTCGGCCTGGATGAGCAGGGCCTCTTGAGTGAGCAAGCTGGCCTTGGCCCGAGCGATCTCGGCGTCTGCCTTGTCGGTGTCGGTAATGGCGCGGTCGGACCGCATTTGGGCCTCGTCCCGATTAAGCTTGCTCTCCAAACCGCCGAATCGCGGATTGGAATACAGGTCGTCGAACATTTCATACCGGCTGCGCTCAAAATCTCGGGTAAATGTGGCGTTGGCCTTCGCTTGCTCAGTGACTTCGATGGCCTTGGTCGCGGCTTGACTGTTTGCCTCGGCCGCCTTCACGGCCGCAACCCTGGCCGATTCCTGGGCCGTGACTGCCGCCTGGAGCTCTGTAAGCTCTTCCCGGGACGCCGCAAGCCGTTCGGCGAGGAATGCCCGTTGGGCCTCCAGCCTTGCGGCAAGCTCAGGATCGTTATCTTCGATATCGACGAGCGAATCGTTCATCTTGACCCGGCTTCCCTCAACCACATGCCACGTCTTAATTTGCCCTGACACCCGAGCAGTGATGACCTGGATGCGATCGACAGGCGCGTACGCAACGATCGTGCCGCGGCAAACCACGGTCTGCTGCCAAGGCACGATGGCCAGGGCAAATGGGATGCAGAGGAAGACCAGGCACGCCAGGCGGGCAAGCCAACGGATCGACCGGGGCGTGAGCGAACGGGCCAAGGACGCGTGGGCAGCGGGATCCCGCTCCGGTGGCACGACGGGCGGTCTCATGACCATGTCACGACCCTCCCGCATCGACTCAGGATGTCCTCTCGGGCAGAGACGACCATGAGCGTCCATGGCGACGACGGCGAGAAGAGCACGTCGAGCAGCTCCGGACTGTTTGTCAGGTCAAGGTCATCAAGGGTGCCGTCGATCAAGAACAGCCGGGGGTTCCCCGCGAGGACCCGAGCAATCGCCAGGCGACTGATTTCGTTGTTGCTCAGAGGGTGACCATCCGGAGTGAGCCATGTCTGAACCCCGTCGGGGAGGCGGGCCACGCGATCCGCGAGGCCCGCCGCGTCGAGTGCCTCACGGATATCGGCAGCCGACACCTCTGTCCGGCCCAAACGAATATTTTCGGTCACCGTACCGGCAAAGACCTCCGCGTCGCCAAGGTAGGCGATTTGCCTGCGGGTTGCCGGGCGGTCGAGGCTCCGGATGTCGATGCGATCGAGCTTGACCACGCCTGTCCGTGGTTCCCGCAGGAGCGCCAGCGTCTGCAGGAGCGGAGTTTTGCCCGTCGGGCCAACCAGGGCAATCCGTTCGCCAGGCGCCACCTCGAGCCGGTTCAACCGGCCATCAAACCCCGACCGTTCCGCCTCGATGGCCATCGGCCCCCCATCGGACCGAAGCTCTTCACCGCCGGTCTTCTCTGGCGGTAGGGTGTCGAGAATGCCGAGCTTGTCGAGGGTCGCCTGGAGGTCGTAGAAGATTTCGACGTACTTCCCGATCTTGGAAAGTGCGGCGAGCACGAGCGTCACAATCAGCTCGCTGGCCACGAGTTGGCCCAGCGTCAGCTGGCGATTGATGACGAGCCAACCGCCGAGCCCCAGGAGAATCGTGCTGCCGACAGCCTCGAGCATGAGGGCGAAGAGCGTCTGCCGCCACACGACGGCGAAGTGCCGCCGCCGAGCCGTGAGGTAGTGGTCTGCCAGAAGGTCGGCCCGGTTGAGCGCGAGCTCGCTGCCCGCGCCGCTGCGGAAGGTGTGGGGGCACCGCGCGACTTCCTCCAGCCAGGCCGCGACGTCAAACTTCGTGTAACTCTCGGCAATGCTCGTGCGGACGCCGCCAATCCCAAGGACGCCGAGCATGAACACGACGAGGCCCGCGAGCACCATCGCAAACGTGAGGAGGTAGGGGTGGTACGAGCCGAGCACAACGAGCCCCACGAGCGTCATCATGACGATCCCCACGCCTTCGACGAGGAGTGTGGCAATCGATTTCTGGCCCGACGTGACCTCGAAGAACCGGTTGACGATGTCGGCCCGGTTCGCCCCGTCAAAGGACGTAAGACTTGTCCGCGCGAGGCGGTCGGCGAACGCGAGCGCCGTCCGCACGAACAGCCGTCGCTGTAGGCACTCGGCCACATAGACCTGCATCGCCCGCATGAGGGCCGCCACGAAAAGCAGGGCAAACATCACGATCGCCAAGACGACAACCGGCCACAGGAGAATGCCAAAGGCAACTGTGTTGACGAGTGCCTCGATCGCCGCGGGAGCGACCAACGACAAGAGCCCTACGCCGAGCGCAAAGGCGAGGAGCGTGAACACATCGCCCCACTCCAGCCGCAGGAGATTGATCAGCCGCTGCGTCGGGCTCGCGCCGCGATGGCCGTGGGCATGCCCGTGTCCCGCGGCAGGCGCGTCATCGTGCGGCGAAGGCGCGACAGCGGTCACCATGCAGGGATTCCGGTGGGGGGCAGGATCGACCAAGGCAGGAGAAACCACCAAAAATAGACAGCGCAGCGTGCGGCGGGTCGAGTCCATTTCTCGCGGAGCTTTTCCGTTCGGGGTTGCCCGTGCCATTTCGCCGGACGTTCGCTGCGGGCATCCTGCCCTTTGCTTCCTCGACGGAAACCGAGCTTCGCCATCCTGGCTCCGCTCGGTTTCCCACGCCGGCTGCATGGCACGGGCAACCCCGAACTGCGCCCGTTACATGAAGGCGTCGGAGGTTTCAGCAGAGGCCGGGCCGTATTTCAGCGGGGCCATCGTGAAGCTGGCTCGGCCTTGGCTCACGCTTCGCACGGCTTGCGAATAGCCAAACATGCTCGCCAGCGGGGCCTCCGCCGTGAGGACGGTCGCGCCACCGCGGATCTCCGTGGCGGTGATGATGGCCCGCCGTTGCTGGAGATCGTTGATCACGTCGCCGAGGTGGTCTTCCGGCACCGTCACCTCGACCTTCATGACCGGCTCGAGGAGGACCGTGCCCGACGCCGCAAGCAGTTGCTCGATGGCGTCGGCAGCCGCAATACGGATGGCAATATCGCCGGGCAGCGGCTCGGGGATCGGGCTTTCGAGCACCAGGATCCGCACGCCCCATAGTGGACAACCCTTGAGTCCACCTCGTTCGGCACTCTCGCGGACAGCCTCAGTCATCGTCGCGGCAATCGACGCCAGCGCTTCGCTTTCCGGAAACCAACCCTGCTCGACCGTGACGGGGCCCTGCACGTCCGTCGGCTCACCGCGGACGGTCACCGTGGCCACCAGCGTCTGGCCGGCCACCTGGCGATTGGACTCACCCGCCACGGTCGCGGCGCGGTCGAGCGTCTCCTTGTAACTCACCCGCGGCTTGTGGACGCGGCATTTGAGATGGAAATCGCGCTCGAGTCGGTGCCGGATCACTTCCAGGTGAAGCTCCCCCATCCCCGAGATGAGCGTCTGCCCCGTCTCTTCGCTCTCGATGGCGCGAAACGTCGGATCCTGCCGCTTCATCATCTCCAGCGTGTCGGCAAGTTTTTTTCGCTCGAGGCTGGTCTCCGGCTCGATAGCCATCGAGATCACCGTCTCGGGGAATGTGATCGACTCGAGGAGGATCGGTGCCGCGAAGTCACAGAGCGTGTCGCCCGTGACGCTTGCCCGCGGGCCAATCACCCCCACGATGTCCCCTGCCCTCGCCTCCGGCACCTGCTCGCGACGGTCGGCCTGTACATGCCAGAGTTGGGCGATGTTTTCTTTCTTCTGCTTGGCGGGATTCCACGCGCGGCTGCCTGCCTTGAGCGTGCCGGAATAGACCCGCACAAAATCGAGATCGCCATGCTTCTCCGCGAGAATCTTGAAGACCAGACCGCAAAAGGGTTCGTTCGGGTCGGGCTTCCGGGTGATGGTCGTGGGCACCTTTTTGGACGGGTCGAGCCCTTCGACTGGCGGCACGTCGGCTGGGCTGGGCAGATACCAGGCCACCGCATTGAGCACCGGCTGAACGCCGATGCAGTCGAGCGCCGAGCCTCCGAGGACCGGCACCACCAGCCTCGCGATCGTAGCTTGACGGATGACCTTGTGCATGAGCTCCATCGGAATCGGTGCCTCCGCAAGCGCCAGTTCGGCCACCTCGTCGGAGTAATCAAAAAGCGTCGAGACGAGCTGCTCTCGCCACTCGGCTGCCAGATCTTCGACCTCCGTTGGAATCGGCTCGCGGGTGACGGCAAGGCCTTGGCCATCGGCCGCCAGTGCCTCCTCTTTCGGTGGAAACGTCAGCAGCTCCATCGTCACGAGGTCGACGAGCCCACGGAATGGATCCTTGACATGCGGGGGCCCGAGCCCCACGGGAACCTGGAGCACGAGCGGCTTGGCACCCAGCCGCTTTTCAATCTGCGTGACCGTCCCGAAGAAGTCGGCGCCCTCGCGGTCCAGCTTGTTGACCAGCGCCACGCGAGGCACGCCGTACTTGTCGGCCTGCCGCCACACAGTTTCGCTCTGGGCTTCCACGCCCTCGCGGGCGCTGAAGACGACAACCGCGCCGTCGAGCACCCGCAGGCTCCGCTCCACCTCCGCCGTGAAGTCGACATGGCCCGGAGTATCGATGAGATTCACCATCACATCCTGCCAGCGAAACGAAACAGCCGCCGAGTAGATGGTGATCCCCCGCTCCTGCTCCTCAGGATCGAAGTCAGTAATGGTCGTGCCGCGGTCGACCTCGCCGAGGCGGTGACTCGTTTTCGTAAAGAACAGCATCCGCTCGGTGAGCGTCGTCTTGCCTGCATCGATGTGGGCGACGATACCGATGTTGCGAATCTTCTCGATGTCGTGCTTCATGGCTGTGTCATGGTGCCGTCTTCTGAAGGAGGCGGCCTGGGGGACAGATCACATTCGCTCGACTGTGCCGATGCCGAGGAGGCCAAGGCCGTGGCGAAGGACTCGGCCGGTCACATCGCAGAGCGCCAGCCGACTCGCCCGGGTATCACCCTCCGCCTTGAGAACAGGCAGCGCGTCGTAGAACACCGAGAAGCGGGCGGCGAGGTCATACAGCCAGGTCGTGAGCAGGTTGGGCCGGTGATCGGCTTCGACATCCTCCAGGACTTCGGAAAATCGGAGCAGACTCAGGGCGAGGGCCCGCTCCTGCGGGGCGGCGAACTGGACGTTCGTCTGTGTGGCGCGAACGGCCGAGCGATCAACGCCTCCCTTGGCGGCGATGCCTTCCACTCGCGCCACCGCATACTGCATGTAGGCTGCGGTGTTGCCCTTGAGCTCGAGCATTTTGTCGAAGCTGAACACGTAGTCGGTCGTTCGGTTCTGGGAGAGGTCGGCATATTTGATGGCGCCGATGCCCACCGTCTCGGCCACCTGCTGTCGTGTCGCGCCATCCATGCCATCGCGATCCGCCGCGGCTACGGCTGCAGCCGCCCGCTCGACGCCCTCGTCGAGCAGCGCCTCGAGGCCCACGGTATCGCCCTCGCGGGTCTTGAAGGGCCGGCCGTCCTCGCCGAGGACAGTCCCGAACGCGACGTGGACGAGATCGACGCTGCCCACCCCTGACCGTCGCACCGTCTCAAACAGCTGCTCGAAGTGGCGGCTCTGGCGGTGATCCACGACATACAGGATCTGGTCGGGCTGCCAATGCTCAAGTCGCCAACGGATCGTGGCGAGGTCGGTGGTTGCGTAGAGAAACGCGCCATCGGCCTTGCGGATCAGGAATGGTGGCTGGTCGTCGCCATCGAGAAAGATGCCAATGGCGCCGCGGCTTTCGTAGGCAAGCCCCTGGGCTCTCAGGTCGTCGACGACTCCCGCGAGCATGGGTTGGAAAAAGCTCTCTCCCAGCTGGTGATCGAAGGCCACGTCGAGCCGCCGATACACCCGCTCGATGTCGGCCAGGCATGCTGGCATGAACCGCTCCCAAAGCCCGCGGTTTTCCGGGTCGCCAGCATGCAGTTTTGCAGTCTCAGCGAGCACGTCACGTGCCGCATCGGGATACTTTGCGGCGAGTCCTGCTGCCTCGGGGTCGCTGGCGAGATCCTCGGGCTTGGCATCGGCCACCTTTCGCACCAGCCGATAGAGCCGCCCAAGCTCAGCCGTGGGGTCAGCAGCAAATGCCGCATCATTACGGCATCGCTTCCATCCCCACAGGATCATCCCGAATTGCGTACCCCAGTCGCCGAGGTGGTTGTCGGTGATGACGCGGTGACCGCGGAACCGGAGGATTCTTGCGAGGGCATCGCCGATGACAGTTGAGCGGATATGGCCCACGTGCATCGGCTTGGCAACGTTGGGGCTCGAGAAGTCAACCACGATGGTGCGTGGCGTTGCGACCGGGGCCACGCCCATCCGTTCGTCCAAGACTGCCGCTGTCACCGCCGCAGCGACCGCGTCGTCACGGACACGAACGTTGATAAACCCTGGCCCCACCGGATCACCGGGCGGCTCGAAGAGCGCGGCATATCCGGGGGCGGCCGCAAGCCGCGCGGCGAGCTCCGTGGCCAACTCGCGTGGCTTTCGACCTGCTCGCTTGGCGAGCTGCATTGCCATCGTGCCTGAATAGTCACCGAACTTCGGATCGGCGGTCTCCCGCACCTGATCCAGCAGGGCCGGCATGTCGGCAGCGGTGATCGACACAACTCCCGTGGCCGACAGGTCTGCGAGTGCCACTCCAAAAGCGGTGCGCAGCGCCGCTCGAAAACTCACCCTCGACGGCACCACCGCTGCCGCAGGCTCCGGCTCGTCGGCGGTCATGATGCCGCCGCCTCGACGATCGGCACCTTCGCGGCATCGCTCCAGAGCCCTTCGAGATCCCAGTAGGTCCGGGCCTCGGGGTCGAAGAGGTGAATCATCACGTCACCATAATCAAGGACGATCCACCGGCCCTCTTCGTAGCCTTCACTCCCTCGCGTGCGGTCGTGGAGGTCGTGCTTGACGACCTTTTCGATCTCGTCGGCCATGGCATGCATCTGCCGCCGGCTCGAACCGGTGGCGATGACAAAGTAGTCGACCACCGGCGTGAGATCCCGCAGATCAAGCACACGCACATCCGTGCCGCGAGTCTCACCAGCGACCCGGGCTGCGAGAAGGGCCAAGTCCAGCGCGGGGAGGGCGTCGGAAGAAGGGCCGGATGTGGGTGTGGGGTGAGCTTTCGACACGGGCGCGACACATATCCTGGGGGAAAAATTCCAGGTTAGTCTACACCAGCAGCGGCTACCGCGTGCATGCCCGTGCTGCAGCTAGGGCGACGCCAAACAGCACGATATCTGGGATTTCAATTGCGCCTGGCAGCGACCCACGCACGAGCGCACGCCAGCCGCCAGTCAGAATTGTCACCGCATCGGGGCCAAGCTCACGAGCCCCCTCGGCCACGAGCCGCGTCACGGCGCCGCAGACTCCATACCCCACTCCCGCTGCGATGGCGTCTCGGGTCGACCGACCCGGCATCGCTGGGATGGAGGCCCAGTCTATGTCCACGAGGGCTGGGAGTTGACTCGTCCCTGAGGCAAGGGCCTGCGCCATGAGTTGGGGACCGGGCAGGATCGCGCCTCCCAGAAACGTGCCGTCGCCTGCCACCAGGTCGACCGTGACAGCCGTCCCACAGTCGACCACGATCGCTGGCTTGCCTTCTGGCTTCACATGCCGAGCAGCAGCCGCAGCGGCGAGTCGGTCGATGCCCACTCGCTCCGGAGCCGGCAGGCTGATCGCGAGGGGCAAGTCCGCATGCCCAACCCGCCGCTGGCGGATGGGGCTGGGCCTCGTCACTGACAATGCGGCCAGGGTTGCCTCGAGACGGGTGGCAGCCCCCTCGGACACGCTCGCCACAAGCACGACCGCCGGCCCAGGCGCTGCGGCGACCAGCCAGCGGGCGAGGTTGTCTGGGTGGAATTGTCGGCTGTCAAGATCTTGTCGATGGCTCACGACTGGCAAGCCACTGCCGCCGGCGGCGGCCCCGGCCTCACCTTCTTCGAGCCGCGCAAGTTTGATCCGTGAGTTGCCCACGTCGGCAATCAGGATCGTGTCTCCCGAGCAGATGCCGCGGCCAGCACGAATGACGGGAGGCTTGTGAGAGCCGTTCATGCAGCAGGGCCCCGGCGATCGAGCTCCGCCGCGACCGTTCGCACGAGGGTGTCGAGTCCCGCGCCCGTTGCAGCGCTGGCGGCGAGCACGTCGCGGTCAAGTGCCGACGCCAGCGCCCCACGCACCTCCTCGGCCCCCGGCAACTCACACTTGCTCACGACGACAATCTCCGGTCGCGTTCCGAGCGACGCATCGTACAGCACCAGCTCTTCCCGGATGGCCCAGTAGTTCGTCAGGGGATCGGTTCCGTCTACGGGGCATGGCTCAACAACATGGACGAGAATCCCGGCCCGCTCCACATGCCTGAGAAACTCGTGCCCGAGTCCTACCCCCGCATGAGCTCCTTCGATCAGCCCCGGAAGGTCGGCCAAAACGAACTCCCGATCGCGGTCGATCGACACCATCCCAAGGATGGGCGACTTGGTGGTGAAGGGATAGTCGGCAATCTCCGGACGGGCCCGCGAGAGCCGCGAGAGGAGCGTGCTCTTCCCGGCATTTGGCTTGCCGACGAGCCCCACATCGGCAATCACCTTCAGTTCGAGCACGAGTCGACGACTCTCACCGGGGTCCCCTGGGGTGCATTCCCGGGGCGCCCGATTTGTTGACGACTTGAAGTGCGTGTTGCCGCGGCCACCAGCACCACCCCGCGCGATGATGATCTCTTGGCCGGGCGTGGCCAGGTCTTTGAGAACCAGCCTCGTTGCCTGGTCCATCAGGATCGTCCCTGGCGGCACCCGCAGCGTGAGATCACCGCCGCAGCCACCGGTGCGGTTGGCAGGGCCGCCAGCCGTACCATGCTCGGCCTTCCATTGCTTGCGATGGGCAAGGGCGACGAGCGAGTCAACACCGGGCTCGGCCCGAAAGATCACGCTTCCACCGTGGCCCCCGTCACCACCGTCAGGGCCACCGCGAGGCACATACTTCTCGCGACGAAAACTACAGATGCCTCGGCCTCCGTCGCCCGCAGTCACCTCAATCTGGACGCGATCGACGAACACATCGGAGCCTTGCGCAGGAAACTACCCAAAGGCTGTTCAGCCTGCGGCGCCGGCGACGACGTTTACGCGACGCCCTTCGCGGTCAAACATCACCACGCCATCGGTGAGGGCAAAGAGCGTGTAGTCAGAACCCATGCCAACGTTGGCACCGGGGTGAAACTTGGTACCCACCTGACGGATGAGGATATTGCCCGCCGTGACGGCCTGGCCGCCAAACTTTTTGACGCCGCGACGCTGCGCGTTTGAATCCCGACCGTTTCGGCTCGAACCCTGACCTTTTTTATGTGCCATCGCTGAATCCTCCGCGCATCCTGAGGCGACGCCGGCCATCAGGGGCCGCCGTTCCGCCAGAGCCCCGAAGGATACCCTGTCAGTCCTCGTACCGGAAGCCCCAGGAATGGGTCTCGCCCTCATGCATCGCCCGGGCCTCGCCCAGGAGCACGGGCCCCTCCGGGCCAAACAGCGCCTCCGCAAGCTTGTCCTGCTCGCCTTCGGCTGCGGCGCCGATCGCGTCTGAGGTAGCCTGAAAGGCGTGGCGGGCGTCCATGCGTCCAATCTCCACTGGGTCTGCCTCGGTCGCATCGAGCGCCGCAAGGGCCCGAGCGGTGACCACGGCCCTTTCAAGCCATTCAAGCCGTGGTGCGGCTTCTCCGAAGAACTGCATGGCCGCCACCCGGCGGCTCGCCAGATCGGGCATCGACTCGAGGCTGCGAACAATTTTCGCGAGTGACTCGAGTGGTTTGGCCTCGACCTGCGCGGGCGCGAGGCCGAGGGGCTGCATCGCCTGCCGACGCTGACGGTCACGGTCGGCATCGACCGGACCTGCCGCAGCCTTGGCCAACGTTTCGATTGCCTGGAGGCCAACATCGCCAAACAAGTCGCGGGCGGCCTGGCTGCGAAGATCGACATCGTTCACCTTGCCGAGTGAGTCGAGGATGGCCATGAGCGGGAGGAGGCTCGTGCCCCCCGCGCCGGCAGGCTCCCGTAGCCGCGGATCGTCCCACGCGATGCCGAGCCGCTGGAGACCAATCTGGGGCTTTGAGGAAGAGTGCCCCGGCCAACCGATCGCGGCAAGCACGCGGCCACCCAACACCATCCGCTCGAACATGCCGCGGAAACCAACTGCCATCTTTTCACCAGCCGCATCGCCGGGCCGCCAGAAATCGAGCCGCAGGCTCTTGAGCGTCTGCTGGATGTGTTTTCCTGGCGGATCATCGGGGCCAATCTGCGTGCCAGCTCGCTGGCGCCAGCGAATCGCATTGGTGAGGCCTCGGATGTAGATCGAGAAGTAATCGATTCGTGGATCGATGGCTTCCCAAATCGCAACGCCCCAGCGCTCTTCCCCGGGGGCGATCTCGGTCGCCGAGATGGCGGCGCTGTCGAGGAGCGGTCGGGCCGGATCTTCGCGCAGTCGGATCGCATCCATCGCAGACGGTACCAGCCGATCGAGGTAGGCGCGGTAGGTCGAAATGCCTTCGCCATCCCCCAGGCCCTCACGTGTCTCGAGGATGAACTGCGGCAGGAAACGGAGCGGTTTTTCAAACCGTTCCATGACGCGCTCGACTGGATCGACCTCGCCAGGGGCCTCATGCCGCCGGGTTTCAACGCGGCGGCCGCCCACGTTCTTCACTCGATACACGAGATACGTGACGCTCATCCGCCGCATTTTCGCGTCGCCGGTTGGGATATCGACGGCGATGGTCCGCGGGGGCTTGAAGGCAAACTCCAGGCACCAGATGTCCCGTGGATACTCAACCCGTCCCCCGCGGCTCACGAGCGTGGTATTGGTAGCGGCGCGCTGCGGAACCCACTGGATTGCTGCCAGCCCCTCTGTGATCTCCACAAGAGATCCCCGCTGGAGCGGATCATCGAGTGCCGTGTCGGTCGGGATGACGGTGAGCACACCAGGGGCGAGTGGCCGAAAGCCATCATCGGCGCGGGCTGACATGGCACACGCCGTCAGCCATACTCCGAGCCCGAGGATCGCAAGGGGACGGCACATGGTCGCACCCCCTCCAACGAGCAACTTGCGGAACTGGGTCATAGCTAGCGAATCCTACTAATTCCGCCAAAAACTCGCAGAATCGTCACAAATTTCCTAGAGCCCCCAAATTCGCTTGAATGCCGGTGCGTTCCGGTCAAACTATCGGAGGATCTGGAAATGCAGGGGAAAACTGGGCTTCGTTGACAACCGCTCCGACAACAGACTCCGGGCACGGCCGTGGGCCAAGACTTTCCCGCGCCAAGTGATTCGGCATTCCGACGAACCCGCCATCATGCTCCGCTCCAATCCGCTCCAGCCGCCGCGACCCTTTTTGGCGGCTGATCGTCCATCGCCGACAGCGACAACCGGAGAACGCTTCGGCCACGAGGGGCTCCTGTCGGCCGAGGATTATGACCTGACCGGCATCCTGACGGGTGTGGACCCATGTGAATCGCAGTATTGGTGGATGCCGGAGCTGCATGCTGAGCCGCCTTGTATCACGGTGGCCGGTTCGCGTCAGGCCACGCGCCGCCCAACGGCAGCCGCCTGACCAATCTCGGCGGCGAGGGCTGCATAATCCTCGGCGCCATGCGAGCCGGCCGCATAGTCAAAGATCGACTGCCCGAAGCTCGGAGCCTCAGCAAGCCGGATGTTGCGACGAATCCGCGTCGCAAAGAGCCTGGCGCCGGCCCACGCTGGATGCGAAGCCTCAACATCCGAGAAGAAGGCCTCCACATCGCGGCCAATTTCTACCGCGAGCCGGGTGCCAGCCTCATACATGCAGAGCACAACGCCGAGCAGCCGCAGCCGCGGGTTGACCCGTTCGGAGACGAGCTCAATTGTCTCGAGGAGCTTGCTCAAGCCATGGAGCGCGAGGAAATGAGGCTGGAGCGGAAGCAGCACTTCCTCTGCGGCCGCCATCGCATTGAGCGACAAGAGTCCCAGAGACGGCGGGCAGTCGATAATGAGGTAGTCAAATCCACTCCCAGGGCCCGCGGCTGCGGTGCAGCGGGGGTCTGCAGCGATTCGTTCACGAAGGATCGACTCTCGACCAGCCTTGCCGGCCAGGGCTATTTCGACGGCCGAGAGGTCGATATGCGCGGGAATCACTGCGAGCGTGTCGGTCACAGACACGATGGCTTCGGCCAGCGGCCGACCCCCTGTGAGGACATCAAAGGCCGACACACCTGAGCCACCGGGGGTGACGCCGACATGGATTGTGGCGTGGGACTGAGGATCGAGGTCGAGGAGGCAGACCCGTTTCCCGGCCCGTGACAGGGCTACGGCAAGATTGACGGACGTCGTCGTTTTTCCCACCCCACCCTTCTGGTTGGCGACGGCAATGGATCGCATGGCTCGTCCTACTTCGGGAATGGTGGCCTAGGGGGGGGGAGGCGTGGGAGGATAGGGACCAAGGGCTGCTTCTCAATAGGCCGATTTTTCCCCAGAAATGATGCTCGCTTGGGTCGCCTTCACCCACATTGCAAGGCCCGCACGCAGTCGCCCCAGGCGGACCCTGCCAGGCTGCCCCACCACGGTGAGGGAGCCTGGGGCGTCGAGATCAAAGCCAAGCACGACAGCCGGAGCGTTGCCGGGGCCGACGGGAAGGAACGCGATGGCCACGTCCCATGCGTCTGCCGGCAGGGAGCGCGGGGCGACGGCCTCCGGGTCCTCGAGCGTCCACTCGTAGTTGACATCCTCGATGAGCCCCCGTCGCAGATGGACGAGCCCGGGTGCTTGCGTGACATCCCGGGTGTTCGTGCGCCACGTGCGGGTGCCGTCTGACCCGAGATCCCAGAGCTCAACGGCTGGGGCCGATTGGATCACTCCGGCGACATCCGACCCAAAAAACCCAAGACATCGCCGGGTCTGCTCCCACTGAAACCAGACGGCAAAGGCTCCGAGGCCGATCGCAAGGGTCACCACGCCGACGACGACGAGCTTCCCGCGGCCCGCGAACACCGCATCCGAGTGCGGCCCCGCGTTCACTTCGCCGTCTGTTATGCTACTTTCCTTGGCACGCTGGTTCTGAGAGAGACCGTTCATGGCCAACGCCTTCGACCCCTACAGAGAAGCCCTCGTCGTCGAACGACACACGGACTGGCCCGCCGACTATGAAGACTGGTCGGCTGCCGACAAGTCTCGTGTCGAAGAGATCCTCCACGCCAGCCCAGCGGAGGCTCTCGATCTCGACTACGTCCGTCAGCATACAGGCTTTGCACGCGTCATCGTGGTGACGCCAGATGACCTTATCCGAGTGGGCGCCTCCTGACCGTGGCGATGATCCGCGTCCACCTGCCGAGCGGTGGGACCGATCGGTCCTACGACATTACCTGCGGCAGTGGGCTTTTGGATTCCGTGGGCCGCCTTGTGGCAGGCAACGGGGGCCGCCGGGCAGTCCTCGTGGCCGATGCAGCGGTGGCAACTACGCACGCGGCGCGGGTCGCGGATTCGCTCCGGTCGGCTGAAGTGGCCGTTCACAAGCTCACCGTTCCGGCCGGAGAAGCCTCCAAGTGCTTGGCCGTGCTCGGGGGGCTGTGGAATGAAATGGCCCGCCTGGCCGTCGATCGCCGGACTCATGTCGTGGCCGTCGGAGGGGGTGTCGTGGGCGATTTGGCCGGTTTTTTGGCCGCCTCTTTCGCCCGTGGACTTCCACTGTGGCAGGTCCCCACGACGCTCGTCGCCCAAATTGATAGCGCCATCGGCGGCAAGACCGGGATCAACCTGGACGGGGGCAAGAACCTCGTGGGTGCCTTTTGGCAGCCTCGCGGCGTCGTGGCCGACATCGACACCCTCAGCACACTTCCCGACAGGGAGTACCTCAGCGGGTTCGCCGAGGTGGTCAAGTACGGGATGATTCTCGACCCGGTGTTTTTCGCCTGGCTTGAGGACAACGCCAGACAGCTCCGGGCCCGCAACCTGGCCGCTACTGCCCACGCGGTCGAGCGTTCGGCGGCGATCAAGGCATCGGTCGTGGAGCAGGACGAGCAGGAGCTTTCCGGGCTTCGGGCGGCCCTGAACTACGGCCATACCTTTGGCCACGCATACGAAACAGCTCTCGGGTATGGAACGCTCCTCCACGGAGAAGCCGTCGCCATTGGCATGACCCGAGCAGCGCGGCTGGCAGCACTTTTGGGACGGATCTCCGAGGAAATCGTGCTCCGCCAGGACACGCTTTTGGCGTCGCTTGGGCTGCCCGTTTCCCACGATGGGCTCGGGTTGCTCGATGCCGACCGGCTCATCGAGATCATGGCCCGCGACAAGAAGGCCGATGGAGGCCAACTGCGATTCGTGCTTCCCTCGCGAATCGGCGAGGTTGAACTCGTGGAAGGGGTCGACGAATCCCTTCTACGGCAGGTGCTCGCCGAGGGCTGATCGGCCTCAGGCTGAAGGCCTCGGGACTGGCTGGAACCACCCTGCGGGAGGTATCCCACAAAAACCACCCACGGGGGGGGTATTGCTGGAGCGATTCGCTCCAGCGCCTGGGCTCTAGCGACCAGGGGTGGAGCGATTCGCTCCACCCCTGGGGCAAAACACGATCCTGTCACGGATGCACCGAACTCGCACGATTCCCATAAATCCAGGGAATTTTGTGGGAATCGTCATTTTTTGCGACCTCCCAACGAGTTCGGCACGCCGCGTGCAGTAGGGTTTTGTGCGGTCGGGTGTAAAGCCCGACAGCCCCGGCTGGGCACACGTGTGTCTGCCGGGATGCGATTGCCATGCTGCGTTTGAGCCCTTGTGGGTTCGCTCGTAGCCACTCAAGGAAGAAAGAGTGCGCTCATGAACGTGAGGTCGTGTTCTGTCGGGCTTGCCCGACGCGGCTGGTCGCTGACGCAGGCTGATGTCCTGCTGTGCGCCCTGCCCATCGTGTTGTTCCTGTCGGTCGTGTCGTTGGTCTGATCTCGGTCTGTGGTGACTCAGGAGTTTTTCGTTATGAACCCTTCGAATCGCATTGCTGCGGACAGGTGCTACGGCGTTGTCCGATCGCTGCAGGCAATGGGCATCCACGAGATCGTGATCGTCGATCCGATTTGCGATCGTTACGGTGATTTCGTCGAGGCCGCTCAGGAAGGCCATGTGGGCCTTCACTTCTGCGTGGATGGGCAGTCAGCCGTAAGGCTTGCTCGTCGCTTCCGTGCTGATGTGTGGCTCGTCGCGTCTGAGCTTCCAGACATGTCGGGCTTCGATCTCCTCGAGATGCTTTCGCCGCATGTGCTTCAGGGAGATGTCGACCCGCTGCTCGCTGGGTCAAGGATCTCGTTGGGCTCGGTGGGCCAAAACATGCGATCGGGAATCTTCGTGGTCTCGGAAGACTATCGGCTCGAGGACGAACAGCGTGCTCTGGCATCGGGTGTTGCGGGCTACCTCGTGCGGCCGGTCACGCTCGACATCATTCGGGCAAGTCGGGCACCGGTCATTCAGGATGAGGTCGTGGCCGCCGAGTCAGTCTGAATTCACTTCCCACTTTTCAATCGTGTCGGTTTTCGCTTGGAGATCACGTCAATGGTCAGTCTTTCTCACGGTGGAACGCTGCCGCTGGTCCCCGATGTCGTGGTCGTTGACCCACAGTTTCAAGCGTATGGCCCGCTCGTCGCAGCGGCTCGCGCCGGCCGACTCAATCTCCACCTCCGAGCCACCGGTGCTGAAGCCCTCAGGCTCGCCCGCCGGCTGAATGTTGACGCGTGGCTGATCTCGACGGAGCTTGATGACATGACCGGCAACGATCTGGTTGCCCTGCTTCACGGCCGCCAGGGCTGCTCCTCGCAGGCCATCGCCTTCGTCACCTCGTCAGATTCGACATCTGATCGCAATCTCGGTGTCGCGACAACGCTTCGCCATCCGATTTCACTCGACGCCGTGGACGAGGTTCTCCGATCCCCATCGAAGGATGCAGTCGAAGTTCCGATGGGCTGCACCGACCGTCCCCGAGCCATGCTGACGCTCCCCATGGGCGTGGGCGCTGCCGTGCTCGCCCTTGCCACGTTGATGCTGGGCTAGACGAGGCTCGATCGCTCCGGTCCCTCCTGATCGGGCATCATAGCTCCGAGCAATTCTCGTCAGTACGGCCCTCGGTACTTCACGTGGTTCCCCACAATCTCACCGCGTCGCGTCCCGCTCGGGTCTCTTTGTGCATCCTTCTCGCGGCTGCCCTCGTGCTCACTGCTTCGATCGCTCAGGCCGTCCCTATTACGGTCCCGACAGGTCTTAACGTGGGTGATCAGTACTATCTGGCGTTCGTCACGTCGGGCCTTCGCGACGCCACGAGTTCCGACATCGCTGATTACGACGCATTCGTGAATGCTGAGGCGGACGACAGCATCTCACCAGAGGTGGCGGCCATCACGTGGCGTGCCCTCGGCTCCACGTTATCAGTGGAAGCTATAGATCACCTGGGCTTGGGCGAGTTCCCCATCTATCTCCTCGATGGCAGCAACCAGGTCGCGACCGGTGGCATCGACCTCTGGAACGGCGATAACCTAACCGCCCCGGTGCTGATCGATGAGAATGGGGACTTAAGCACTTCCCTACGTGCGTGGACGGGGACGTTGGTTGATGGGACGGCGTCGCCTCTTAACTCTCTCGGTAGTGCCAATCCCATCGAAGGGGACGTCGCCTCCTTGTTCACGCCCGATTGGGTGAATTTTGGAAACGCGACTTCAAGCAACATCAAATCGGTGTACGCCTTCAGCGAGCTACAAACAGTCCCCGTACCCGAGCCGGCGTCTCTCGCGGTCTGGGCGGTTTTGGGAGGAAGCGCTGTGGCGTTTGGTTTGAAGCGACGCCAACGCACGACCGCCGGCTAGCACCGTGATGGTCCCACCCTCTGCATCCACCGCGTGGGCGTCCGCGAATGGTCCGCGGCTCGAAAACGGTCACCAGCGGCCTGTGATTCCCAAGCCGCCGAGATCGCCGATCGGCAGTGGCACCACCTGCAGTTCCATGCCGGCAAACTGCATCTCGGTCGCATCGACCGCTCGCGCACTTGCCCAGGCGAGATACCATCCCAGAAACACCTGGGACGGATAGTGGGCATCGTCGGTCATGCGAGAGAATCCGACGAAGGTGGAGCAGACGTAGAGTGTCCCCTTGAGCAGCGGACTCTCGACCATGTCGGCCGCAGCCAGAAACGGGACAGCCCCGACGAAGGCGTGGCCGCTGACGCCGTTGTTGTCGTTGAAGAAGTGCCATTGGCTTCCAACGTCTTCCGAGGGCCGCGAGGCCCCGGTTGCCATCTGCAAGATGTAGAGCGGCGGCGCCCCAACCACGAACATGCGAAGTGACCGGGAGCCCCACTCGCCGACGATATCGCCCGCAGGATTGCCCTCAAAGACGAGGCCGGTTGCCGCTGCTGCCCCGAAGACCGCCAGCGCGTACCGGCCCTCGCCGACGTCCTTGACACCTGAAAAGAAGGTCCCGGCGCCGCTCGGCTCAACGCCCCGCTGCCAGGCGGCCTGCATCGTGTCGTCGAACCCGGTGTTGGCCATGAGGGCCCCCGCCCCAAAGGCCGCGGTGAGGCAGACAAGGCCCTCGCAGTCATAGAAGTTGCGGTAGTCTTCGAGCACCTTGTGCCCTGCCCGTGAGACTCGGGGAAACCGGCTCTTCGACCACGGAGGGCCGCTCGGCCCGGGCACGAGCATCGCGCCACCGTCGATGGGAGGAAGCGCGTAGACCGGCTCTGCAGACGGAGCCAGTCGTGCGGCAAGCTCGACGGTCAGGCTGTCGTGATGCGACATGGGCCGCCATCCTCCCACGAGCTCCACACCACCCCCGTCTGCTGCCGTTCCAGTGAGTGATTCTGTTTGCACGTAGGCATCGACCCAGGCACCGCCGATCGCTGGCACGACTCGCACAACCACACGCTGACGCCGCGGCGGCCAGGATGCATGGCCCCCGCCCCCCGGCGGCTCGACCCAGGCCGACTCGATCACACCAGGCCTTGGCGGTACCGACGTAAAGTCAGGTTCTTCGGCCCGCACGACTGGCCAGTCGGCCGCCACGGTGGAGAGCGTCCGCTCCCACATCGCCATGCCGTCGACCGCGGGGAGAAACATGCCTCCGGGCACCACGCCCGTGTCGGGAGGCAGGGCGTCCAAAGGCTCGGCCCAAGCAGGCAACATCAAGGCCGCCACGAGCGCGCATGCCATGACAACGCGGCGAGCAGGGGCACGCCGCCGCGGAACCACGGTCAGAGGTCGTGAAATCGCGGGCATAGACCCGGGGACTGTCGCACCGAGTGCCGGGAGCCGCAACCCGGGTTTCGGCCGAAAAACACCCCAGATTCCAGTCTCACTCAGTCGCGTTGATGAACACTTCCACCTGCTGGCCGACGAAGAGCGGCGGGCGGCCCGTAGGGTCAAACTTGTAAATCACCTGGAGCACCCGGGTATCAACCCGTTCGTTGGCGTCGCCCGTGAGCGACTTCTTGGGCACGACGAATGGCTCGATGCGTACGAATTCGAGCGGATACTCCTCCTGCAGACTTCCCCGCGGCACAGCCACGGCCTTCGACTCCTTGTGGAACCGGGGGATGTCGTACTCATCGATATCCACTCGCACATGGAGTCGGTCGATATTGCCCACGATCACGAGCGGCTGATTGGGGGGGGCGCCTACGAACTCACCCGGACGCACGTTGACCTGGAGAACGCGACCCGCCACAAGCGCCCGCACGATCAGGCGGTCCGTCTCCACATCGATCCGCGCCGCCTCAGCTTGGGCTCGCGCAAGCGCAGCGCTCGTCACGTCGCGGTCGTATTCCCAGGAACCTGCCTTCAGAAGGTCGAGGTCGGCCATCGCGCGGGCGAGTGTCGCCTCGGCACCCGCAAGTTGCTGCCGACGTTCGACAAGATCCTGCTCGGTGCTCACCTTCCGGGCAAACGTCTCTTCAGCCCGCCGCAGGGCGTCGCGTTCTCGCGCGACGGTGGCCCTCGCCTCGTCCACGGCAGCGACAAGGAGGGGGATCTTCTCCTTCCGTGGCTCGGCCTCGAGCCGCACAAGTTCGCTTCTTGCCTGGGCAATGGCCGCCTGCTTGATGGCGCGTTCGCTTCGAAGTTGGCGATCATCGAGTCGAAAGAGTGGTGCATCGGGGGCGACATCGGCTCCCACTCTGGCGAACACCTCGACGACAACGCCGGCCGTGGCGGAACCAACGGCGATGTTTTCAGTCTGTGCCTCGACGATGCCAGCAGCAGCCAGCGCATCGGCGTAGGGATTCGTGGCCGGGGGAATCGGGGGCTTCGGATTTCGAGTCAACGGCCAGGTGGATGCGACATACCATCCCGCAAAGCCCAGCAGGCTGAGCGCGGCCAGCGGAAGGACGATCTGCGTGACGATGTCGGCGACGGTCCTCGGCCGCTCGATCCGGCGAGGTCGCGAAGGTGTTGGTACTTCGGCAGCGGCGGTCATCCTTGGCTGAATCCTACTGGAAATGGTCCTGAGGCGACCGCGTCGACGCGGCCGTCCTCCATCGATGCGATCCGGTCGGCGAAGGGATAGACCCGTGAGTCATGCGTCACGACGATCACGGCCCGCCCCGGCTGGACGGCCACATTCTGGATGAGCTCCATCGTGATGCGTCCGTTCTCCGCGTCGAGGGCACTTGTTGGCTCGTCGCACACGAGCAGCCGCGGTGCATGCACGAGCGCCCGCGCGATCGCCACCCGCTGCTGCTGCCCTCCCGAGAGCTCACTTGGCAGGTTTGGAAGCCGGTCTCCCATCCCGAGCTGATCGAGCACATCGGCGGCCGCCTCCACGGCATCCCGCCTACGCCAGCCAGCGATCAGCAGCGGCACTGCGGCGTTCTCAAC
This sequence comes from Planctomycetota bacterium, assembly GCA_031403195.1. Taxonomy (GTDB): domain Bacteria; phylum Planctomycetota; class Planctomycetia; order Pirellulales; family UBA1268; genus QWPN01. Next base: position 49,795 of record JANNSZ010000087.1, on the reverse strand, counting down.
GGCGGTCAGCGTCTGCAGCAGATTGAACGTCTGAAACACGAAGCCGACGTTGTCGCGGCGAAACTTCACCTTCCGTCCGCCCGACATCCTGCAGAGATCCTGCCCCAAGACGACCACATCGCCTGACGTGGGCTCGAGCGTCCCAGCCACGATTGACACGAGTGTCGTCTTCCCGCAGCCGCTCGGCCCCACCAGCATCAACAGGTCGCCGTAGGGCACGTCGAGATCGACGCCCCGCAGGGCCCGAGTGAGCGCGGACCCGCTGCCAAAATCCTTCGTCACACCCCGCACACGGACAGCGACATCCGCATGCGAAGCGTCAGTGGCCGCGACGAATGGTGCCGTGCGCTGTTTCACGCTACCCCCGAAAGACGATTGCGGGCTCGACGACGAGCACCTTGCGGATCGAGAGGAGGCTGGCCACGAGCACAATGACGACCACCGCCACCGCCGTGAGCGCCAAGACCTGCCAGGGCATAAAAAAGGCAAGCCGCGATGCCCCTTTGACGAACCAGCCGAACAGACTGGCCAGCCCGACGCCAAGTCCGTAGCCGACGATGCCCACCTGCATGCCTTGGCTGAGCACCATCCAGAGGATCATCCAGTTGCTTGCGCCCATCGCCTTCAGGGCTCCGTACTGCCTGATGTTCTCGACCGTAAAGAGGTAAAAGGTCTGGCCAGCGATGGCCGTGCCAACCAGGAATCCGAGGAGCACCGTGATCCCGAAGTTGATCGGGATGCCCGACTTCTCGAGGTAGTACTGGATCGTCCGCCAGAGAAACTGGTCGCGGGTCAGCGCCTGAAGGCCAGTACGCGCCTTGATCCGTTGGCAGACCTCGGTTGGAGGCTCCCCTGGCTGGGCGTCGGCAAGGACGAATGACAAGACCTTTCGTTCCGGTGGTGCAAATGCAACGGCCTGGCTGTACCGCGTATAGACGATTGGAAAACTCTGGAAGGTGCGACTAGCCTTGGTGATGCCCACGAGGACGGCCCGCCGGTCGTTCATCTCGAACGTGCGGCCGAGCCGGAAAGGCTGGCCGGGCCAAATCCGCTGATAGCCAGCATCATCCATGATGACCGCGTCGGGCTTGCGAAGGTCGGCGACCGAACCCAGGAAGATTCCCTGGGGGGCGCCAATGTAGGTCGCGTCATCAAGACCGAGGATGATCATCTGCTCGTAGGTGCCCTCCTGGAGTCGCGCACGTCCAAGCCCCTTGTAGAACGGCACCGCCCAGGCCACGCCCGGCACGCTTTTGACACGGAAGAGCTCCGTATCGGCCAGGGGCTTGATGTCGTCGACGTACTGCACGTTGGGGTCCATGACCCAGATGCCGGGCCCCTCGACATCGCGGATCTGGCTGACAGTGAGCGACATGAGGCCGCAGAAGATCGATGCTTGCTGCGCGATGAGCACGGCGGCGAAGACCACACCGAAGACGATCCCGAGGTACTTGACCCGGTTTCCGACAAGCATCTTCCAGGCGACCCACAGCATCCATATAGCTTACTCGGCGATGTCCCTCAGCCGTGGTATCCTGCCTCGCCCCGTGGATTTTTAAGGAGATCGATAACGTGCCAGGGCCGGCGGACACCGATGCGGCGGGAGCGCAGTCCGTCGCCCCGCAGGTGGCCGAGGTGCTCAGGCGGTGGTGGGGTTTTGAGACACTCCGTCCGCTCCAAGGAGAAGCCATCCAAGCGGCCCTCTCCGGCCGCGACTCGCTGGTGGTCATGCCGACCGGCGGCGGCAAAAGCCTCTGCTACCAGCTTCCCCCGCTGGTGGGCGACACAACCGATGTCGTGATCTCGCCGCTCGTCGCCCTCATGAAAGACCAGGTCGATGCCCTCGAGGCAATCGGGTATCCGGCGGCGGCCCTCCATTCCGGGCTCTCGCAAGACGAGCGTTCGTCGATCCGCGATCGCCTTCTGGCCGGAGAGCTTCGACTCCTGTTCTCGGCGCCGGAGCGGCTTGTGAACTCAGGGCTCCTCGACACGCTCGCCCGGGTGGGAGTGAAGCGATTCGCGATCGACGAGGCCCATTGCATCAGTCATTGGGGCCATGACTTTCGCCCAGAGTACCGCCAGCTCGCGCTGCTCCGCGAGCGATTTCCAAAGGCCAGCCTCCATGCCTTCACCGCGACAGCCACGCCGCGGGTTCGTGACGACATCGCCGGGCAGCTCGGCCTGCGTGATCCGGCAGTGCTCATAGGCACGTTCGACCGGCCAAATCTCGTGTACCGCATCGTCCCGCGGACCGACCGTGTGGCCCAAACGCTCTCGATCCTTGGCCGCCACCAGGGTGAGGCGTCGATTGTCTACTGCATCTCACGAAAGGAGACCGAGCGCCTGGCTGCGAAGCTCGCGGCCGAGGGTCTTCTCGCGCGGCCGTACCATGCCGGCCTCACCCCCAAGGAGCGGCACCGCACGCAGGATGCCTTCGCGAAAGAGACGATTGACGTGGTGGTCGCCACGGTTGCCTTTGGGATGGGGATTGATCGCTCAGATGTACGGCTCGTGCTCCATACGGCCCTGCCCAAGAGCCTCGAGGCCTATCAGCAGGAGACGGGACGCGCAGGTCGCGATGGTCTCGCTGCAGAGTGCGTACTCCTGTACTCGTCGGCTGATGTCTTCAGTTGGGAGGCACTCGCCCGCAAGAGCGCTTCCGAGAGCGATCTCGACGAAGAGGAGCAGGAAACCCTCGTCGCCTCGCAGATGGAGCATCTCCATGCCATGCGGCGGTACGCCCAGGCGGCCCGCTGCAGGCATGCCGCGCTCACTGAGTATTTTGGACAGTCGTATCCCGCCAAGTCCTGCGATGCCTGCGATGTCTGCCTGGGTGAGGCCGAAGGTTTTCCAGACTCAACGGTCACCGCCCAGAAAATCCTGTCCTGCGTTGCTCGGGTGGAGCAGCGGTTTGGAGTGCGGCATGTGTGCGAGGTGCTCCGTGGGGCCAAAACCGACGCGGTGATGCGAAATGGGCACGACCGGCTCTCAACGTATGGGCTGCTTGCCAAGCTCGACCAGCGAGCGGCCGAGAACCTCGTGCATCAGCTTCTCGACCAGGAATTGCTTATGCGGACGCCTGGGGACCGGCCTGTGATCCAGCTCAATGAGCGGTCGTGGGAGGTACTCAAGGGTGCGCGTGAGGTCCTGCTCCTGGAGCCCGGGGCATCTAAAGCAAAGGTCACGAAGGCCGAGGCGGATGACTGGCGAGGGGTCGATCGCGATCTTTTCGATCGGATGCGGCGGTGGCGGCGCCGGATTGCCGAGGTGCGTGGCAAGCCGGCGTGGACGATTCTCGACGATAAGGCGTTGCGGACGATCGCACGGGAAAAACCCGCCTCACCGGCGGCGCTGCTTCGCTGCAAGGGTATCGGCGAGAAGCGGCTCGCCGACTTTGGCGATGCGATCCTCGACCTGGTCGCCGGCCGCGAACCACAGGACCGCGATTGATTCCGTTACCCGCTCGGGGTTGCCCATGTCATGTCGCCGGACGATCACGAAGGGCATCGTGCCCTTCGCTCACTCGACGAAAACGAGCCTCCGCCATCCTGGCTATGGCCCGTTTTCCACGCCGGCTCCATGACATGGGCCACCCCGAGCCATGCCGCTGCTCGGCAGGGTGAAGTAGACTCCTAACCGCATCTCAGGAGCGCAGGCATGCTCGGTACTGGCACGATCCCTTTCGACCTGCAGGACAAGGTCGATCGGGAACTTGAGTCGGGCGAGCGGGTGCTCTGGATGGCGCAGCCTGTTCCTCGCTGCTTCACGTTGATGTCGACGACCGCGGTCCTGTTCGCGATCCCGTGGACAGCGTTTGCAGTCTTCTGGATCTGCGGCGCTGCGGGGTTCAAGCTGCCCGACTTCAATAAGGGCGGCTTCGCATTCTTTCCGCTCTTTGGCGTGCCATTTGTCCTCATCGGGCTCGGGATGCTGTCGACGCCCTTTTGGACGTACTGCCTGGCGCTCAAGACGGTCTACGTCGTCACCGAGCGGCGCGCGATCACGTTTGATGGGGGATGGTCCACTACCATTCGCAGCCACCTCCCCGATCAACTCCAGAACATCTACCGAAAAGAAAGAAGTGACGGTACCGGCGATGTCATTCTTGGGCAGCAGATTTGGTCAGACTCCGACGGAGGGAGACGGACCACCGATGTCGGGTTCCTGAACATTCGGGATCCGAAAACAGTCGAGCAGGTGCTCCGGAAAGTAGCAGAGCCGGCAAGCCGTGAGCGAGCGTGACCGAGCCGCGGTCCAGCGATCGTCCTATCTCAACACCATGCGCCAGGCGCGGTGGGGCCGACGGTCGCGGAAATCCTCCGGCACCGTCCGGGCTGTAATTTCGCGAATCGCATATCGCTTCTCGAGGCTCTCGGTCGCGAGATGAAACCGCCGAAAATTCGTCGAGAAGTAGACGATGCCACCGGGAGTAAGGTTGTCGGCCACAAGGCCCAGCAGTTCTGCGTGGTTCCGTTCGATGTCCCACGGCACTTCACTCTTGGCTGACCGCGAGAATGTCGGCGGATCAACGACGACAAGGTCAAACGGCGCCTCACATCGACGGGCCCGGTGAAGCACAAACGCCCGCGCCTCATCCCGCACGGTCCGATGCCGCCCTGCGTCGGTAAAGCCGTTGCGGGCAAGGTTGGTTCGCGTCCAGTCGAGGTACGTGTTTGACAGATCGACGCTCACGGTCTCGGTGGCGCCACCAGCCGCGGCAGCCACGCTGAAAGCTCCTGTGTAGCTAAACACGTTGAGCATTCGCTTCCCCGAGGCCTCGGCACGGACGAGCGACCGCGTCGTGCGATGGTCGAGAAAGAGGCCGGTATCAAGGTAGTCGGACAGATTCACTTCAAAGGCCAGATCACCTTCACGGACCGTGAGTACCGCCTTTCGTTCCGCTACCTTCTCGTACTGCGACGTGCCCCGCTGCCGACGCCGCGCCTTGAGGAACGACCGACCCGGCGGCACACCAAGCTCTCCCGCAGCCGCCTCGATCATCCGGTCAAGCCACACCTCATGCTCAATCTCGGTCCGTTCATGTGGTCGGTCGTACTCCGCCGCATGCAGCCAGCCGGCATACCAGTCGATCGCCAGCGGAATCTCGGGGATGTCGCGGTCGTACACGCGAAACGCCTCGATCCCTTGGCGACGAGCCCACTTCGAAAGGTGCCTGAATCGCTTGGCAAGGCGCCGCCGGAAGTCGCCGATCTGGTCGTCAACACCTCGCTTGCCCGGGATCGCCCCAACCGAGGCCGAAGCGTTTTCCTCACGGGCGTGATCCCGCTCCCGCATCTCCAGCTCGAGGAGCCGGCAGGCGATCGGGCCATTCATGAGTGGAACGCGGGCGGTCGTCCGCAGGCCCAACTGCTTCGAGGCGGGTGTGTCGGCCGTCAAGATCGCGGCACGCCATCCGCTGCAGCGGGCCACGAGCCAGTCACCCAGTCGCCGCAGGATCGCCGCCGCGCGAGGCAGCGGCAGGCGTTCCCCGTACGGCGGGTTTGTGACAATGAGCCCCGGCTCCGCCGGAGGGATGACGTCTTCAAAGTGTTTCTGGGCAAACGTGATCGCCTCGGCGACACCGGCACTGGCCGCGCATGCCCGCGCTGCGTCAACGGCCACAGGATCAAGATCGCTCGCGAAGAATCCACCAGCCACGGGATGTACACGCGCCTCGAGCTCGGCCACGATCCGGTCGGCGAGCACTCGGTCGCAGTCGCGAAATCGAAAGAAGCCATGACCTCGCCGCCGAGCCCGCCAAAGCCCTGGTGCCATGCTCGCGGCGATGGTGGCTCCTTCAATAACGAGCGTGCCCGACCCACACATAGGATCGAGCAGTACGGGGACGAAGCCATCCATGGCCTTCGTCTCCTTGGCCGACACGTGGCAAAGCCAAGGTGTGCCATGGTCGGCAGGCGCCGCTTCCTGCGGCGGCCCATTGCTATGGTCACCATCCGTTTCACGGCCTGGTTGCCACCAGCCAGTGATCGCGAGGATTCCTGCGGCCAGCACCTCGGACAGCGGCGCCTCCACCTCGCCCGTGCGCCAGCCTCGCTGGTGGAGCGAACGCCCCGCAGCGTCACGGTAGATCGTGGCTACGTCGCCAACCAAGTGAAGTGCCAGCCGGAGCGTTGCGGCCCGCAGACTCACGTTTGGCCGTTTGCCCGAGGGCGTCCGCAACTGATCCACGACCGCATCCTTAACGACCTGAGCTGCGTAGAGCGAATGCGTCAGGAACGTGTCGTGGATTGCGGCATCGACCCGCAGCGTCTCCGACACCTTGAGCTGTTCGGTCCAGTCCACCTCCTGGATCGCCGCATGGAGCGCTGCCGGCGAATCAACCCGAAAACGTCCGAGCGGCTCGAGCACGCGGATGGCCGTTCGGCACTCGAGCACGGCGCGGTAAAGCACCTCGCGATGGCGCTCGGGGGGCGCCGAAAACTCGATCGTCCGCCGTCCCACGCGAAGATCAAAGGCGCCGAGAGCCTCGAGCTCTTTCGCGAGCACCCATTCGAGGCCGCCGAGCGTGCGCGCGGTCAGTCTCGGTGGCTCATCAGCCACGGGTGCCGGCAGCGGCCGTGGCTCGGGGGGCACGTCGGGAAACAGTTTTGGCTGCATGGGAGCCCGACTCTAACAAAAGCCGAAAGCCGAGCCACGGCGGAGTGTGCATCCGCCAATCCGGCTTGCCGTTCCATGAGCCTCGACGCTATCACGGTCCTATCCCACACCGCCGCCCTCCACCGCTCCAAAATTCGTGGCACGACTGTCTCGACTTCTCCGACGACGACCTCCTGGGCTCGTGCCCCGGCAATTCCGACGGGACGGCGCGATCTTCATCCACGTGCCCAAGTGTGCCGGCTCGGCACTCCTCGACGCCTGGCTCGGATTTCAAACCGGGCATGTCACAGCCGAGCAGTACCGCGATGCCGATCCGACCTTCTTCGAGTCGGCGTATGTGTTCACCTTCGTCCGCGATCCGCTGGCGCGGTTTGTCTCTGCCTACGACCATATTCAGACCGACAACCTCTGGGACTATCTTCCCGAGATGAAGCGGCTCGTGGACCAGCATGGCAGCACGGTCGCCGAGGTGGCCGAGCGGATTCGGCCCGACACCGACCTGCTGGCACTGCCCTGGTTCGCACCGCAGCACACGTTTCTCGAGATCCGTGGCCGGCTCGCGGTCAACCGCGTCTTCAAGACTGAGTCGTTCGCGACCGACCTCGACGTGATTCGCGGCGAGACACCGATTGGCTTTCGTGACACCGCGTCGGTCAATCGCCGCGGTGACACAGCCGTGAGCGCTGCCGACCGTCTCGGCCCCACGGGTGTCGCTCATCTCCGCCGGGTCTACGACCGCGACTTCACGCTCTTTGGCTACTACTGAGGTACCGCCGCGGGGAACCGATCCTGAATCGGCTGAATCCCGAGTGGCTCCGTCCGCAAGCCCTCCATCGCCCGCACGCATGCCTCAGCCGCCGGCAGCGTCGTGATGCACGGCACGCCGTAGAGCACACTTGTTGCTCGGATGCGGCCCTCGTCAGTCCTGGCGCCCTTGCCTCGCGGCGTGTTGAAGATAAGTTGCACGCGGCCGTCGATGAGGTGGTCGATCAGGTTCGGGTGCCCCTCCTGGAGCTTCTTGACGACCTCCACGGTGATGCCGGCGGCCGCAAGTGACCGAGCCGTTCCCGATGTCGCCAAGAGCTCGAATCCGAGATCGACCAGACGCCGTGCCAGGCCCACCATTTGCTCTTTGGCATGCTCGCTCGCCACGCTGAGAAAGATCCGCCCGCTGTCGGGAAGCAAAATACCCGCCGCGATCTGGCTCTTGGCAAAGGCCAAAGCAAAACTGTCGCTGACGCCCATCACTTCGCCGGTACTTCGCATCTCTGGTCCGAGCGCGATATCCACACCGGCAAACTTCACAAACGGAAAGACGCTCTCCTTGACGCTCACGTGGGCGGGTTCCGGATCGCTCGTGACGCCCTGTTCCGCGAGGCTCATTCCCACCATCACCTTGACGGCGACCTTCGCCACCGGCAGCCCCGTTGCCTTCGCGACAAACGGCACCGTGCGGCTGGCACGCGGATTGACCTCGATGACATAGATCGCGGGCTTGGTCGCCCCGTCAGTGTCCGCTTCCTTCTTTACGGCGAACTGGACATTCATAAGCCCTACGACGCCAAGGCTTCGGGCGAGCCCCGCTGCCGCTTCTTTGATGTGAGCAATGACCTCTTCGGAGAGGCTGTGGGGCGGGATGCAGCAGGCCGAATCGCCCGAATGCACTCCCGCCTCTTCGATATGCTCCATGACGCCTGCGACGATCACGTCCCGTCCATCGGCGATGCAATCGACATCGACCTCGATTGCATCTTCGAGGAACCGGTCGATGAGCACCGGCTGCCCCTGGGCCACAGCGAAAGCCTCGGCCACATACCGCTCGAACTGGGCATGGTCGTAGCAAATCTCCATCGCCCGCCCACCGAGCACGAAGCTCGGCCGCACGAGTGACGGGTAGCCGATGCGGGCCACCTCGCGGCGGGCTTGCTCGAGCGTGCGGGCAATGCCGCTGGCCGGCTGCTTGAGGCCGAGCCGGTCGAGCAGGTCGCGAAACTTCTCGCGGTCTTCGGCCATCTCGATTGTGTCGACCGACGTGCCGATGATTGGCAACCCGGCCGCTTGTAATGCACGGGCGAGGTTGAGCGGCGTCTGCCCACCGAGCTGCACGATCACACCGTCTGGCGCGATGCGATCGGCGATGTTGAGGACATCCTCGCAGGTCAGCGGCTCGAAGAAGAGCATGTCACTCGTGTCGTAGTCGGTGCTCACCGTTTCGGGGTTCGAATTGACCATCACGCTCTCGATCCCGAGCTCACGGAGGGCGAAGCTGGCATGGCAGCAGCAGTAGTCAAATTCGATCCCCTGACCGATGCGATTCGGACCACCGCCGAGAATCATCACCCGCTTGCGGCCCGGTTCTTTGGGCCGGGTCTCGTCCTCGTCTTCCCAGGTTGAATAGTAGTAGGGCGTGTGGGCTTCGAACTCGGCGGCGCAGGTGTCAACCGCCTTGTATACGGCGACGATCCTCCGCCGTTTCCGCTCGGCCCTCACATCCATCTCAGAGGAGCCCAGAAGCGTGGAGAGTTGGCGATCGGAATAGCCCGCCTGCTTTGCCGCTCGCAAGAGGCCGTCGTCGATTGACGAGAGCGAGCCGACCGTCCGCAGGAGGCTCTCCATCTCGACGAGCTGGTGGAGCTGGTCGAGGAACCAGTGGTCGATGGCCGTGATCTCGTGGATCTCGTCGATCGTCATGCCCGCAAGCATGGCATACCGCAGGTACCAGACCCGGTCGGGGTCGGGCGTGGCGATCTTCGCCCGGATGTCGTCGAGGCCGGGCTGGGCAGGTGTGCCTTGGAGGTCCTTCCCATCGCAGCCAAACCCAAAGGCTCCGACCTCGAGGCCTCGCAGCGCCTTCTGAAACGCTTCTTTGAACGTCCGCCCGATCGCCATCGTCTCGCCCACACTTTTCATTTGCGTGGTCAGCCGTGGATCGGCTTCGGGAAACTTCTCAAAAGCGAATCGGGGCACTTTCACCACGACATAGTCGATCGCCGGCTCGAAGCAGGCCTTCGTGCGGCGGGTGATGTCATTCGGAAGCTCGTGCAACCGCCAGCCCACGGCCAGCTTCGCGGCGATCTTCGCAATCGGGAACCCGGTCGCCTTGCTGGCCAGTGCCGATGAGCGGCTCACCCGCGGATTCATCTCGATGACGATCATCCGACCGGTCTGAGGATGGACTGCAAATTGGATATTCGAGCCACCGGTTTCCACACCTACGGCGCGAATGACCGCAAAGCTGGCGTCCCGCATCTTCTGGTACTGGCGGTCGGTAAGGGTCATCGCCGGTGCCACGGTGATCGAATCACCCGTATGAATCCCGCAGGGATCAAAATTTTCGATGGAGCAGATGACAACGGCGTTGTCGTCGGCATCCCGCATCACCTCCATCTCGTATTCCTTCCAGCCGAGGATCGACTCCTCGACGAGCACCTCACTCACCGGCGAGAGGTCGAGGCCGCGCTGGACCTTCGTATCGAACTCCTCGCGGTTGTAGGCCACGCCCGAGCCCGAGCCGCCAAGCGTGAAACTCGGCCGGATCACGGCTGGCAGGCCGATCTCAGTGAGCACCTCACGCCCCTCTGCTAGGGTTCGCACGATCCGCCCTCGGCAGGTTTCGAGACCGATCTTCTCCATGAGCGCCTTGAAAACCTCGCGATCTTCACCACGTTTGATCGCATCGGCCTTCGCACCGATCATCTCAACGCCGTGCTTCGCGAGAATCCCGCGACGGTCAAGCTCCATCGCCAGATTGAGTGCGGTCTGGCCGCCGAGCGTCGGCAGTACGGCGTCGGGCTTCTCGGTCTCGATGACCTTCTCGAGCACCTCGACGGTGAGAGGCTCGATGTAGGTGCGATCAGCGGTCCCCGGATCGGTCATGATCGTGGCAGGATTCGAATTGACCAGCACCACCCGATAGCCATCCTCACGGAGAGCTTTGCAGGCCTGAGTGCCGGAATAGTCGAATTCACAGGCCTGCCCGATGATGATGGGGCCGGATCCGATGAGGAGAATTGTGTGGAGGTCGTCTCGGCGGGGCATAGGTGGATCGCGGGGCGGAAAAAACAAATTTCCTGAAGGTAGCATCGCGGCCACCGGCAGTTCAACGAGCGGTGAGGAACTGCGGCGTTTGGAGCCAGTCGCCGGCATGCGGTCTATATTTCTGGTGTCCGCCAACGATCACGAAGTACCTGACGTTCCCCTCAGAGATTCACCATGCCGATCGCCTCCCCTGCCCTCGATGCACTCCGCGAGAGCCTGCCAGAGGAATTCAAGGACACGAAACTCAACCTCTCGAGCGTGCTCGCTGGGGAAAACCTGGGCGATGCCCAGGCCTGGGGCATCGCCCTGGCGTCCGCATGCTTCCTTCGGACGCCGAAACTTGTAGCGGCCCTCGAAAGCGACATCGCGGACGGCCTCGGCGAGGTGGCCACCGATGTGATTTCCGATGCACAAGGTGCTGCCGGGCTCATGGCGATGAACACGGTGTACTACCGATTCCGGCACATGATCGGTCACGCGACGGGCAAGGAAAGCTACGCCGCCAGACCGCCGCGGCTTCGCATGCAACGGATGGCCCGGCCGGCCACATCAGCGGTCGAATTTGAACTCATGAGTCTTGCCTGCGCGGCTCTGGCGGGCTGTGAGTTTTGCCTCGGGAACCACGAGGCCAAGCTGATCGCGGAAGGCACGAGCGAGGATGCCTGCCACGATGCCGTGCGGATTGCGGCGGTCATCGCTGCCGCCGCCTGCGGCCTTGACTTGGTTGGCTAGCGAACCGGGCCGACCGCAGAACCTGCCCACCCGACCGCTCGTGGGCAGGAGGGCCACCCCTTCAGGTTTGCGGCGGCGATCTGAATCGCTGCCGCGTCAAGCCGGACCGTGCGGAGGACGGCCCTGCTGCTCAAGCCAACTCGCGCAGGTAGTCAAGCGTGTAGATGCCGCTCGAATGGCCATCGGAGAACTCGATCGAGTAGGCGTATTGGCCAACAGGGCTCATGGCCACCACGGCCAGCGGCACCGTCTCACGTTGGTCAAGTACTAGCAGAAGCGGCTTGGCAACCGGTTCCACCCGCTGCTCTCGGCATGTGGCGCACGGGCAGGCTTCGCGAAGGAGGCGCGGCGAGTACGTCGCCGTGAGGCCGTCACTCCACGTGATTTCGATCGCAGCGGGCCGGCCCGGCTCGATCTCACGGCGGTCGATCCTCGTCGGCAGCGCCTGCGTCATGAGGTGGCCTCGGGGCTGTGTTGCACGGTGGTGTGACGGCAGACACGGCGGTCCACGAGCCGACGGCCCTTGCCCTCGAACCGCGGCAGGCTCCCGAGCGGCACGCTTGTCACCTCGATCTTGAGGCCAAGGCGGAGTTTGAATTCGTCGGCAACCCGCTCTGGAACGGCGAGGCGGTCCTCAATCTCCAGCGTGAGGACGTCGAGGCTTCCCCGCGTCGAGACGGTGAGTCGGTGCTCCACGATTTCCGGAAAGCTCCGCACGATGTCGTCAATCGCCCCTGGGAAGACGTTGACGCCGCGGACCACGAGCATGTCATCGGCCCGTCCGAGAATGCCGCCCGCGAGCCGCACCCAAGGAGACGCGCCGGCGGCGATGTCGGTATCGGCTCTCCACACTGGGCACACCACGTCTCCCGTGCGGTAGCGGATCACGGGCGCGCCTGTGCGACCGAGGGTCGTGAGTACGAGCTCGGCCAGTTCGCCTGGGCCAGCCGGCCGGCCTGTGTCGATCGCCAGAAACTCGGCGTGAAATGCCGTCTCGATCACGTCGAGGCCGACGCCGACGAGGTCACCCACGCCCCACGGCCCCACCTCGGTGGCCCCCGCATGATCGAGCACATCACTTCCCCAGGCTTCGGCAATCCGAGCCCTTGTCGCGGGAATCGAACCACCAGGCTCTCCCGCGACGATCACGAGTCGAATGGCCGAGGTGGCGAGGTCGATCTTGTTCTCTTCCGCGACCTCAGCCAGGTGAAGGACATAGCTTGGGGTGGCCACCAGCACGGTCGCCCCGACACTCAGGGCCAGTTGCAGTCGCCCGAGGCTCGTCATGCCGCCCGTGGGAATCGCGAGCGCCCCACGCGCCACCACTGCGTCAAAACAACTCCAAAAACCCGCGTATGGCCCGAACGACGACGCCACGAGCACGCGGTCGCCTGGCCGCACGCCACCACGGTTGAGAATCGTACACCAGCACTCCATCCACCATTCCCAGTCGGCGGCGGTGTCAAACACCGGCAGCGGTCGGCCGTGAGTGCCACTCGTTTGGTGGAATCGTGTGTACCGCTCGACGGGCCAGGTAAGGTTGCCCGGTACGCTGTCGGCCGCAGCGGCAACCAGCTCTTCCTTGAACGTGAAGGGCCAGGTGGGGAGGTCATCAAGCGAGGCGAGTTCGTGGGCTGCGACGCGGCCCAGCTTGGCGTTATAGAACGCGTTGTGCGGAAGGATTTCCTGCACGAGCTCGCGGAGGCGATCGAGCTTGAGCGTGTCGAGCGCGGCCCGTGTCATAGGCCGCGCGGACTCGGAAGGAACGGTGTCAGCCATTCCTCTATTATGGCAGGCCGGGGCGTTGAATGCCCTGCTGCGGAGGCAGAATGAGTCCCTGGTCCGGCGGTGGTGAGTAGCCTTGCGGCGGAGGAAGCGGCTGCGGAGCGAACGGCTGGCCTGGCGGAAGGACCGGGGCCGGCGCGGGGATCGGCTGGGGTGTGGTCGGAATCGGCACCACCTGGGGCTGCGCCGCGGGCGGCAGGCTTCCCGCAGCGAGCCTCGCCTGTTCGGCGCGGGCGACGACCGATTCGGGCGGCACCGATGCGGCTGGCACCATGGCCAAGTCGACCACCCGCTCGTCACGGATCTCCCAGGGCAGGAGATTCTCGGTGACGAAGTCGAGCGGAAAGTACTGGTACCATGGCACTGGGAACGGCTGGCGGACGGTCAGCGTCTCGTAGCCGTCCTTGACGAGCTTGACGTTGCGGGTGCCGTAGTAGACGAAGTCATGGGAGACCGGGGTCGCCCCCAGCTCGTAGTCGTCAACGTACACGAGCGCGCCAGGTGGGCTACTGCGGATCGTCATACGCCGCTGTACGCAGCCCGGAGCCCCGAGCATGGCGGCCACGAGAACGGTTAGAATGGACGCTCGCATAGTCCGGACCTATAGATGGTCCGTGGCCCAGTCGCCAGAGCGATGGGGCCACCTACGGTGCCGCAATTGGGCAGTCTGAGAAGAGGCTCTAGAGCATTGGGCCCGTAGGACGGTAAGCTGCGAGGTTTCGGCAACCTCCCTCCACCCCTGGACCGTGACGCGTGGGATCCGGCAAGAGCCTCGACTACTGCGATCTCACCGATGTCGGCAGGCGTCGGTCGAACAATCAAGACTCCAAGGCGGTCCTCGACGCGTGGAGTTCTGAGCAGTACCGCACCCGCGGCTGGCTGTTTCTCGTTGCTGACGGCATGGGCGCTCATGCGGCCGGCGAGATGGCCAGCGACATGGCCGCCAAGACCGTGCCACTGCTCTACGAGAAGCTCGCAGTGCGATCTCCCCCGCTGGCCCTGCGGTCGAGCATCCAGCAGGCCAATGAAGAAATCAACGCCCGTGGGGAAAGCGCGCTTGATCTCCGTGGTATGGGCACCACATGCACCACGCTCGTCATCTGCCAGCGAGGCGCGCTCGTCGGCCACGTGGGCGACAGCCGTGCCTACCGCGTGCGGGCTGGTCGCATTGAGCAACTCACGTCTGATCATTCGCTTGCCTGGGAAGTCGAGGCCCAGCGAGCGAAGAGTGGCGAAGCCTCGTCTGAACACCCACCGTTTGTCCCCAAGAACATCATCACGCGCTCGCTGGGCCCACACCCGCGGGTTGAAGTTGATCTTGAGGGACCGTTTCCGATCGTTGAGGGTGATGTCTTCGTCGTCTGTAGCGATGGTCTGTCTGGCCAGGTCGCCGATGAAGAAATCGGTGCCTTTGCTGCCGAGCTTCCACCAGCGGAAGCCGCCGCGGCCCTGGTTGGGCTTACCCTTGTTCGCGGCGCGCCCGACAACGTGACGCTCGCCGTGGCCCGTGCTGGCCCGAAGGAAAAGACAACGTCGAGCGGCACCGCCGCGGTCTGGCCACTCACGGAAACGAAGGCGCCCGAAGTCAACCCATCGCTACCCATCGGACCCCTGTGCGTCGCGGCCGGAGGACTGCTCGGGGCGCTCATCCTCAACCCGTGGGCCTCGCTCATGGGAGAAAACGGGCTCGTCAGCGGCCTGCTGGGAAGTGACCTCGCCTGGCCGCTTGGCTGGGCCTTCACGGGGCTGAGTGTCCTGCTGTTTATGGCTGGCACCGTCGCATCGATCGTGGCCATGATGCCCCCGGCGGGTGACGCGATGATGGTGCTCCGCCCCGGCGCGAAACTCGGCCAGGGTCCCTACCGCTCCTATGACTGCAGCCTCTCGAAAACGATCATCGAAGGGATCGTGTCTAGTGTGGAAGCTGCCGCCGACGGCCTTTCGGATGCCGGCCGGCGCCGCGCCATCGAGCATGCGACGGCTGCTCGACAGGCCATGGCTCGTGGACATCTGCCGGCTGCCCTCGGCGAAGCCGCCGCCGCGATCGCCGTCTACCGGGACGCAGTCATCGCGGCAAGGAGCGACGATACGCTCCGGCAATGACATCTGATGCCGCGGCGGCCGTCAAATCGGCCTGCCGGCGAAGGCAGTTGAGTCGCTAGACTCGCCTCTGCATGAAAATCATCTCCCGCTATGTGCTTTGGGAACTGCTCCAGGTGTTCCTGGTGGCCCTCTCAACGCTCACGCTGTTCATGCTGATCGTTGGCCTCGTCAAGGAGGCACAGCAGCAAGGACTCGGTCTCGTGCAGATCCTCATGCTCGTGCCGTACGTCCTTCCCGAGGCCATGCGATTCGCCGTCCCGGGCACCATGCTCTTCGCGGTGGCGAGCGTCTTCGGCAGGATGAGCGCGTCGAATGAATTGACCGCGCTCAAGGCTGCGGGCATTTCCCCGATGGCAGCCATCTGGCCGGCGATTACCCTGGCCATGGTGGTGAGCTTTGTGTCGGTCTGGCTCAACGACGTGGCCGTGTCCTGGGGCCGTGATGGGATCCGTCGAGTCGTCGTCAGCAGTGTCGAACAGATCATCTACGGCCGGCTCCGGCAGCAGCGGAGTTACAGCACGCCTCAGGTTTCGATCAATGTGAAGGGGGTCGACGGCCGACGGCTTCTCCGCCCCACGCTCACCTTCCGGTCGAGTGACTCTGGTGCGCCGGCCACGGTCTCAGCGAGGGAGGCGATGCTCGAGGCAAATCCCGAGGCTGGCACGCTGATCGTGACCTTCAAGGACGGTACGCTCAACATCGGCGACTACACCGCCTCGTTTCCCGACACGATCGTCCGCGAAGTGCCACTCGATGCCGTGAGCCGCAAACAAACGACTTCGACGAGCCCTTCGGAGATCGCCATGGCTGATTTCGCCAAGGCCAGGAAGGAGCAAAAGGAGCTCATCAACAAAGTCGAGCAGGTGGCTGCCGGCAAAATCGCGCTCGGGCTTGTGACCGGACGGATCGAGCAGGCCTTGCCCATCTACACCCAGTACGAGCGGGACCTGTTGGGGCATGAACGGAACCGGCTCACGCGCGTCGAAATGGAACCCTGGCGCCGTTGGGCCAATGGCTTCAGTTGCGTCTGCTTCGTGTTGGTGGGCGCGCCCATGGCGATCCGGATGCGGAACGCCGACTTTCTCACGAGTTTCTTCCTCTGCTTTCTGCCGATCCTCTTGGTCTATTACCCTGTGTTTATCCTCGGCGTGGATCAGGCCAAGCGAGGAGCAGTGCCGCCGGTAGCGGTCTGGCTGGGCAACGTCTTGGTCGTACTCTGGGGCTGGTGGCTCCTGCGACGGGTTATCCGCCAGTAGCCGCCACATCCGTCGCCGCAAGCACAACGGAGCAATGCAGATGAAGACAATGAAGGCGCTCGTCAAACGAAACGCGATGCCAGGCCTGTGGCTCGAGGACGTGCCAGTTCCCACGATCGGGATCAACGATGTCCTCATCCGTGTGGATCGCACCGGCATCTGCGGGACGGACCTGCATATCTACAACTGGGACTCCTGGGCCCAGAAGACGATCCCCGTGCCAATGGTGGTGGGCCACGAGTTTGTCGGTGAAATCGTGGCGGTCGGCTCGAATGTGAATGACTTCTTTCCCGGTGAGATCGTCTCGGGTGAAGGACACGTTGTGTGCGGCCGTTGCCGCAACTGCCTCGCGGGCCGTCGGCACCTTTGCAAGGATACGTCTGGTGTCGGCGTGAACCGCCCAGGGGCCTTCGCCGAATACCTCTCACTCCCGCAGACCAATGTCTGGCACCAGGCCCCGGGGGTCGACCTCGACGTGGCATCGATCTTCGATCCGCTCGGCAACGCAGTCCACACCGCCCTCTCCTTCGACCTACTCGGCGAGGACGTGCTCGTCACCGGAGCCGGCCCGATTGGGATCATGGCAGTGGCCGTGGCCAAGCACGCTGGGGCACGCCATGTGGTCATTACCGACGTGAATCCCTATCGCTTAGCCCTCGCCAAGCGGATGGGTGCCACGGTGGCTCTCGATGTTCGTTCAGGCGACCTCCGCCAGGTCATGGCCGACCTCGATATGAAAGAAGGCTTTGATGTTGGCCTCGAGATGTCGGGCTCGCCGGCCGCCCTTCGACAGATGCTCGACGGAGTGTGCCACGGCGGCAAGATCGCCATGCTCGGAATCCCTTCGGAGCCGATCGCGATCGACTGGAACATCGTCGTCTTCAATATGCTGACGATCAAGGGCATCTACGGCCGCGAGATGTACGAGACCTGGTACAAGATGACTGTCATGATTCAGAGTGGCCTCGATGTCGCACCGGTCATCACCCATCGCTACCACTACACCGAATTCGAAAAAGGATTCGCGGCGATGAAGAGTGGCGAGAGCGGGAAGGTGATTCTGTCGTGGAGGGACGCATGAGCCGCCACGCCATCTGGGAATCGCTCGCCGAGCAGTCTGCTGCCATGCGGTCCACCGGCACCTACAAGACCGAGCGTGTACTCGAAGGCCCTCAGCGGGCACGGATCGATGTTGGGGGTCGGACGGTCCTCAACATGTGCGCCAACAACTATCTGGGGTTGGCCGACCATCCCGACGTCGTGGCCGCCGCCCGCGAAGCCCTCGACACCTGGGGCTACGGCCTCGCGAGCGTGCGATTCATCTGCGGCACCCAGCAGCTTCACAAGGATCTTGAAGCTCGTCTCAGCCGCTTCGTCGGCATGGATGACACGATCCTCTACAACTCTTGCTGGGACGCCAACGGTGGCCTCTTCGAGACGATTCTCGGCCCGGAAGACGCGATCATTTCCGACGAGCTCAACCATGCGAGCATCATCGACGGGATCCGCCTCTGCAAAGCCAAGCGGCTGCGATACAAGACAAACGACATGGCCGACCTCCGAGCCAAGCTCGCCGAGTCGAAGGATGCCCGCTATCGGCTCATCGCCACCGACGGCGTCTTCTCGATGGATGGTCATCTTGCCAATCTGCCTGGCATCTGCGAGTTGGCCGACGAGTTCGACGCCCTGGTGATGGTGGATGACTCACACGCCGTCGGCTTTGTTGGCCCACACGGCCGCGGCACTCCTGAACATTTTGGGGTGATGGATCGCATTGACATCCTTACGGGCACGCTCGGCAAGGCCCTCGGTGGTGCGAGTGGCGGGTACACCTCGGGCCGCACAGAGCTTATCGAATGGCTCAGGCAACGCTCGCGGACCTACCTCTTCTCGAACACCGTTGCCCCGCCAATTGCTGCCGGCGCGCTCAAGGCGATCGACCTCCTCGAGGCATCGACGATCCTTCGCGACACGCTCGCAGCCAACACCGAGTTTTTTCGTGAAGAGATGTCCCGCCGTGGATTTTCAATCCTGCCGGGCGAGCATCCGATTGTGCCCGTCATGCTCGGTGACGCAGCCGTGGCGACCCGCATGGCCGACCTCATGCTCGCCGAG
Organism: Planctomycetota bacterium; assembly: GCA_031403195.1. Taxonomy (GTDB): domain Bacteria; phylum Planctomycetota; class Planctomycetia; order Pirellulales; family UBA1268; genus QWPN01. The sequence continues at coordinate 31,148 of JANNSZ010000087.1, read as the reverse complement.
GGTGTGTATGTGATCGGCTTCTCGTACCCAGTCGTGCCGCAAGGCAAAGCCCGGATCCGCACGCAAGTCTCCGCCGCCCACTCCCGCGCCGACCTCGAACAAGCCATCTCTGCCTTCGAAACGGTCCGTGGGCTGCTCGGGTAGTGGCGTAGATTCATCACGACATTCGTGGCGAGACTGAAATCTGGGCCAACCGTGGCTCGGGGCTGCCCATGCCACGAGAGCCGGACGTTTGCTACGGCCATCCATGGCCTCCGCTCACTCGATGTTTGCGGCGCTTCGCCATCCTGGCTCCGCTCGCAAACAACGCCGGCTCCGTGGCACGGGCAACCCCTCGTATGAAAAAACCGCCACCACAGCCCGCAGTCAAACGGGGCTCCACTGGAGAACCTCGTTTCGTCGGGCCGCAGTGGCGGCATCAGGCTTCGTCCGACCGCAGCCCCAAAGCTCACGGCCGCACAGGATGGTCGAAGTAGTCCCTGACACGAGGCACTGCCGACAGGTCTACCGGGGCGTTCAAACTCCCGGAACCTGCCGGATCGGGCCTGCATCAGCTTGCAGGGGCTTGCGAGACGAAAACCGATGTTGTTGTTCTCGTTCGACGGGTCGTTCGTGTTGCGGTTGGACGACGACAAGTTGAACGCGTTGTTGTTCCAGTTGCCGCCGCGGAGCCCACGAGACGAGCCGGTTATGCCTCCGACCTCCCTCCGCTTCGGTTGGCGTCCTGTGTGACACATGCCCCCGATCGCCGGGGGTTGCCCAACAGGCCGCTCCGAAGTGGCTCGCTATGGGCGTGCCGCGCGTGGGCCACCCAACTCTTCACGCTCGCCGTGACAGCCGCCGGCTTCGTCTGGCCGCGGTGCACCTCGCCGAGCAACCGTCGGTAGCGGCGGCGGAAGTTTGTGATGCTTTTTTCTCGAAGCCTGATCCGGCCATCCCTGAAAACCTTGAACCCGACGAAGTCTACGCCGTCGCATGTTCGCGCGAGCCGGTACTTGTCGGGGTGGATTTCGAGATCCAGCATGGCCAGTCGCTCCCGCACCTGCCGCCCGATCGATCGGAGAGCCTCCCGCGATTGTCCAAAGATCAAAAAATCGTCCATGTAGCGGACATATCCGCCGGGCTGAAGCACCTCGGTCACGAAATGGTCAAAAGGGTCGAGCATCACGTTGGCGAGAAACTGACTCGTCAGATTCCCGATGGGAAGCCCTCGGCCCGTCGGACCCCCACCGTCCGGCACATGGCTCTCCAGAATGAGACGTATGAGATTCGTGAGGCGGGTGTCGGCAACGACTCGGCCCACGGCCCCCATCAGCACCTCATGGCTCACCGACGGAAAATACCGCCGGATGTCGCAGGAGAGCGCCCAGGGGTGCAAGCGGGCCAACGCGAGAGCCCGCCGCATAGCGGCATGCCCACCCTTGCCGACTCGGCAGGCAAAATTGTCGGCGATGAATCTCCGCTCCCAGATCGGCTCGATGACTCGACAGATGGCATGGTGCACCACCCGGTCGCGAAACGGGGCTGCCGCCACCACGCGGGGCTTGGGCTCAAAGATCTCAAAATAGTGGTAGGGCCCAGGGCGGTAGCTCCCGGAGCAAAGCTCCCGCGACAGGGCCACCACCTCGTTTTCCAGGTCGGCCAGGAACGCGGCCGCCGGCATCCGCAGGGCCCGGCCCCGCAGAGCCTTGCGGGCGGCCGCAAACAGGTTTTCAAGCGACGCCACCCGCTCAAATAAATCCCCGTAGCGGCGGCGTCTCATGGTATTGCCCCAGGGTCAGGCTTGGTCTTGCCGCCGGCCACCCGGCGCTGGGCATCCTTCTGCCAGCCGCCGACCATCCTGCCGCATTCGTAGATGCCCTCGGCGGCGGCTTCGTACTGCTTCGCCGTGAGAATCTTCCGGTCGTGGGCCAAGCGCACGAGCCACCGCAGCACCTCCATCTCCCGGTTGGCACGGGCCAGACACGCAGTCTTGTCTTGGGCCCAGGTGGCCTCGACGAGCAGCTCGAGCACGCCGATCGCCCGATCGGCCAGCCGCTGGCCGAACACGAACCGCTGGTTCTTTGGAAAATGATCGACTCGGTCGAGAATCCACGACACCACTCGGTACCACTTCACGAGCACCACCGGTTGCCGAACCGCACGCGGCATGACTCGCCCCTGTCAGCATGTACGGAAACCCATATCCAAAAAATATCGCGAAGCATCGCTACCGCTCAGAGCGGCAGCGATGCTCCGGCAGAGGACAGACTCAACCGGAGCATCGCCCGCATACCGCTGCTCACGCCAGTGCACAGGGAAAAAGGAACAAAGGCCAAAGGGAACAGGTTACCGTGCCCGCCGACGTCGCAGCAGATGCCAACCTCCACAGGCCAGACCCGTCAATCCCATCACCCACGTCGCTGGCTCGGGCACGGGAACCGGACTTGCGAGACGAAAACCGATGATGCCGTTCTCGAACGACGGGGCGCTCGTGAGGCGGTAGGACTACGACAAGCTGAACGCGTCGCCGTTCCAGTTGCCGCCGCGGAGCCCACGAGACGAGCCGGTTTCGTCGAGATCATTCCACTCATACACGTTGCCACTCGCGTCGAAGAGGCCGTAGAAGCTCGTGCCGCCATTCGTGCCCACCGTCGTCACGTTGCCATTCTGACTGTTCCAGTCGGCACCGAGATCGAAGTTTGCGAAGTTGCCCGTGCCACCTGCGGAGCCGTCGCCCGTCACGCTCGCCGTCACCGCAGTCGGGGCAACGTCAAAACCATTCCCGTACGCCCGGTAGGTCGTGCCGCTGCCCGTGTAATACGCAGCCTTGTACCACTCATCCTCCGTCGGCACCCAGTACTCCGCAGCCACGTTCTTCGCTGGCGGCGTGCCAGAAACACTCGTGCCAACCGTGTACGCCCCCGTGTTCTGAGGAGCACTCGCCGTCGCATCCGTGCTCCCGTACGTCTGAGCACCGTTGTGAAGCCAGTTCGACACGCGGGCCGCATCAAACCAACTCACGTAGTTCACCGGCTTGTTCCCCATGTCGGTCTTCAACACATAGTGAGCCCCATCTACCCCGCCCGTATTCAGAATCCCACCGCGTGCATTGCTCCCCATGTTGGAGTTGAACACAGAGTTTGGGTTCGTCCCTTGCGGATCAATCTTATTCAGAAACTCCGTGTACTGCGTGTTCGTCCACTCATAGCTCATGATCCTGTACGCCTGCGACACGCCACCGTAGCCAGTCGTGTCATCGCCGTTCCCAGCGTTCCCCACCGTCACCCAGTCGATCGTGACGGCGTGGCTGGTCGTGGCGGAGAACGCTAAGATGGACGCGACGACAACAGCAATCCGGCACGACGAACCGTGGCCGAGATTCAAAAACGTGGACCGCGAAATCCTCATGAGCGACTCCTTCTCTTGAAATGATCGAGAACCAACCGCAGAACAAGCCGCTCTGACGAAGTGGGCCAGTGATCAAAGCGGAGTATAGCCTCAGGCAAGGGCAACCCGCCGAATCCGTCAAAAACCTCACAGCGATCAAATACGGATGGGGAAAACCTTTCAGGAACCAAGGAACCAGGGCCTGCGACCGCGTGGCCCCAAATGCGACGCGATAGTGCCGTTCGCAAGCGTTGGGTGTGAACGGCGTTCCCCTACCGGAGGGCTTGGCTCCTTGTGATATCCGCGAAGGGGCTGCCCGTGCCACGGAGCCGGCGTAGGAGTCTGAGCGCAGCCAGGATGGCGAAGCGAGGAGTCCTCCGAGCGACCGGAGGGCACGATGCCCGGAGGAAGCGTCCGGCGATGTGGCATGGGCAGCCCCGAGCCACGCGACGCGATACCTCGCGCTACGCAGCGGCGGCGCGGAGGCGCGGGCGGCGGCGGCTTGCCGGGTGGTCGGCGTGGCCAAACGTGTCGTGGTACCACGCGAAGTGGCGGCGGACCGCGGCGGTGAGGGGTCCGGCCATGCGGGCGTAGTCACTGATACGGCTCACGGAGCCGGTGCCACAGTTCTTCTGGGGCAACATCACGGGCACATTGAGCCCGAACTCTCGACAGGCCAGTGCGAGGCCGTCTGCCACGTCATCAAAGTGAACGAGCCGAGTGTTTGGCCAGGCGGGACCGCCGACGTCGAAGAATGCGGCATATGTCGGGAGCCGGCCGTTAATGGCTCGGCGGACAAACTCGTCAAACTGACCCTCCCATGCGGCGGTCACGAGCGGGTCGCGGGGATTCGGATTTTCATCGCGTCGCTGCCAGTACTCGTAGAGCGATGCGAGCATCTCGAGAGGCTCGCGGACCACTCCGATGATCCGAATATGTGTGGGAAGCTCTGGGATCGGGTGAATCGGGATCCGCCAGTTTGAGGCCCGTGCGACGTAGCGCAGGCGCTCGAGTGGCGGGAGGCTCCGGCCTCCAGAAAGCCACGCCAGCGAACGACGCACGTCGACATGCGGGTGCCCCGGGCGAACGTACTGAGCGTCGGGAAAACTCCGCCGAAACCATTCCGCGATCGCAGACCCCGCGGTCTTCGGATAGTGGGCAAAGGCGACGTTGGCGGCGAGGCTGTAGAGCATGGTGGGACTATCGGCAGTTGCAGCCCCCCACTTCGCCCGTTTCCCCGATCCCTGACGACGATGTGGGGCGAGGCAACGAAGGCAAGATAGGAAACCGGAGGCCGTTCCTCGGACAGGCTCTCAAAAATCTGGCAGAATCCAGGCGTGCGATCCGGGGGGTTCCCGGCCCGCGGCAACCCTGATCAGGAGCTTTCACACCGATGCCCCGTCCTGTCACGCTCTTCACCGGCCAGTGGGCCGATATGCCGCTCGATGACCTCGCCCGCAAGGCCCGTGAGTTTGGATATCAGGGACTCGAGCTCGCCTGCTGGGGTGACCATTTTGATGTGAGCCGAGCCCTCGAGGAGAGCGGCTACTGCGCCACGAAGCGCGACCAGTTGGAGCGGCACGACCTCTCCTGCTTTGCGATCTCGAGTCACTTGGTCGGCCAAGCTGTCTGCGACCGGATCGATGAGCGGCACAAGGCGATTCTGCCACCGCATGTCTGGGGCGACGGCGACCCCGCCGGCGTCAATCGTCGTGCGATTGAAGAAATGAAAAACACAGCCAGGGCCGCCCAGAAGCTCGGTGTGTCGGTCGTCAATGGCTTCACCGGTTCTTCGATCTGGCCCTACCTGTACTCGTTCCCGCCAGTTCCCGAATCAATGATCGAGGCTGGCTTCGCCGAGTTTGCCGAGCGATGGCACCCGATCCTCGATGTCTTCGCTGAGTGTGGCGTGCGATTCGCCCTCGAGGTCCACCCCACGGAGATTGCGTTCGACATTTTTACGGCGGAGCGAGCGCTGCGGGCCATCGGCCGCCGCGAGGAGTTCGGCTTCAACTTCGATCCGAGCCATCTGCACTGGCAGGGTGTGAATTCGGTCGAGTTCATCCGCACGTTCTCCGACAGGATTTATCACGTCCACATCAAGGACGCGATCGTGACGCTCAACGGCCGCACAGGTATTCTCGGCAGTCACTTGAATTTTGGTGATCCGCGACGCGGCTGGGACTTTCGTTCACCAGGCCGCGGCGGGATCGATTTTGAAGAGATCATCCGCGCGCTCAATCAAGGTGGCTATGAAGGGCCTCTCTCGGTGGAGTGGGAAGACTGCGGCATGGATCGTGAGCACGGCGCCGCGGAAGCGGCACGGTTCGTCAAGAACCTCGACTTCGCGCCGAGCAACGTCCAGTTCGACGCAGCCTTCGCGGAATCGTGAACGTTTTCGCAGCAACGGCCGCGCTGATCCAGCGGCTGGTCCTGCTGGCCACCGTCATGGTGGTTTTCCAAAACATCGCCGATGCGGCACCACGGCGTGAGCCTTCCAAATCATGTGCGAAGCTCGACGAGGAATACGCAGCGGCTGAGAAGGACCTTCAACGCCGCTGCGACATCGATGGCCATGAAGACCTGGCCGCGCTCATCGCTGCCTGGAAACTACCCCCCGCCGAAGGCCGGCAGCTGGCGTTCACGATTCCGGCATCAATCGAGACGCCTGCCTGCGTCGATACCGACACCGAGCGCGCTATCTGGAACGACTTTCTGGCAGCTCGGCGGGCACGGTCCGCCGGAACGTATGAGCATGCCTTGTATGCCGCGCGGGCCCACGCCCGTGAGCCAACACGCGATGAGCTGGCCAAGCCTGACCGTGATCCCCCACTCCTGACTCAGGCGTCGTGCGAGGCATTCCGGCTGCTGTTTCTTACACTTCGAGACGATCCGAGTCATGAACGGGCGAGGACAGCCGCTGGATGGGTACGCCGCGGTGACCGTTGGGAGTGGCCCGAAGCGGCGAAGCGACTTGATCGTGGCGACGAGTACGACGCCGACTTTGGCTGGACGGCGAAGAGCAAGCTCGCCCGGTATCGCAATGGCGAGCGGTATCTCCGTGGCCGGTGGGTGAAGGCCTCCGAGGACGATGCGACGCTCCGTGATGTCAAGCACGGCCGCCAGTTCGACACCGATCACTGGGAGATCGTCTCAACCGCCCCGCCGAAGGTCACCGGCGAACTCGCAAGCAACCTCGAAGTGGCGCGGCTTGTGTGGCTCCAGATCTTTGGAGCATTTGCAGCAGAGCCTGACGAGATCGAGAAGCGGCTCAGTGGCCGCGGCCGTATCACGTCCCAGACACCGCATTCGGCCGTTCTCTGCGGGAGTCGTCGGCAGTACATCGCCGAGTTGCATCAGCTTGAGCCGAGGATCGCCATCGCCGATGGCATGTACTGGCAGCCCACCGCCACGATCTGGTTCTTCGCCGACCCGACGGTTTCGTCGGCCACGACCGTCCAGCACGAAGGCTTTCACCAACTCTTCGCCGAATCGCGTCCCGACCTCCTCAGGCTCAAAGCCGACCCGGGAGGTCGCTCGGGATTCTGGGCCGTCGAGGCAGCAGCCCTCTACGCGGAATCCATCGTCGAAAGCCCCTTCGGCTGGTCGATCGGCGGCCGCGACGCAGGCCGCTCTCCTGCCGCGCGAAACCTCCTGGCAAACGACACCTTTTACCTGCCCCTCGCCGACCTCACGGCCCTGAGTCGCGACGATTTCCAGAGCTCCGACCGTCTCGCCGATCTCTACGACCAGTGCGGCGGCTTGGCCGACTTCTTCATGAACGCCCGCGATGGCCGTTATCGCGAAGCCTTTGTGAAGTACCTCACGCGGGTTTACTCGGGCACCGCCGACCTCGACACCCTCACCCGACTCTGTCGCTGCTCGTACCCGGAACTCGACGCCGAGTACAAGGCATCCATGCAGGCTACCCCAGAGGCTTCAACGCCGCCTCCAACTCCATAGGTCGCGCCGCGCGAGAAGGCCGCTCGGGGCTGCCCGTGGCATGGAGCCGGCGTAGGAAACAAGCGAAGCCAGGATGGCGAAGCGCCGTTTCCTCCGAGTGAGCGAAGGGCACGATGCCCGTAGCGAACGTCCGGCGACATGACACGGGCAGCCCCGAGCAGCCGTGCCACAAGGGGTCGCGAAACGGGTTTCGCATGGCAATTAACAGAGCGGATTGAGACACGCCACTCCCGTCTACTAGACTCGCCGCGGTTCGACACGTTCTGCAAGGAGCACGCATGCCCGCCACCGATATTGACCGCCTCGCCATCGATACGATCCGCACCCTTTCGATGGATGCCGTCGAGGCTGCCAAGTGCGGTCACCCAGGCACTCCGATGGCGCTGGCACCGGTGGCCTACGCCGTGTGGAAGGATTTTTTGCGGTATGACCCAGTTGATCCGCTGTGGCCTAATCGTGATCGTTTCGTGCTCTCGTGCGGCCACGCCTCCATGCTCATCTACTCACTGCTCCACCTCGCGGGCGTCCGCAAGGGGCGGCCCGGGACGCCGGATCACGATGATCTGGCGATCTCGCTCGAGAGCATCAAGCGGTTTCGTCAACTCGATAGCGTCTGCGCCGGTCACCCCGAACACCACCTTGTGGCGGCCATCGAAACCACGACCGGTCCGCTTGGCCAGGGCTGCGGCAACTCGGTGGGAATGGCGATGGCGTCCAAGTGGCTGGCGGCCCACTACAACCGTCCTGGTCACGTTCTTTTTGACTACGACACCTATGTGCTCTGTAGCGACGGCGACCTGATGGAGGGTGTCACGGCCGAAGCAGCGTCGCTGGCCGGCCACCTGGGGCTCGATAACCTCTGCTGGATCTACGACGACAACGCCATCACGATCGAAGGTGAGACCGAGCTCGCGTTTAGCGAGAATGTAGGAAAGAGATTTGAGGGACTTGGCTGGCGGGTCGAACGAGTCGACGATGCCAATGATGGGGCCGCATTGAAGCGTTCTCTCGAGGCGTTCAAGGCGGAGCACCAGAGGCCCACGCTCGTGATCGTCAAGAGTGTGATTGGCTACGGCGCTCCCACAAAGGCCGGTTCGCATTCCTCACACGGCGCGCCCTTGGGCGCCGACGAGATCAAGGGAGCGAAGCAGGCCTATGGCTGGCCGGTTGACGCGACTTTTCTTGTGCCACCCGAAGTACCAGTGAGGTTCGCAGCGACACTCGGCGAGCGCGGCGACAAGGCCCGGCGGGCCTGGGAAGACTTGCTCGAGAACTACAGAAACGTCGATGCGGCTGCGGCGACCGATCTTGGTAGCTTTCTGAGCGGAAAGCTGCCCACTGGATGGGATGCAGCAATCCCGGCATTCCCCACGGATGCCAAGGGACTCGCCACCCGCGTCTCGTCGGGCAAAGTCATCGAAGCCATCAGCAAGACCGTGCCGTGGTTCCTCGGCGGTTCAGCTGACTTGGCCCCATCGACCATGACCCTCGTCAAGGATGCGGGTAGCTTCGGGAGGCATGACTATGCTGCCCGAAACATGCACTTCGGGATTCGCGAGCACGGCATGGCCGCAGCCTGTAATGGTATGGCCTTGTCTGGCCTCCGGCCGTACTGCGCGACATTCTTTGTGTTCTTCGATTACCTGAAGCCGGCGCTTCGACTCTCGGCGATCGGTGAACTCGGTGTCATCTATGTCCTCACCCACGACTCGATTGGTCTGGGCGAAGATGGCCCGACGCACCAGCCCATCGAGCAGCTTGCGAGTGCGCGAGCCGTGCCTGGTCTCTCGGTCTTCCGTCCTGGCGATGCCAACGAGGTGGCTGAGACCTATCGCATCGTCATGCAACGGCCCGACCGGCCGGCGGTGATCGTGCTCTCGCGGCAAAACCTCCCAACGCTTGATCGCGCGCACCTTGGCCCCGTCTCCGGTGTGGCCCGTGGCGGGTACGTGCTCAAGGACGCCGAGGGTGGCAAGCCCGACTGCATCCTCATCGGCACGGGCAGCGAACTCTCGCTCTGCCTCGATGCGGCGACCGTTCTCGCTGCCGATGGCATCAAGGCCCGTGTCGTCAGCCTGCCCTCATGGGATCTCTTCGCCGAGCAGGATGCAGCCTACCGCGAGAGTGTGCTCCCAAGGTCGGTCACCGCCCGCGTGGCCTGCGAGGCAGCCTGCGGCTTCGGATGGGAGAAGTGGCTCGGAGACCGCGGCGGCTTCGTAGGCATGAACTCGTTCGGCGCCTCAGCACCGGCCGGACAGCTCTACGAGCATTTCGGGATCACTGCCACCGGCATTGCCGCCGCCGCCAAAACGTCGATAGGCAAGGGCTGACCGACGCTTTCACCTCACGGCTGGTGGTGAGAGCTTCCGATCACGGCGTCGTTTGGATCGACGCCGGCGGCGACCTCGCCTGCGTGGTTTCGGTAGAGGTGATCGTCTGCTTCATGGAGCGAGTTCACACTCCGCCGTTCAAAGTGACCGTCCTCGAAAAGAATGTAATGGAGCCCGGCTGGATGGTTCTCGCTCTTCTCGCAGCAAGCGGCCGGGGCATCGGCGACCATCGGATGGGTTGCCCGCCGAAGATCACGATTGGGCTGGAGTCGACCCTCCGGGCAACGATGGCCAAGCGTGTACCCGAAGTCACCCCCCATGCGCTTGACGAGGTCGTCGAATTGAGGAGTGCCAACGGCGGCTTCCACCTCTTCGCGGGTCGGCACCCTGAACGCTCCACGCCGGGCAAGCTTTGAATCGGGAACCAGGAGCGCACCATCGTCGGCAAGAAGGCGTCGCTCCGACACGAGCGTCGGCGCATAGAGGCCCGCTCGGGAGAGGGGGCCGCCGTCGGGTGGTGTTGGGAGAAGCCGATGGCTCTCGCCGTGTCCGTGGAGCGCTTCGGCAACCCGCTGGAGATTCCGCTCGACCCGACGCGCCCGCGAGTCGGCGAGAGCGTCATAGACGAGCGGAACAATCAAGATACATGCAGCCAGTGCCGAGGCGGCTAGAAGCATTCGATCGAGCCGAGCCCTCTGGAACAGCGTCGCATCTCGAGCGGGTGTCATGGCACGCTTGAGTGGAATCGTGTCGACGCTCCCCTGAGCATCGACAAACGCGATCGTCCGCGTGGCCAGACCTGCAGGCGCGGGCTCCGGATTGCGGTCATGGGCCAACGGAGCGACGGCACGTTTCAAGGTATCGAGATCCTGCTGAAGGCGTGGGCCTTCTTGTGGATCAGCAAGGGCGCCCTCGACTGCCCGCACTTCTGCCTCATCCAGGGCATCCAAGAGGTATCCGACTAGCTGCTCTCTCATGGCAACGGCTCAACTCCGGAATGGCTCATTGAATCATGGCTCCTGCAATCAATCGGTCTCGGCAACGTTTGGCCCGGTCCGCTGCCAGGTTTCGTTGAGCTTCAAGAGTGCCGAATGAAGCCGGCTCTTGACGGTGCCCACAGGGATACCCAGCACATCGGCTGCCTCGCGATACTTCATGCCCTGGTTGTAGACCAAGATCAGCGCGGCCTTCAGCTGCTCGGGCAACTGGTCGACCGCCGACCGCACCCAGGCTCGGGCCTCCTCGCTTTGGAGTTCTTCGTCGGCTGTTCGGACGTTGCCAGCCAACATCTCGACGAGCGATCCGATGTCGTCGGCGCCGGTGCCGCGATGATCGAGGCTGACCATACGGTGCCGCCGATTGCGCCGCTGAGCATCGATGGCCTGATTGGTGGCAATCGTATAGAGCCACGGTCGAAACCGCCTTCCTTCCTCAAACTGCGCCCGCTTGAGATGCACTTGGAGAAAGGTCGCTTGGAAAACATCCTCGGCCATCTCAGCGCTGCCGAGATACCGACGGAGATAATTGAACAACTCGACCTCATAACGACGGACGAGAGACTCGAACGCCGCGGGATCACCGTCCTCGCGACAGCGGCAGAGCAACTCCTCGTCGGAGATGCCACCACCACCCCCACCCCCGGAGGGTTCGGGCTGGCCGCCAGTGCGTGAATCGGTCAAATCCATGTTCTTGTACGCGGCTGGCGACCGATTGGTTCGCTGGCGGGGGACGGTGCCTCATGGTCGCAGGCGGGATCGAGTATACAGCCGCCGGGATGAGTTGCCCCGACGCCACCACGGACCGCTGGTTTGACATTGAGAGCCCACCCGCCGACATTCCGTCGATTCACATGACTCCATCCCACCGCTACCGCTGGGCCGCTCCGGGCGACATCAACGCGTTCTTCGGGCTATCGCTTGACAATCTCGCGGGCCTTGTCTTGACCGTCTCTCTCCTGGCGACGGTCTTCGGCTATCCCGCCGAGTTTGCTCTCAGGCACCTTGTGCCGGGCACTGCCGTGGGGGTCGTGGTCGGAGACATTCTCTTCTCCTGGATGGCCTGCCGCCTTGCCCGACGCACGGGGCGGAGCGACGTCACGGCCATGCCACTTGGCCTCGACACCCCCAGCACGTTCGGGATGGTGTTTTTTGTGTTGGGGCCGGCCTTCAAGGCCGCACTCGATGGTGGACTCGATGAGGAGGCGGCTGCACGACACGCCTGGTACATCGGGATGTGCTCGATCGTCGCCAGTGGCGTGTTCAAGCTCGCCTGTGCGCCGTTGGCTGGCCAGATTCGCCGCATCGTGCCTCGGGCCGGGCTCCTCGGAAGCCTTGCCGCGATTGCGCTCGTCCTGATCACGTTCCTGCCGATGCTCGAAATCGTCACCTCGCCGCTGGCGGGGCTCGTCTCGCTCGGAATTATCCTGGCAACGCTCACGGCCCGCATCCCATTCCCACTTCGGATTCCTGGGGCACTCGCGGCGCTCCTTGTGGGCGGCGGTATCCATTATCTCGGGGGCTGGGCCGGGTTCATTCCCGGTGGCGAGGCGCATGCGACGATCGATGCCGCAGCGGCGCTCTGGCCCACCGAATGGCTTCGAGCACTGCGTTTCGAATGGCTCATCGCCTGGCCGGACACCATGCATTACCTTCCGATTGTGATTCCGTTTGCACTCGGGACCGTGATCGGTGGCATCGACTGCACCGAGAGCGCCGCGGCGGCCGGTGACGAGTATCACACCGGTCGCGTCATCACCGTGGAGGCTCTCGCCACGATCATCGCTGGGGCCTGCGGAGGGGTCATTCAAACGACCCCCTACATCGGCCATCCCGCGTATAAGGCGATGGGGGGAAGAGCCGCCTACACGCTTGCCACGGCCATCTTCATTGGCCTCGCGGGGCTCACCGGCACGTTCGCCTGGCTCTACCAGGCCATACCGATTCCCGTGATTCTGCCTGTGCTCGTCTTCATCGGTCTCGAGATTACGGCGCAGAGTTTCCATGCGACGCCGGAGCGGCACTACCCGGCCGTGGCCGCAGCCTGCATCCCGGCGCTCGCGGCGCTCGCGAAGATCCAGGGCGACAAGCTCCTTGCCGCGGGTGCCCGGCCCACGGGGATCCTGAAGGTCGAACTGTTTTCGGTGCAACTCCTCGCCGCCGGGTTCATTGTGACCAGCCTTGTCTGGGCAGGCGTCGTGGCGTCGCTCATCGACCGCCAACTTCGGACCGCGGCGGCCTGGTGCCTGGCGGCAACGAGTCTCACGCTGTGTGGTGTGATCCATTCCCCATTCGCGGATGGCCGGCTTTTTCTTCCCTGGGCGATCGGTGAATTGCCGCCCGAAGCTGGAGGCCGTGGGCCACTCGAGATGGCCGCTGCGTATGCAGTCCTCGCAGGCATCTTTGCAGCGTGGGGAGCCTGGCAGGCCACACAGCCACGCGCTCATTCGAGCCCGTAGGCGCCGGCAATCGGGATGCCGAGACCACGAAACTGTGTCCGTGAGAGGAATCGTGGCTCGAGGTTGAACGTCAAGCCGACGTTATTGCGGCTGTAGTCGACGTTGAAGCCAACCGTCATGAGGAACGACTCGCCAATCCGTACGAGCTGGAAATTCTGGCCGATGTTTTGCCCAGTCAGATCAATCGCCGAGCCGAAGGAGCTGGCCCACTTTGGACTCATGCGGTAGGTGTACGACCCAGTCAGTACCGCCGCATCGATCGGGCCACCAAACTGGTTGAAGCCGATGAAGAAGCTGCCGCGCGGTGTGCGGTTGAGCAACGCACCGACGGTGTAGAGCTGCTGCCCCTGGGCAAAGAAGTCGACATCGGCCGTCGACACGAGCGTCGTACGATCGCCCACGTGCCACCGGAAGTCGTACTGCCACAGCCCCATGGCTTGGCCAAAGTTCTGGTCGGTCACGGGGAAGAACTCGCCGTTGATATCGAATGTGATCCAGTCGATGATCCGCCGATTGCCAACTGGGCCACGCTTCGTCTGCCAGCGTTGATGGGCGCCGACACGAATAGCGGTCAAGTCGTTGGCAATCTCCGTTGGTCCCGTTACCCAGCTGCCCATACCCCGGCGAACGGCATACGTGCGGGGATCGAATTTGAAATCAGGGCCAAACACAAGCGCGCCCGGCAGGCCACCGGGAGGCACGCCGTAATCCCAGTAGGGAATGTTCCGGCGATACTGATTGATGGCGTCGTCATCGATCTGATCGTACAGCGGGAACTGATCGATGCTCTGAGTGGAATTCGCGTAGGAAAACTCTGCCTCGAAGACCACCTTGTGCGCCAAGCCGTTGAGATTCCAGAACCGGCTTTCCACGGAATTGTCGGCCGTCCACATCGGGAGACTCGACCGGATGCCCACCTGGCCATACGCACGGTCAATCGGTTGCTGAGTAAGGTCCTCGCCCCAGTGCGCCAATTCGCCCAGGGCATACGGCACGATCTTGACTGCTCCAGCCTGGAACGGGAGATCGAGCTCCTGACGGGTCGCCACCCGTTCGCCAATGACATTTGATTCGTATGGGAGCGGAGTCCAGACCTCAAGTCCTTGGCCGGCGATCGGCGCTTGTGGGAGGCCCTGCCGGGCATAGGCCACACTTGAATGGGCATACCAGCTCACCGTGTCCCGTAACAGTGGCTGCCCCAGGTAGTAGTGATCAAGCCGCGGCCACCACTCGGTCTGCGTGAAGAAGGGATCGACGCGGACGCTTGAGAGTAGGCGGAGCTCACGGTTCTCGACCGGACGCCGGAAGTCGAGCCATGTGCGCTGTTCATAGCCTTCCTCCCATTCCGACTCGTAGTACTCTTCCAGGAAGTTCATGTCGCTTATCCAGCCGGCCGTGCCTCGCATCTGCCAGCCGCCGAAGAAGCTGTCGGTGGTGCCGCCGAGATCCTGCCGGTGTCGCCAGAAGGATCGTCCGCGGAAGGTTCGGTCAGGGAAGCCTGGGTAGATGAAGTCGCGACGGTAGAGACCGAGGTTGTCGCGGCCCACGTCGCCGATGAACCAGGCGTCGAGGTCACCGCTGGCCGGTGTTTGGAGGCCGAGAAACCCGGGGCGGTTGTACTGCAGCGACGTGCCGCCGCCGAAGCCGCGGAGGCTCAGGTAGTCAGCGTTGAAGTTCCAATCCACGCCGTCTGGCGGCCGACGCCATCCGAGCACTTGGAACGCATCCCAGCCAGTGAGCACCTGGTTCCCGAAGATCCGATCGTTTTTGACCTGAAACTCGTTGATGTAGAACGTCGGCTTCTTCGCATTGGTCCCGAAGGCAGGCCACCAGAGCACGGGCACCTGCCCAATCGCCACCGTGTTGCCGCGGCTGCTGACATACTGCTGGTGTTCGACGACCGGCTCGCCCGTCGTCGGATCCACAAGCGGCTGACCGAAAGGATCGGCCAGAGGCACCTGCTCGTCCGTGAAAACCATCTCGCGAGAGCGAAGCTCCCAGGACGGAATTCCCAGCCGGCTCGACGTCAGCCCGCTCCGCTGAGCCTCAAAGCGACTCCGATCGACCTGCCTGAGGACATCTGCTCGGAGACGAACCGCACCGGCATAGTTGTCGACTGGCGTAAGGACGGTAGCTCCCGTGATGACGCCCGACGATCGCGGCACGTCGTAGAACATGTTGGCTGCCTCGATCACGCGCTGGCCCTGTCGGAAGACGACGTTGCCCTCGAGGTAGAGCTCGAGGGGCACATCGGCCGCCTGAGTGGCCCCATCGAGGTCAGGCTGCGCCGAGCTTGCAGTCCAGATGACGAGCCTGTCGGTGGAGATATCGAGCGGCCCGGCTGGATCGACCCCATCCACCACGAGGTTCACACCCGACGTGATGACCGCAATCCACTCCGTGCCGGATGGGCTCGGATACCACTTCACATTGAGCGGCACACTCGACCGTGGAAAGGCCCGCAGGCGACGCCCCGCGGGAGGTGCCGCGACCGGTGAAATCAGGGGGGCTCCAAACTCACTGAACTGGGTCTGCTGAATCGGTGCCTCTTCCTCTGCTACCGCCCCGACTCCCGGAGCCGCCTCGTAGAGGGGTGGCGGACCGGCCACCGGTACAACGCTTGCAAACTCCAGCGCAGGGTCACGCAGATACCAGAACCGGCCCGCCCAGCGAGGCCCGCGAACGCTGGACGCAGCCGCATCGCTCTCGGCCTGCGAGGTCACACTGACATCACCCGCCATACGAACGAGCATGCTTCGCACCCGCGGCTCCGCCGCCGACTCATCGTCACGCGACTGCTCGATCCAGATAACGGACTCATGTGCCGTGGCTCGCGTCGTACCCTGGGTGATGGTCGTACCACCCGTGAGGTGCCAGACCTCGTAGTCGCCCTCGGTCCAACGCGATGCCTGCGTCGATGTGATCGTGATTGGCTCCGATGGATCGATCGCGGGAACCTCGATGCGACCCGCTTCAGCGATCGCCGCTGCAAGGCCACGCGCAGGCAGGTCGGCAAGCGCGCCGGCCGGTGCGCCAAGCGGAGGTGTTTCTCGCATCGGCGGCCCGTCAGCCACCACGCGCACGCAGAGGGGCCATGCAGCAGCACACAGCAGCGCAGCCAACCATCGTCGCAGCGGTGAAGCGCGCGATGAGCGACGAGGCACGGTGGCTGGAAGGAAAAACGGGCGCACGCTGGGCGTCGAGGTTCGGGGAACCTTGAGGGCAGAGAAGTGACTGAAAAAACCCGCGGGACCATAGGAAGTCCCGCGAAACGCGGTCAAGGCATCGCGGCGCCGCCTTCCGCGATAAAATGCGGTCTCACTGCCCGCAAACCAGCCAGCCCACCTTCATCCCACCCCTTAAGCGAGTCTCCGCTGTGACCGAGGCCCGCCAGCCACCGCCCCTTACCACGCCCCCCCCTGCTGCCGACCGGCTCGTGGCATGGCTTATCCGCTTCCGAGTGCCGCTCGTCCTCGTGGGAATCGTGCTCGTTGGCCTATCGGTGGAGCGGGCGCGGCACCTCGAATTCTCGCGATCGATCGAGGCCATGTTCGACCGTTCTGACCCGGCCATCCCGCCCTACCAGCGGATGACCCGCACCTTCGGCGGCAATGAGGTGGTACTCGCCGTCTATGACGACCCTGCGCTGTTCACGCCCGAGGGAATCCAGCGACTGGCTGACCTGACCTCGCGGCTCCAAGACCTCCCCGGAATTTCCGCCGCCACGAGCCTGGCGACGACGCCGCTTGGAAGCCAGATCATCGCGACGGATTCAAACGCCACTGCCCGGAAGCTCGTGACCCTTATGGAGGGGTACGTCGTCGGCGCCGATCACCGCACGGCAGGCGTGGCCTGCACGCTTGAGCCCCCTGCCCCGACACTTGCCACCGCTCGTGATCAGGCCGTGTCGCGGGCGGAGACCATCGACGAACTGCGGGCCATCATGCGTGACTTGCCGAGCGGCACCGTCGCGGGTGAGCCCGCGATGCTGCGCGACGGATTCGCGATGCTGGAGTGGGATGGTACGGTCCTCGCGTGGGCGAGTGTGGCCCTCACGGGCGGCGTGCTTCTGTACTGCTTTCGGAGCCTGAGGTGGGTCATCGTGCCGATGGGCGTGGTGCTCACGGCCCTCTGGACGACTCGTGGCCTCCTGGCAGTGGCAGGCCTCAAGCTCACGATGGTCTCCACGATGCTCTCGGCCATGATCACCGTGGTTGCCATTGCCACGGTAACTCACCTGATCGTGGCCTACCGGCTCCAGCGCGATGCGGGATACCCACCGGACGTGGCCCTGCGCCGCGGGATGACGCTCCTGTTCTGGCCTACCTGCGGCGCGATAGCGACCGACATCGTGGGCTTTGGGTCGCTCGTCGTTAGCCGCGTGGGGCCGGTGCATGATTTCGGAGTCATGACTGCACTCGGCTCAGCCATGGTGCTCGTCGCGGTCGGGCTCGTGCTTCCATGGCTTGCGCTGGTCGGTCGATTCGACGCCGACCCGCGGCGCGCCTGGGGAGAAACGACCCTCGAGCTTGGCCTCGAGCGGCTCGTCCAATGGACCGTGCGGCACCCTCGGCCGATTCTCGCTGGCATGACGATTGCTGTAGCCGTCGCGATGGTGGGGCTCCGCTGGCTCGAAGTCGAGACCGATTTCACCCGAAACTTTCGGCCCGACAGTCCAACCGTAACGGCCTACGACATGGTCGAGTCCAGGCTCGGTGGTGCTGGGGTATGGGATGTCCTCGTCCCTGTGCGTGGAGCGGTCGGTGCGAAGGCGCTCGGACGGGTGGCGCGGTTCGCCGAACGGCTTCGAACTGAAGTGACCGTTGGCGGGAAGCCAGGCCTCACGAAGGTGTTGAGCGCGGCCGATGTCATCGATGCCATGTCCCCCGTGCCGATTGCGACGCTCGAGGCCTCCGTCATCGGCGATCTCGCCGTCGCCCAGGTTCTCGAGGTCATACGGCAGCAGGAGCCGGATCTGGCCGGAGCGCTCGTCGGCCGTGATCCCATCGACGGAACCACCTGGCTACGAGTGATGCTCCGGGCTCGCGAGCGACAGCCGACCGAAGCGAAGCGAGCGATGATCACGACCGTTCGACAGATCACGGCAGAGGCGTTCCCCGCCGCAGACGGGACCGGTGGCGCCGAGGTCACCGGCTTCTTCGTGCTCCTCGCCACGCTCGTCGAGCGCCTCCTTGCTGACCAGTGGCTCATGTTCGCGATTGCGGCGGCCGGGATCCTGCTCCTGTTGGCTGTGGCCTTTCGAAGCTTGCTTCTGGGAATTGTCGCGCTGGTGCCCAATGGAATCCCGATCTTCGTCGTCCTGGGACTTCTCGGCTGGGCCGGAGTGCGAATCAACATGGGCACAGCCATGATCGCAGCCGTGTCGCTCGGGCTCTCGGTGGATAGCTCCATTCACTATATCGTCGCCTTCCTCCGCCAGATCGCGTCGAATCGCGAAGGACTCTCGCATGGCGATGCGGTCCTTTCCGCGTCACCAGAGGGTGGCCGTGTCTCGCTGGCTCTGCACGCCGCCCATCGCTCGGCCGGGCGGGCGATGATCTTCTCGACCATCGCCCTGGCCGCCGGATTTCTCGCACTCTCGACCAGTGGCTTCATGCCAACCGTCGCCTTCGGCTGGATTTCATGCCTGACCCTTTTGGGAGGCCTCGTGGGCAACCTTGTCGTGCTCCCTGTACTTCTCGCGCTCCTCGGGCCGCGGCTGACACGAGGGTTTCCTGCGGCCGACGGGCGGGTACAACTCACTGGCTTTACGGAGAACGAATCATGAATCGCGAGTTCCTTCCAGCCGGCACCGCCGGGATCATCGAACCATTCCCTGCTACGCCACCGGCCGCCATCGAGGCCGAAGCGATCGTCCTGTTTCTTACCGAAGGTGGCGTGGGCGGCGGCATAGCGGCGACGCTCGATTCCGCGATGGGTGGCCTCCTCGCACGGCTCGCCGCAGCGGGCGAGCTCACCGGCCGCCGCTTCGAATGCGTTCCCCTCCTGGTCCCAGTTGGCCTCAAGGCCGGCCAGCTGCTCGTCGTTGGCCTTGGACGCCACGAGGAGGTCGACACTGGCACTCTCTTTCGAGCGGCAGCCACGGCGGCCCGCCATCTCGCAGGCCGCCCACGCAGCCGCGTCGCATTCCTTGTCGACGGCACCTGGGACACGACGTGGGTCGAGCAGGCCGTGGCCGGGGCATCCGTGGGAATGGTGGGCCAGGATCTCTACCGCGCAGAGCCCAAGCGGACCCGCTTCGGCACAACCCTTTGGGTAGGAGCCAGTGCCGCTTCTGTGGCACGCGGCGTGACCATCGCAGACGGTGTGAATCTCGCACGTCGTCTGGTGAACTCCTCGCCCGATCATATCTACCCGGAATCGTTTGCCGAAGAAGCGGCTGCCATGGCGGGACGCACCGGCCTCGAAATCGAGATCTGGGACGAAGATCGCCTTCGTCGCGAGCGCTGCGAGGCGCTCCTTGCGGTGGCCCGAGGCAGCGCCCGCTCGCCACGGCTTGTCCTGCTGCGATACCGCGGCCGGCCGAGGGCCGGCGGCGACCAGCCCGACCTGGCCCTCGTCGGCAAGGGGGTCACCTTCGACTCCGGTGGCCTCTCGCTCAAGCCTTCGGAATCAATGATGGGCATGAAGATGGATATGGCAGGTGCAGCCAGCGTGCTCGGCGCCATCGCGACGATCGCGTCCCTGAAGATACCCATTGATGTCGTGGCAGGGATTGGCCTCGTGGAAAACATGATCGGGCCCGCAGCCTACAAACTGGGTGACGTCGTCACCGCCCGCAGCGGCACGACGATCGAGATCCACAACACGGACGCCGAGGGGCGCGTGGTGCTCGCCGACGTGCTCGACGTGGTCCGCGGCCTCGGGCCGAAACGGATGATTGATCTGGCAACGCTCACCGGAGCGTGCATGGTCGCGCTTGGCCATGATGTCGCAGGCCTCTTCACGAACGATCAGGCCTGCTGTGACGCCCTGGCTGCTGCAGCCCGTGCGATGGGCGAACCAGTCTGGCAGCTTCCGATGGACGCCGAATTCGGCGAGCAAATCAAGAGTGACGTGGCCGATATCAAGAACGTGGGGGAAGGCCGCTGGGGAGGCGCGATCACGGCTGCCAAGTTTCTCGAGCGGTTCGTGGGGACTGTGCCGTGGACACACGTCGACATCGCTGGCCCTGCCTTCGCCGAGAAGCCCCGACCGTGGACCGACGGTGGGGGCACCGGCTGTATGGTGCGATCCCTCGTTGAACTCGCCCGATCGACAGCGTGACCGCGGCCCGTTATCTCCGCGTTACGATCTCCTTGATTCCCCGCAGGGCCTGTGAACGGGAGCCCAGAGATGCGGCCGGAAGGCCGCCACGACTGCACGGCCATAGATGGTCGTGCAGACCTAAAACAACCCTTCCAACTCGTCGACGAGCTCGCCGAAGCGGGTGAGGGCTGTGGCGACAGGCTCTGGGCTTTCCAGATCCACGCCAGCGTCGCGGAGAAGGTCGAGCGGCCACTGTGAGCAGCCTCCCTTGAGAAAGCTGATATAGGCCGCCAGGGCGCCGGGTTCGTTCTCGGAAACACGCTTGGCGAGCGCGATCGCCGCCGAAAGCCCGGTGGCGTACTTGTACACGTAGAACGCCGAATAGAAGTGCGGAATCCGCAGGCACTCGAGCTCGAGCGCTTTGTCAATCACGAAATCGGCACCGAAGTAGGCGTCGAGAAGCTCCCGGTAGATGAATCGCGTCCGTTCGAGCGTGAGCGGCTCGCCCTTTTCCGCACAGGCGTGGCTTCGACGCTCGAACTCGGCAAACATCGTCTGCCGCACGATCGTGGACCGGATGGAGTCAATCTCGCGGGCAATGATGGCGGCTCGCTCTGCCTTGGTTTCGGCCCGACGAAGCAACAGCCGCCCAAGAAGCTGTTCGTTGAACGTGCTGGCGACCTCGGCCACAAAGATGGTGTAGCCGGCGTACTGGAACGGCTGCGCCTCGGATGAATAGCGGGTGTGCATCGAATGGCCCGCCTCATGGGCCAGCGTAAAGACGTGCTCGATCGCGTCCTCCTGAAAATTCATGAGGATGTACGGATCTGAGTCGTAGGTGCCAGAGCTGAAGGCGCCTGACTGTTTCCCCGCGTTTGGAAAGCGGTCACACCAGCGACCGCGGAGACCTCGCTCCATACGGGTGCAGTACTCGCTCCCGAGTGGTTCGAGGGCCGTCACGATCACGTCCACGGCTTCACTCCAGGTATGGCGTCGTTCGAGTTCGGGCACAAGCGGGACGTAGCAGTCGTAGTGATGGATTTCAGAAAGCCCCAGGACACGCTGCCTGAGCCGGTAGTAGCGATGGACGGCGGGCAGGTGAGCGCGAACCGCAGCGACCAACTGGTCGTAGACGGACAGTGGCACATGATCCTGGAAGAGCGCTGCCTCGACGGCACTCGGATAGCCGCGGACCCGGGCGGCGTACACGTCCCGCTCGACAGAGCCCGAAAGCGCTGCTGCCAACGTATGAGCGTGCGCCTCGTACTGGGCATAGAACTGGTGAAACGCGTTCTTTCGAACCTCGGAAACCGTGTCGTGAAGAAGTGTCGTGAAGGTGGCATTCGAGAGCTCGATTTGCTCCCCCTTTCCGGTCGTCACGAACCCGAACTTCATGTCGGCATCGGTGAGCTGACGAAACACGTTCCCAGCCGTGCCCGCGAAGGTGCCCTGCATCGCCAAGAGTTTTTCTTCGGGCTTGGAGAGCACGTGGGGCCGTGTTCGCACGAGCCGCTCGAGGACGAGCCGATAGGGAGCTATCGCCGGGAGCTCCATCCAGCCGGCGAGTTGGGTTGGATCGATGGCCATGATTTCGGGACGAATGAAACTAGCCGCCTCCCCGGCCCTGGTCGACACATGCTGAAAGCGACCGACCATCCTCTGGGCATCGGCTGCGGCCGTGTCCTCGCTCGCTCGCAGGTGGGCGTAGGTACCAAGCTGATCTCCCTGACGGTCGAACCCCAGATCATGAGCCAGACACTCGGCGAGACGTTCGGGCGAGCTGTCGAGCGTTCCAGCGTATGGCGTGAACTGCGGAATCCTGCCTTCCCAAGCCACGAGGGCCTCGTCCCACTCCTGATCGGAGCGAAACAGGCTTGCCAGATCCCAGGTGTCCCCTGCCCGCACGTCTTTCCGCGCCGGGAGTGTCTTTACGGAGCTTGCAGCGTCAGTCATCAAACATGACCCCTGAGGAGGTGAAGAGGGTATTCGAAAGTGGGTGGAACAACAGCTGCATCACATCCGCCAGCATGCTGTTCCCCAGGCCAGGCCGCCGCCAAATCCACAGACCACGACGGTGCTTCCTGGCCCGATCCGCCCTGTCCGCCAGGCTTCGTCGAGCGCCAAGGGGATCGAGCCGCTCGACGTGTTCCCAAAGCGATCGAGATTCATGAACACCTTTTCGGCGGGCAGGTCGAGCGCCATGCGGATGCCGTCGATAATCCGAGCGTTGGCCTGATGGAGGACGAACAAATCGACATGGTCAAGCGGAATCCCCGCCCGTGACACCGTAGCCGCGATGTTCTCCTCGGCCAGACGGATCGCCCACTTGAAGACCGCACGGCCATCCATTCGCATGTATTGCTCGCGGCGTGCGAGCCCTTCGGCCGAGACCGGATGGCGCGAGCCGCTCATCGGGCAGGCAAGGAGACCGGCCCCTCGACCGTCCGCGCCCAGCGCGAATGCAAGGAGGCCTTGTTCGCGGCCCGCCGGCGCCGGCTCGGTTGCCTCGAGCAGGACGGCGCCGGCGCCGTCGCCAAAAAGGGGCCAGGTCTTCACATCCTCGGGATCGACGACTCGGGAATTCGTGTCGGCGCCAATCACCAGCGGCATGCGGCTCGTCCCAGCGGCCACGAACTGGGCCGCGGTCACGAGCGCGTAGGCAAAGCCGGCGCAGGCCGCAGTGACATCCATGGCCGGAGCATCGAGGCCGAGCGATTCCTGGACGATACAGGCCGTCGACGGAATGCACATGTCTGGCGTGAACGTGCCGAGCACGATGAGATCGACGGATGAAGGGTCGACCGCGGCGGCAGTGATCGCCGCGCGGCCAGCCCGTGCGGCGAGGTCGCTGGTGGCCACGTCTGGCGGCGCGTGGCGCCGCTCGTGGATGCCCGAGCGGGCCGAGATCCACTCGGGGTCGCACCCGAGCCTGGCCAGGTCGGCGTTGGTCACGACCTCGGCGGGCACGGCGCTTCCCGTGCCGGCCACCCGAAACCCGACGGCCCGGCCAAACCGAGAGGGCCTCGGCGAAGTGAGGATGTCAGACATGCTGGGCTGCTGGAATGCGGCTCGGGCTGCTACGGGGCTGGCTGGGCGGCGGGCGAGGCGCTGGCCTCCTCGGAGGACGCCTTGGGTTGAATCACGTCGGCCTCTCCGAGCCGTATCTTCGCATATTCCGCGGCAGACACGACGTAGTACCAGTCGGCGAAGCGGGCATTGAGTTCCCGTACTCGCTTCTTGGCAACCGCAAGCTTCTCGTCATAGGCCTCCTGGGCGAGGCGGTTTTCGCGCTCGATTCGGCGCCGCTCCTCGATGGTTGCCTGGGCCTTGGCCTCCGCCTCATCAGCTTTGGCGAGCGGGTCGGCGGCTTCCCCATCACCAGCCGGCTCCTTCGACTCACCGTCGGCCTTGTCTGTGTCCGCATCGGCCTTGCCAGCTTCAACGGCGCCAGACTTCTCGGGAGCGTCCTTGGCTTCATCGTCTTTGGTGGGCTCGCCACCTGCGGCCTCGGGCACCTCCGGCAACGGCTGCAGTTCCGGCTTCGCAATGAGGCCCTCATTCAACCTCGCCATGACAAAGAGGTAGCGGCCGCCTGCGTCCACGTCGGACGGCTTCTCACTGGCCGTAGCAACTGCTGCCTCGGGGGCAACGCTCGTCTTGTTTCCGAATCGGAGGAGGTACTCGACGCCGTCTTTCATCCCCACCACAGTCTCGCCGCTCGAAGACAGGATCTCACCCGTCTGGAACGGAAAGAAACCACGCTGTGCCAGCGAGAGTACCGCCTCGCGGTCACCCGTGAACTTCTCGTTTGCCTCGAGTTCGGCGCTCAGGCCGGCCGGCTTACGGGCAACTTCCACGATCTTGAGGTCGCCGAGGGCGTTTCGAAGATCGTTGAGCTTTGACGAGGCGAGCTCCTCATTGTCAGCGAGCGTTCGCTCCGCAGACTTGTCTCCCTTCTCGTACTCGACCAGCTTCACGAGCGACCATGCCGCCTCCTTGTCGTCATATGCGAGCTGAATGCGGGCCTTGCGGTCCTGAGAAACCATCAAGCCAGAGGCGGGATCAATCTCGAATGAACAGGTTGAGTCGTTGATTGTGAGTTGGGTCACGTCCCACGGAGACAGTTTGAGCAAGTCCTTCTCGATCCAATTTTCAAACGTGGTCGTGAACTTCGACGCATCGAGGTCGACCAGATACACAGGATCCTGGCCAGCGCGGCGAACATACCGGAGCGGACGCTCGGCGTTGTTTCCACCGCTCGTCGATCGCGGTTCTTCCTTCCCAATGACAAGCCGAGCCAGTCGCTTTCCCGAAGCATCCGCCATCTCCACGAGCGTGCCGACGCCCGTGACCCCCATCTCGATCTTGTCCACATCGGGCTCGATCACGCCAAACAGCTCGTGGTCTCCAGGCGAGGTGCTTTTGACACTCAGGACGGGACGGTCGATGAGCTCGGTGGCGGCGGCGGCCAACTGATCTCGGGCATCGGCGGGATAGTTCTGATGAGACGGCAAGACCCACACTCCGTTCACCTTGACCACCTTGAACGCACGGAGCGTGGCGGTTTCCTCGTCGAACGATGTGATCGCTAGGCTGGCCGCCTGCGAAGGATCGGTGAATTCTGGGAACAGGACCTTCAACGCAGTAGCGCCATCGCCCTGCCTGGAGCGGATTGCCTGGGGGGCCTGAAGCCAACCGCCCACCGCCAGTATCAACAGCCCCGCAGCCACGAATGCCGCGGTCCGACCACCGGCCGTGTCCCAGCCGACCTTCCGTTCTTGCTGACTGCCGTATCCGCTCATCCCACCGTCCTCCTTCACCTGAGTCTTGTCGTGGCCACGCCCTCGCGCTCCTCGGCGCGGCGACGGAAAAACACGAAAAATGCGACGACGAGTGGCGGGATCGGCGGCAGAAGCACGGCGAGCCACTTCTGCCGATCCTGCTCCCGACGAATATCGCCCTCGAGTTTCCGTTCTTCCGCGGCGACGGCCGCGTCTCGCTTTCGGCGCATCTGCTCGATCTTTGTGTCGAGTTTTCGCTGGGCGATCCGCTGACTCGTCACGAGTTGCTGAATGGCCTGCATCGCTGCCTGGGGATCATCGTTCCCCTGCGACTGGAGGTCCTCAATCCGCTCCTCGAATGCCCGGATTTCAGTCTGCATCGCCTCACTTGCCTTCTGCTCGGCGACATCGAAGTCCGCGATGTACATAGCCCGCGCGGCATCTGACTTTTTCCGCGCATCGGCCACGGCGTCCTCGATCCGCTCGAGGGTCCGGTGCTTCGGCTTTCTCTTTCGGATTTCGATGAAGCGATCGTCGCCGGCAAGCGCGTCGAGCAGATTCAACGCCAGCTCAACGTTGTCAAAGTCGAGGTTGAACGTCTCGTCGCCCCGTGTCCGGAGGCCAAAGAACAGGCCCGAGAGCATGTCGACATCGGCCACGATGACCGCCCGGACAGGCTGTGCCGCGGGAACAGCCTCACCGTCGGCCGGCGACGGTTCTGCGGCAGCTGCGGGGCGGCCTTCGACGAGTGCCGCCAAGACGAGTGAATCGTCTTGGCGCTTCTCGTAGAGGCCCAGCATCTGCCGCATGGTTTGCCGTCCGCCGCTGTTCATGGCCCGCTGGACATCATCGAACGAGATGGTGCCCGAGAGGCCGGCGGCAGTTCGCACCAGCGGCGTAAACGTCACGTCGGTCCGGTCGATGCGTTCGAGACCGCCTGGAAAGGGAAACATCGCCTCTTGAAGACCTGCCGTCGCAGGGAACGCTTCGTCAAAGCCACCCTGCTTGCCACCTTCAAACGTGGCGTCGATGAAAACGTATTCCCGCTCGAGCATGTCCTCGAGCTGCGGGTGTGGGTTGTAATCCTGATAGACGATGAACGGCGAAGCCCCCATCTGCCCCATCGCTGGTCGGCCCCCAGTCACTAGTCGCACACCGAGCGTCTGCCACAGAAGCTCGAGGTCTCCCTTCGGTTGGCCTTGCGGGCCGAACATGGCCATCGGTCCCGTCGGGCTCTGGCGCGGCTGTGATGTCCCCGGCACGCCCGGCATGTACGCCGGAAGGGGATCCTCAAAGATCGCGACGGGCTGGCCAGCCCTCACGGCTGCCACAAAGTTGACCATCTGCTCGGGACCGAGCGATGACGGCTGCACAGCCAAGAGCACATCAAATGTTTCGGTGATGGGAGCCGATGGGTCGACCTGAACGACTTCGTATTGCTTCTCGAGCTCGTCCACGAGCGGCTGCCGCGGACGGGCCTGGCCGGTCATCATGTCGAATCCCCCCATCAGGTCGACATCGGTGGTCAGCAGCCCGAGCCGCTTGCGTTTCTGCTGCGCGACCGTGCCGATCGAACGGATGAGCTCATACTCCACCGGAGTGCCTCGGTCGAAGAATGGAACCACCACCTTCTCGAGACCGCTCGTGATCGCGCACCCCAGAAAGATCTCTTCCTGCCGGTAGGCACCCCGCACCCGGGCCTGCACGGTCACTGGCTCAATCCCGTACTGCTGCGAGGCGAGCGCCGCCTCCTCGGTCTTGGGCTCTGTCGGAATGACCTCGACTTTCACACGGCCTCGCCCGAGCCGCTCCATCTGGCGGAGCGTGTTGAGGAGGTTGATGCGGGTCTGCGCGTAATCCTCCGGCACCGTCGGACTGACGTACGCCGTGATGACGATGGATCGCCCCTTGTCGAGCGTCCGCAGGAGCTTCGTCGTGCCAGGGGCGAGCGACGAAATCTGTCCTTCCGAGAGGTCACCTCGCAGGTCAATGGCCCGGAAGATGAGTGCCAACCCGACCGCGCCGGCCGCCAACCCCAGCGCCCGTGCGATGTAGTGCAGCCCCAAGGACGCTTCATCGCGGCGGCCGGCCCAATGCCGCCGCCCGATGAGCACCATCGACAGATACAGGGAGACCGCCACGACCCCGAAAAAGTAAACGATCGACGAGAGGCTCACAACCCCACGTCCGAAGTCGGAGAAGTTCTCGGCGAGACTCCATGACTTCAACCAGCCGGCGGCCGTCGGGCCCATGACGAGCCCGGCACGGTCGGCGAGCGCGAGCGGAGCATTGAAAAGGACTCCGAGGATGAAGCCGACGGTCAGGTTGCTCGTCAAAAAACTCGCCACCATGCCCACCGCCAGCATGGCCAGTCCCGTGAACCAATACCCGAGGTAGTTGGCGAGAAACAGCCCGCCGTCAGGAGTGCCCCAGAAGAGCAGAATGACCAGATTGCAAACGCATGAAAACATGAGGGCCGCGGTGAAGATCCCAACGGTAGCCAGGTACTTGCCCATGACGACCTCGAGATCACTCGCGGGGATCGTGAGGAGCAGTTCGTCGGTGCCTTGCCGCCGTTCGTCTGCCCACACGCTCATCGTGATCGCCGGAATGAATACGAGGAGGATCGATGGCAGATATCGGTTCAGCTGATCGAGGTTGGCGAGATTCGCATTGAAAAACTCGGGGGGCCAAAAGGCTGCGAGCGATCCGAGGAGCACGAATACGCAGATGAAGACATAGCCGGTCGGGTTGGAAAAATAGGCGACAAAGTTCCGCTTGAAGACGGCGTCGAGAACGTGCCATTTCATCGGGATCGATCCTGCTGGCGTGGTGGGCTGAATCGGAGCGGGGCAATTGCCCCGGGTCCGGAGGGAAGCGGCGCGGTCGTCATGCCGACCGCGTGAGCTCGTGAAATCGTTCGTCGAGGCCACGGCCGTCCCGGCGGAGATCCGCCGGCGTGCCGTCAAACCGCAGCCGCCCCTCGGAAATCAGGATCACGCGGTCTGCGAGAGCCTCCACTTCCTGGAGAATGTGGGTCGAGAGCAGGATGGTCTTCTCTTGACCGAGACGGCGAATGGTTTCCCGCATCTCGCGGATTTGATTGGGGTCGAGGCCGCTGGTCGGCTCGTCGAGGATCAGCACATCGGGCTCGTGAAGCAGGACCTGCGCCATGCCAACGCGCTGCCGGTATCCTTTCGAGAGCTTTCCGATCGCCTTCCCGATGACGCTCCCGAGCTCGCACTGTTTCACGACCGCGCTGATCCGGTCGCGCTTGCGGCTGCCAGTCAGGCCACGAGCGTCGGCAAAGAATTCGAGGAGGCTTCGCGGGGTCATGTCGGGGTAGAGCGGCCCATTTTCGGGCAGGTACCCCAGCCGCTCCGCTCCGGCAAGCCGGTCGGTCGACATGTCGTGGCCGGCGATGAGAGCCCGCCCACGTGACGGGGCGAGATAGCCCGTGAGAATCTTCATCGTCGTGCTTTTGCCCGCGCCGTTCGGCCCGAGGAAGGCGACAATCTCGCCTCGCGGTATCCGAAACGAGACATCCTCGACGGCGATGAAGTCGCCGTAGTACTTGCAGAGACCATCGGCCTCGATCATGGAATCGTTGGAGTCCTTGCCGGGAAGGGTCATGGAGTCTCGCGTGGATGCTGGGACGAGCGGGGAAGGATCCGGTATTGTTCCCCGATCCAGCCAGGGCGGCAATCCCGATGCAGGAGCGTGCGCTGAAAGCCGCTCAACCGACGATGTTTCGTCAGGGCGACCCGCCTGGGTCACTGCGGCAAGGGCTCGATCGTGGGGCTGGGCTCGCCGCGTCGCCAGGCGACATGGGAGACCCAGGCACTCGAAGTCGAAGGCCAGTCTGAGCGGAAGTGAACACCTCGTGTCTCCTTCCGCGTCAAGGCGGCAGCGATCATGAGCCGCGCCACCTGGAGCATGTTCTGAAGCTGCCAGCCATCCGGATCGGAGAACTGACGTGGCAACACGTAACGACACCATCCCTCGACCGCCTCGAGCGCCTCACCGAGAGCTTCGCCGGTTCGCTCGACACCGACCTTGCGCCACATCACGGCCTGCAGCGAGTTGCGGATATCGGTGAGATCGAGCGGGGCACCGCTGGCGTCCTCGGATTTCGGGTTGGCGATCGGTGGCACGTGGAAAGCCTCTTCGCTGGGCCATCCCTCGTCGAAGATCTCCTCAGCCACCATGCGGCCCGCGCGGGCCCCGTACACGAGCCCCTCCAGAAGGCTGTTGCTGGCCAGACGGTTGGCGCCGTGAAGGCCACTCGACGTCACCTCACCGGCCGCCAAGAGGCCTGGAACATCAGTCCGGCCATCTGCGTCCACCGCCACTCCACCGACCATGTAATGGGCACCCGGTCGTACCGGGATCCGATCGCACGCCAGATCGAGGCCGAATTTTCGGCATGTCTCGGCCATTCCGGGGAACATCCGCAGTACCTTCGCGCGGTCGAGATGCGAGAGATCTAGGTAGACGCAGGCATGGTGTGTGCGTTGCATCACGTCGGTGATCGCGCGGGACACAACGTCGCGGGGCGCAAGCTCGGCCCGCGGATCAACGTCGGGCATGAACCGCTTTCCGTCGCGATCGACGAGCCAGGCACCGGCCCCTCGTACGGCCTCCGTAATCAGGCTCCGAGCGCCACCCGCGATGTAGAGCACGGTCGGGTGAAACTGCATGAACTCCATGTCGCGAAGTTCGGCACCGGCACGCCAGGCGATGGCCATGCCGTCGCCACTCGCGCCCGGGGGATTCGTCGATTCGCGAAAGAGCTGGCCTGCGCCGCCGGTCGCGAGGATCGTACGACGCGCCCAGACGAGCGTCTTGCCGTGGGACGGGTTCCACACGAGAGCCCCGCGGCATCGGCCATCGCCGGTGACAAGGTCGATCGTAAAGGTGTCGGGCCAGACCTCGAGATTTTCGAGGCGGCGAGTTCTCTCGATGACGGCCCGCATGACTTCACGGCCCGTGGCATCTCCGAGCGCATGGACGATCCGGTGGTGGCTGTGCCCACCTTCCCTCCCCAGTTCGAGGCCACCGTCGCGTTCGTCGAACCGTGTGCCCCAGGTGATCAATTCCTGGATGCGATCGGGTGCCTCTCGCACGACCGACTCCACGACATCGGTGTGACACAACCCCCCACCGGCCGCGAGCGTGTCGGCGATGTGATTGTCGAAACGATCCTCCGGGTCAACGACGCCGGCAATACCCCCCTGGGCCCACTGACTCGACGAACTTCGCAGGTCGTCCTTGGTGATCACGGTCACGGAGAGCCGCGGATCGATCGCCAGGGCCGCCCGCAGGCCGGCAAGCCCGCCCCCCAGAATGAGGACGTCGGTGAAACAGTGCGGCATCCGCTTGGGGCCGAACGAGACGAGGTAGCGTGGCCCCTCGATGCCATCACTCATTCGACGCTCGTTCCCTGCATGAATGCCTTGAACTGCTCGCGATAGTCGCTCGGAGGCCGGCTCCGGCGGCCCTCGGCCTGCCCTCCCTTGCGGTCGGTCGGCACATCACGACTTGTTCGAATGCCATCCGGGCGGAGGCCAAGGCTCCTGAGGGCTCGGTCAAATTCGGCCCTGGCATGGGGCTCACGCGTATCGGCTAATCGTTGCATGGCTTCCCAACGATCAAGGAATGCCCGTGCCTGTTCGGGGGTCCAGCCGAGCTCATCAAGGACATCGGTTCGCCCCTTCGCGAGAGCGTCTCGAAGGTGTTCGATTGCAAGGTTCGCGGCGTTCCGAGCGTGCTCGCGGTCCTGAGTGGTCCATTGCATGTCGCGACGTTCCATTGCTGGAGCGCCGACCTGTCGCCCACCCGCATCGGGATTACTCCCCTGGCTCCCGAGGCCGACCGTCCCTGCACCTGGTTGACCCGCACCTGGTTGACCCGCACCTGGTTGACCCGCACCTGGTTGACCCGCACCTGGTTGACCCGCACCTGGTTGACCCGCACCTGGTT
>JANNSZ010000086.1:0-1762 GCA_031403195.1 Planctomycetota bacterium | reverse complement strand
GGGCGAAGGTGCAGTCGAGAGCCAGTTCCGAGGTGTCGAGCAGCCCGGCATCGGCCAACTCATCGAGCACCATGCACCAAACTTCCTCCCACACTCCCTCGCTCGTCCATTCGACGTGACGCCGCCAACAGGTGGCCGGGGAAGGAAAACGATCCGGTAGATCACGCCAGCGAAGCCCATTGCGAAGCACGAAGACGATGGCCTCGAAACAAGCGCGATCATTGACTCGGGGCCGTCCGCCTTTCGGACTGGGCGAGTACGCGGGAAGCAGCGCCTTGACACGCTCCCAGAGAAGATCGTTGAGTTCCTGCTCTCGTGCAACACTTGGCATGACGGACCTCCTGTCCGCCGCGATCATGCTGAAAGAGCTGGAGTTACGTCAATACGAGTTTTGAAACTGGTAGGAGTTACGCAGTTGACCAATTCAGGCCTTGCGCGATCCTCGGGCGAACGTTAGTTTTGTGGGCATGAATCCGCCCCGTGCCTCGGATGGCACCTACATCGACTTCCTCATCGGCACGCCCAAGGTGGCCAGTGCGTGCGAGGCGGCTCGCGTGCATCCCCCCACACCAGCAGCCCCCGCGCACGACGCCTTCTCCCGTCTGCTGGCCCGCCTCGAACCCGATCCCGAAACCCTTTGGAAGGAGGTCCAACCCCTCGTCCGACGCGGCGACAGCATCCTCATCGTCGACGACACCGTTCTCGACAAACCCTACGCCCACAAGATGGGACTGGTCGGACAATTCTGGTCGGGCAAGCACCAGCGGGTCGTGCGCGGCATCAACCTCGTCACGTTGGCCTGGAGCGACGGCGACGCCGTCTACCCCACCGACTACCGACTCGTCGATCCGGCCGAGGCCCCGAAGAAGACCAAGAACGAACACTTCCGCGACATGCTCGTCACGGCCAAGGCCCGTGGCTTCTCGCCCCGCTATGTCTGCTTCGACGCCTGGTATTCCGGCAAGGACAACCTCAAAGCCGTCCGCGCCTGCGGCTGGCATTTCCTCACCCAAGTTCGGTCGAACCGGCGCGTCGATATCGGGCGCACGGGCAACAAGCCTATCTCCGAACAGCCCATCGCGGCCACCGGCACCGTCGTCCATGTCGAAGGCTTCGGATTCGTGAAGGCGTTCCGGCTCGTCGCCCCGAATGGCGACACGGAACACTGGATCACCAACGACCTCGGCATGGACGAACTCCATCGCCTCACCTACGCCCAACTCGCCTGGAACGTCGAGGAGTACCACCGGGCGCTGAAGCAATTCACCGAAGTCGAACGCTGCCCGGCGCGCCTGGCCCGCTCCCAACGCAACCACATCGGCTTCGCGTTGCGAGCGTTCATCCGACTCGAATGGCATCGCTTCCGCTTGGGCATCACCTGGTTCCAAGCCAAATGGAGCATCATCCGCGACGCCGTCCGTGCCTACTTGGCCAACCCCATCTACAATTTCCCAGGCACTGCAACTGCGTAACTCCTAACAGAGAAGGAAAACCGAGAAATGCATTGTTAACACATGTTTTCTGCGTGCTCCTCTGCTCTGTGTTCTCAGTGACTCTGTGGTGGATGTTTCTCTTCTGGATGTTCGCCATGCCCGTGCTTTATCTCACCGAAGATGATGTCGGCCGTTTGCTGACGATGGATCTCGCGCTCACCGCGGTCGAGGCCGCGTTCCGTAAAATCGCCCTCGACGAGGCGATGAACATCCCGCGGCAACGGTGCCAGACCGATCTCGTGATGCTACACGTGCTTTCGGCCGCGGCC
>JANNSZ010000085.1:0-81928 GCA_031403195.1 Planctomycetota bacterium | reverse complement strand
GTCGCCCGCGCGTGGGCCGCCCACCGAGTGGCCTGAGCTCGTCCAGGCCCATGACAACCGCGACGTCATGCAGGCCTCTCCCGACGAGCTTCCTGTGATCGACATCCACTCACTCTGATGTGCCTCCGAAGGGCACGGGCGGAGCCGGTCTGCGCGAAACACGGTCTTCAGGGAGGCGTTTTCGCGCAATTTTGCACGGCTCGAAGGCGGCCCATCGCGTCACCAGGCACGCCCCAGACAGATCGGCTACGCTCTGGAATCGAACAGAATCGAACAGACGCCGTCACCACGTAGCCGAAGTGCCATTGGGCGTCCTATTCCTCGGCGGCCGCGCGGCGGAGTTGACCGCAGGCGGCGTCGATGGCCGAACCCTTGCGGCGGCGAACTTGCACGTTCACGCCGGCCGCGCCAAGCACCTCCAGAAAACGGTCGAGTGCTTTTCGGGAGGGCTCTTGCCACGGCATCCCGGCGACGGTGTTGTAGGGAATCACGTTGAGCAGGGCCGCGCGTCCGCCAAGCAGTGCCGCGAGTTTGGCCGCGTCGCTCGTCGAATCGTTGACGCCCCCCAGCAGCACATACTCAAACGTGAGCCGCCGGCCGGAGGCTTCCCAGTAGCGATCCGCTGCGGCCATCACGGCATCGACGCCGATCGCCTTATTGACCGGCACAAGCCGTGTTCGCAATTCGTCGTCGGCCGCATGCAGCGAGACAGCCAGGTTGTAGCCGGCGTCGAGCTCGATGAGCCGATCAATTGCCGGTGGAAGTCCGACGGTCGAGATCGTGATCCGCCGATGCGAGATGCCGAGGCCTGCGGGATCACGCGCGACGGCGAGCGCGGGTAAGAGCCGCTCGAGGTTCGCCAGGGGCTCGCCCATGCCCATCACGACGATGTGGCTGAGCCGCTCGTCGTCTGGCAGGAGCGCCGCGAGCCTCAGGAGTTGCTCGACGATCTCACCAGTCGTGAGGTTTCGTACGACGCCGTCGATGCCACTGGCGCAAAACACACAGCCCATCGCGCAGCCCACCTGCGAACTGATGCAGACTGTCCGCCGGATGCCGTCGCGGAGCAGCACACACTCAACCTGTTGGCCGTCGTGGAGCTCAAGCAAGAGCTTTTCAGTCCCGTCGTCGGATCGCTGGTGGGCTGCGATCGTCGTGGTCCAGATTCGAAAGTGTTCCGTGAGCCGCTCGCGGAGGCCTTTGGGCAGATCGGTCATCGACTCAAAAGAACCCGCCCGACGATCAATGAGCCAGCGGCGGATCGCGGCCGCCCGCCATGCAGGCTGCCCCTGGGCAGCGAGCCAGCCCGCAAGATCAGCGGCTGGATCGAGGAGATGCACGAGCCTCGGGCCAGGCGGCGACTCCTGGGGCGCATCGACGATGGCAAGCGGATCGTGATCGGGCATGGCAGCGTGGACCCTGTGAACCAGACAGCCTCTCTGGCGAAGGCGTCGGCAACGGGCTACATTTTCAGGGAAGCATCTCCGACGAATCATACTCTTTGGCCACGGGCTCGCTGCCGCGGCCCAAACGCCTCTCGCCACAGAAAATCATGAACGAAAAACGGTATCAGGAACGCACCGAGTGGGTCTACGACGAGCGTGCGTTTCCGGTATGGAACGGGTCGTTTGATCGAGCCGCTCGGACGGAGATGATCGAAGATGATCTCTGGGCTGGCCGGAGCATCGCGATCCTCCTGGGAACGCTGGTTGCCATCGGGCTCGTGCTGGCAACGATGACACTCGCCTTTGTGTCCAACTGGCGGTGAGCGACGTCGCTCCTACGGCCGGGAATACCGGCCCTTCGCCGGGAGTGTTGACGCGCCGCTGTCCCGCGAAGCTCAACCTTTCGCTGGCGGTTCTCGCGCGTCGCCCCGATGGCTTTCATGCGATCGAGTCGCTGATCGTGCCGATCGATGTGGCCGACACACTGGCAGTGCGGCTGGGAGGGGCTTCCGGCATTCGACTTACCGTGCGGTGTGTCGGTTCGCGGGCCGCCGCCCTGGCCGGCGATGTGCCGACCGATGCCACGAATCTCGTGGTGCGGGCCGCAGCGGCTGTTGCCGCAGAGGCGGGCATCGAGCCGGCCCTCGATATCGAGCTGGTCAAAGAGGTGCCGTCGCAGGCTGGTCTGGGAGGCGGGTCGAGTGATGCAGCTGCGATGCTGCTCATGGCGGTCGAGGCCTGGGGACTTGCTTGGCCACGGGAGCGACTCGCTGCAATCGCCGCGCGGCTCGGCAGCGATGTGCCCTGGTTTCTCGACGGTCGCCCTGCGGTCGTGGCAGGCCGCGGCGAGGCCATCGTGCCCGTGCCCGCGCTGCCAGTGATGTTTGCAGTCGTCGCGTGTCCTCCGACCGGCCTTTCGACCGCCGCGGTCTACGCAGGCTGCACGCCAGATCCCAACCGCGCCGGCGAGGCGATGCAACTGGCGGGTGTGCTTGCCCGGGGTGATCTCTCCGCCGCCAACCCGCTGATGCACAACGCTCTCGAGCCTGTCGCGCGCACGCTTTCGAGCGACATCGTCCGGCTCCTCGACGATTGTGCGGCTGCCGGGGGCATCGCCCCGCGTCTCACCGGCAGCGGTAGCGCTTGTTTTACGCTGTGCCGCACGTCGCCCGAGGCTCACGGCATCGCCGCCCGTCTCCGGGCCATCGAAGATGACGGCTCCCCCCGCTGGCCCGCGGTGTTTACGGTCCGCGTGGGGTGATCCGGATGGCCGTCCACATCCAGTAGACGGGGATGCCGACCATGATCGTGGCGATTGACACAGCGGCCACCCGCGGGCGCTCGATGCACACCGCAATCGTCAACAGCCCTGTGCCCAGCAGATAGATGGCCGGCAGGATCGGGTATCCAGGGGTCCGGAATGGTCGGGGTAAATCGGGCTGCCGGATACGAAGCACGAAGACCGCAGCCACCGAGAGCATGGAGAAGATCGCGAGCCCCACACCGGCATACAACAGGATCACCTCGAACGACGCGGTCCACAGCAGGACGAGCGCCCATGCCACCTGCATCGCCGTCGCGATCGCTGGCGCCCCGTGTGGTGTGACCCTGCCTGCGATGGCCGGAAACTGCCCGGCCTGCGCCATGGCGGCCACCACTCGCGGACCGGTCAGCACATAGGCACTCACCGACGCGACGAGTGTCATGCCAATGGCGATCGAGAGCGGGGCTGCGATCTGTGATCCCAGGAGGCGTTCGGCCGCATGCTGGGCGATCGGCGCCACGGCATCGAAACCGTGTGTGGCTGCCATGTCTCGCACGTCGGCGGCCGGCAGCGCCAGGGCGTAGGCGATGTTGAGGGCAAGATAGATCACCGTGACGATGCCCGTGCCGAGGAGGATCGCGCGGGGAACCATCCGCTGGGGATTGGTCACTTCGCCAGCCACATAGGCAGCCGCGCTCCAGCCTGAATAGGCATAGGTGATGTAGACGAGCGATGAGGCCATGGTCAGGAGAAGGCTGGGCGTGACCGCGGGACGGTCGGCAAGATTTTCCCAGCGGCCGTACCCGGCCACGAGCAGTGCCGAAGCGAGCGCGATGAGAATCACGATCTTGAGCAGTGTCATGGTTCCCTGGGCGCGGATTGACGCCCGGCGACCGAGGCAGTGGATGACCCCCAGGCCGACAACGATTCCCGAAGCGGTGACGATTTCGGCGGCAGCCTGAGTCGCCGCGTCGAGCCGCCAGGGAGCGAACAGGTATTTGGCCGACGCGGCCGACGAGGCCGCGATCGGCCCTCCAAACCCGATCAAGAACGAAACCCAGCCCGAGAGAAAGCCTGCCAGAGGGCCGTACGCTTCCCGCAAGTAGATGTATTCGCCACCAGACTCCGGAAGCGCTGCCGACAGCTCGCAGAGCGAAAGCGCGCCGCAGATGGCCAGGATTCCGCCGACCACCCAGAGCCAAAGCATCAGCTCGTTGCTGCCGACCAGGGCTACGGTAAAGCCGCTCGTCGTGAGCACTCCCGTGCCGATCATGCTCGACACGACGACGAAGGTAGCCGTCAGCAGGCCAAACCGCGGGGCCGCGTGTGGTGGCGTGTCGCCAGGACCATGTGCTGGCGAACGGTTCGTGGCGGCGGTCATGAGGCCGGACGCCGCCGCGTCGCCCAGCGCACGATTTCGTCGGTGACGACGCCCGCGAGGATCACGCCGCCAATGATGGCAAATTCGATGTTCTGGTAGCCCGGGTGAACGAGGTTGATCATGTTCGAGAGCACGACCATGAGCGCCGATCCGACCAGCAGGCCGAGAATTGACCCTTCGCCACCGCGGAGCGAGCACCCGCCGAGCACTGCCGCAGCAATCGCATAGAGCTCGTAAAAATTACCAAAATCACTTGGCTGCGCCGCATTGATGTCGAGCACGAAAAGCATGCCGCCGAGGGCTGCCAGGGTGCTCGAGATCACATAGGCGAGCAGTTTCATGCGGCCGGTGTTGATGCCCGAGTACCGGGCCGCCTGTTCGTTGCGGCCCACAGCCAAGAGGTATCGCCCGAAGACCGTGCGGTTCAGGAGCACCGCCGCCGCGACCGCGAAGATGAGAAAAATGATGGTCGTGGCCGGGAGTTGAAAACCCCCGTCGCCAAAGATCGGAAACCGGGCCGTCGCCAGCGACCGAAGCCCCTTGAAAGCTGTCCCAAATCCCTGCGACTGGTCCTGGGTGAGGCCGCGGGCTACGCCCCGATAGATCAGCAGGCCGCAGAGGGTGACGACGAATGGCTGGAGGCCGACCTTCGTGACAAGCAGGCCGTGGACCAGGCCGATCAATACACCGAGCACGAGCACAAACCCCACGGCGACCGGCACGCCCCATCCCTGGTGAACCAACAGCCAGGGGAGCAGGACGCCGACCAGGCAGACGACCGAGCCAATCGAAAGGTCGATGCCACCCGTAATGATGACGAACGCGACGCCAATGGAAAGGATTCCAAACAGCGCCGTGCGGTGGACGATGTTCTCGAGATTGCCGACCTTCAGGAAGTTGTCACTGGCGAGCGATGTGTAGAGGCACACCACGATGAGAAGACCGAGAATCCCGGCTATCTTGGACGAGACGAGCCCCCGAAGGGTGTTCCAGAGGTGTGCGTGGAGCTCGTTCATGCCGACATCCTCTCGACCGCGGCGCCCGCTGCCAACCGCATGACGTTCTCCTCGGTGAGATTGTCACGACCGAGTATGCCGGCAAGCCTTCCCTCGTGCATGACGAGCACCCGGTCGGCGAGCGTCAGAATTTCTTCCATCTCGCTCGACACATAGAGGACAGTGAGCCCGTCCCCTGCGAGCCGGTGCACCAGGTCGTAGATTTCGGCCTTGGCTCCCACGTCGATGCCCCGGGTTGGCTCGTCGAGCAAGAGCACCTTCGGCTTCATTGCCAACCACTTGGCGAGCGCCACCTTCTGCTGATTCCCCCCAGACAGAAGTTTTACGACTTGCAAATCGCTGGCGGTTTTGATGGCCAGGGCGGGAATCATCGTGGCCGCAAGCTGCCGCTCCGCCTGAAAATCGATGAAACCTGCTCGGCTTTCGGGCCACAAGGCCACCAGTGACATGTTGTCTCGCACAGCCATGTCGAGAATGAGCCCCTGCTGCTTTCGATCCTCGGGCACAAGCGCGATGCCGGCCCGGATCGCGTCGGTGGGCGAGCGGCGCGGAACGAGTCGTCCCACGACCGACACGCTCCCGGCAACCGCCGGTGTCACGCCAAAGATTGTCGTGAGCAGTTCTGTGCGACCGGCGCCGACGAGTCCTGCGATGCCCACGATCTCGCCTGCCCGCACGTCGAATGAGATTGCATGGGACGGGTGAGCCTGTGTCCGAAGCTCGTGGACTGAGAGTGTGGTATCGCCCGGGGGATGGCTTGGCCGGCGGGCGAGGCGGTCGATGTCTCGGCCAACCATCATCCGGATCATCCGGTCATGGTTGATCTCTGAGCGGTCTGCAATCTCGCCGGCGTTCTTCCCGTCGCGCAGCACGACAACCCGGTCGGCCAACTCTCTCACTTCGCTGAGGCGGTGCGAGATCCAGATCACGCTCACGCCTTGCCGCCGAAGATCCTTGACCACCCGAAAAAGCGTCTCTGTCTCGCGGGCCGAAAGCGAACTGGTCGGCTCGTCCATGATGAGCAGGCGAGCATTGGTCGAGAGCGCCTTGGCAATCTCCACAAGCTGCTGCCGTCCGATGGGGAGTGTCGCCAGCGGCGTGGCGGCATCGAGGTCCAGGCCGACCATCGAAAGCCATGGAGCCGCGTCGCGGTGCATCCTGGCGAGGTCGAGTAGCCCGAGCCGCTGCGGCTCGCGGCCCAGAAAGATGTTGCCCGCGAGGTCGAGGTTGTCGGCGAGATTGAGCTCCTGGTGGATCAGTGCAATCCCCTTGGCCAAGGCGTCTTCCACACCTCGAAATCGCACGGGCTGGCCATCGACATGAATCTCGCCCGAGTCTTGCGGCTGGACACCAGCCAGAATCTTCAGGAGCGTGGACTTGCCCGCGCCGTTCTCGCCGACGAGGGCGACGACTTCACCGCGGGCCACGGTGAGCGACACGTCATCGAGCGCCCGCACGCCCGGAAAGCGTTTTGAGATACCGCGGGCCTCGAGGAGGAGAGTCACAGGAGGACTCACTTGGCGTTCGGAACGGCCAGTCGACCGGCTCGCTCGAGCGCCTCGAGAATGAGCGGCGGGTTGTATTCAAAAAGACCGACCATCGCCGCGATGTCGGGATGCCGCAGGAGCGCGTCCTCGGCATTGGCTTTGGCCTTGGCGCGATCAAACTGGTCGGTCATCGTGCCGAGGACCGTGTACCTTCCGTCGTCGCTGGTGACGACGGCGCCAGGATCATCGCGGCGAGTTGGGTCGGGATCGCGGCCGAGGATACCGTCGATGCAGCCTTGTCGTCGTCGCTGGGAGTTGTCTTGGTCGAGCCGGCCGATGAAGAGCATCACCTTGCCGCCATCGGGGAGGGCATCGCGGACGAGTGTGCCGCAGACGAGGCCTGCCTCGTAGTTGTCCATGCCGATATAGACCCGCCGAGGCGAGTCTGGGGCATCGCTGTCATGGGTGATGAGATTCGTGGCCGCGGCAGCCTTCGCGAGTACTTCGCCCTGATTGGCGGGATTGATCGGACTGATGGCGATGCCGGCAGTACCACGGGTGATGAGGTCTTCGATCTTCCGAGTCTGGTCGGTGATCGAGGTGGGCATGATGACGGAGACCTTCACGCCGAGATTGGCCGCCGCCTTCTCGGCACCGACTTTCCCGATGGTCCAGAAGTCGGCCACGCCGTTGGTGATGAAGGCGTATTCCGGTCCGCTCTCAGACGCTGCAGCACCACCCCCGGACAGGAGTTTCTTGAGTTCCTCGCGAAAGGTTGCGACCGGCACGACAGCGGCCCCGGCAAACTCCTTGCGGGAGTCGTCTGCGAGCACGACCCGCGCCGGGACATTGACGAACTTGTCCTCGGGAATCCCATCGGTCTTGCCTTCGTTGAGCGCGTGAAGCATCGCAATGCTTCGGTAGCCATACTCAAACGGGTTTTGCACCACCGTGCCCACGACCGTGCCCGCAGCGATGCCTTCGAGCACAGCCGTGGCCTCGTCAAACGCGATCACCTTCACAGGCTGCAGGGCCTTCTTGGCAGGCGAGGACGGTGCGACAGCATTCGGATCGCTGCAGCCGGCAAGAACCAAGGCCGCCACCCACGGCCATGCCACGCCACAAGGGCGTGCTGTCGACGACTCAAACTCCATGACCAATGGCTCCGCGTGTACGAGTCAATTCCCCG
This sequence comes from Planctomycetota bacterium, assembly GCA_031403195.1. Lineage (GTDB taxonomy): Bacteria > Planctomycetota > Planctomycetia > Pirellulales > UBA1268 > QWPN01. The sequence continues at coordinate 74,146 of JANNSZ010000085.1, read as the reverse complement.
GGCCGAGAAGTTTACCACCCCGGCGCGGCCCCTCAACGCGGCCGGGCGCGAGCGTGTGGGCCACCGAACGGACGGTATCGAGGCTTGCCAGAAAGATTTGTGCATCCTCTTGGTCGTTCAGCCGAGGATGCCGCGGTCCGAGAGGAGCGACATGACTGCGTCGATGCTCTTCGCGAGCGGCCACTCGTGCGTCGGAAGGACGAGGTCGGGATCGGCGGGTGCCTCGTAAGGAGCGCTCACGCCCGGGAAATCGGTGATCTCGCCTGAGTCGGCCGCGGCATAGCGGCCGCTCGTGTCCCGCGCGCGGCAGACCTCGGCCGGGGCGGCGAGGTGGACCACCACAAAACGGTCGCGGCCGATTCGTTCGGCCACCTTGCCACGGACGCTCGCGTCTGGAGCAACGAACGCCGCGAGGCAGATGAGGCCAGCGTCGTTGAAGAGTCTGGCCACTTCAGCGCTTCGCCTGAGGTTCTCGCTCCGCTCGTCGGTCGAGAAGCCGAGGTCACGAGAGATCCCCTGACGCATGCCCGTGCCATCGAGGACTGCTACGGCGTGGCCCGAATCGAAGAGGCGGCGCTCGATACCTTTGGCAAGCGACGTCTTGCCCGAACCGGGTAGCCCGGTGAAGAGGACCGTCACGGGCTTTTGGCCAAACCGCGTGGCCCGCTCGTCGGCAGCCACTTCGCCAGCGGCGGCCGCCAACTCGGCGACCGCAGGCTCGTCTTCCCAGTGATCTTTGCGGCCATCCGCCGGCTCACGGTCGAGGATCATCCCGGCCGCGACGGTCGCGTTGGTGAGCCGATCAATCATGATGAACCCACCCGTCGAACGGTTGCGGCGGTACGGGTCAAACGCGATCGGCGAGGTGAGCGTGACCCTGCAGCGGCCGATCTCGTTGAGCGCCAGCGACGGAGCCGGCTCCCGGTGGAGCGAGTTGATGTCGATCCGATACCGCAGCGTGCTCACGCGCCCCGGCGCAACCTTCGAGGTCTGCTTGAAGAGAAATTCCTTGCCGGGCACGAGCGGTTCCTCGGCCATCCACACGACTATCGCATCGAAACGGTGATCGACCTTTGGCACATTCCCCGGCCGCACGAGCATGTCGCCACGGCTCGAATCGATCTCGTCTTCAAGCGTGAGCGTGACGGAGAGAGGGGCAAAGGCCTCGTCGAGCTCACCGTCAAACGTCACGATCGACTTCACGCGGCTCTTCTTTCGCGAGGGGAGCGACATGACTTCGTCTCCCTTGCGGATAATGCCGCTGGCGATCGTCCCTGAAAACCCACGGAAGTCGAGATTCGGCCGGAGCACAAGCTGCACAGGGAACCGAAAATCCTCCATGTTGCGGTCGGAGCCGATGTACACGGTTTCCAGGAATGGCATGAGCGGTGAGCCCGTGTACCAGGGCATCTTTGGGCTGCTCGTGACGACGTTGTCTCCCTTGAGGGCCGAGATCGGCATGAAGTGGACGTCGGGCAGCTCGAGCCGGCTCGCAAAATCGATGTAGTCCCGCTTGATTCGCTCAAACACCGCCTCGTCGTAGTCGACGATGTCCATCTTGTTGATGGCGACGATGATGTGTTTGATGCCGAGGAGCGAGACGATGAACGAATGTCGCTTCGTCTGCTGAAGCACGCCGTAGCGGGCGTCGATCAGGATGATGGCCAGGTCGGCCGTCGACGCGCCGGTCGCCATGTTTCGCGTGTACTGCTCGTGGCCGGGCGTGTCGGCGATGATGAATTTGCGCTTGTCGGTCGAGAAGTAGCGGTAGGCCACGTCAATCGTGATCCCCTGCTGCCGCTCGTCCTCGAGGCCGTCGGTGAAGAGTGCCAGATCGACCTCCTCACCCGTCGTCCCGTAGCGGGTGGAGTCTTTCTTGATCGCCGCGAGCTGGTCCTCGTAGATCATCTTCGACTCATAGAAGAGCCGCCCGATGAGCGTGCTCTTGCCGTCGTCCACGCTCCCGCATGTGATGAAGCGGAGGAGCTCTTTCCGCTCATGCTGGGCGAGGTACTCGTCGATGTCAGTGGCGATGAGAGCGGACTGATGAGACATGTGTGCTCGGATTTCCGTGTGTCGTTCGCTATCCCCTACCGCAAGTGCCGTTCAGTGGTCGCGAAGCGATCCGCTGCAACGGCTGGAGTTCGCGTCGCCTCAGAAGTACCCCTCCTTTTTCTTCTTCTCCATCGAGCCAGCCTCGTCGGAGTCGATGAGCCGACCCTGCCGTTCGGAGAATGTCGTCAGGAGCATCTCCTGGATAATCTCGGGCAGCGTCGTGGCATTGGAATCGACGGCACCCGAGAGCGGATAGCAGCCGAGTGTGCGGAACCGCACGCGCCGCATCTCGGGCACCTCTCCGGGCTTCAGAGGCAGCCGGTCGTCATCCACCATGATCATCACGCCGTCCCGCCAGACGATTGGCCTCTCAGCGGCAAAGTAGAGCGGCACAATAGGGATCTTTTCGAGGTGGATGTACTGCCAGACATCGAGCTCGGTCCAGTTGGAGATTGGGAAGACGCGGATGCTCTCCCCCTTTTTCACCTTGGTGTTGTAGAGGTTCCAGAGCTCGGGCCGCTGGTTCTTGGGATCCCAGCGGTGGAACTCGTCGCGGAATGAAAACACCCGCTCCTTGGCACGGGATTTTTCCTCGTCGCGGCGGGCGCCGCCAAACGCAGCATCGAAGCGATACTTGTCGAGTGCCTGCCGGAGGGCCTGCGTCTTCATGGTATCGGTGTGAACCTTGCTGCCGTGCGTGATCGGATTGATGCCCGCGGCCCGTCCCTCTTCGTTGACGTGGACGATGAGCTTGAAGCCCAGTTCCTTAGCGACGTACTCGTCCCGCAGCCGGTACATGTCCTGAAACTTCCAGGTCGTGTCGACATGCATCAGGGGGAACGGGGGCTTGGCCGGAGAGAACGCCTTCTCGGCCAGACGGACCATCACCGCCGAGTCCTTCCCGATGGAATAGAGCATCACCGGGTTTTCAAACTCGGCGGCTACCTCCCGAATAATGTGGATGCTCTCGGCTTCGAGCTGGCGGAGGTGGGTCAGGGAGTAGGAATTCATCGAGGAACCGGAGGTTGCGGATGGGGCAACACTGTAGGCACAATATGGGCTCCTCGACAATTGCGGCATGCAGCCCATCCGCGCTCCCCTCCCAGGATCGAAGAATCATGACGACCACGCGTGCCCGCAGGCTCTGGAATACGGGATGGTGCCTCGCCCTCGTCGGAGGTTTGCCAGTGATCGCGGCCGAGCCCGCGGCAGCCCTGCCACCTCGATCTGTGCGGATCGCCGAGCGGGTCTATGCACGGCAGGCGATCGCGGAGGCACGAGCGGTCCGCGCCGAGGCCCGCGCAGCCGAAATGGCCAAAGTCATGCCCGAGCCGCCGCCACCGCGACCGGCAACGCTTCGGCGGATGGCCCGCGCGGGTGTGCCATTGGCCGGGCAGCCACAGACAGCGATCGCAGCTCAGGCGGCGCCTCCGGTGATGCGGGCTCCGGTTGTGGTCCAGGCGCCGGCTGTCACACGTCCGCCCGCGGCGAGTCCTGCACCAGCCGCTACAGCATCGCGTCCACCGGTCGCCGATCCTGCCCGCGGTGTCTGGACGCTCGATCCCGATCCCGCGGGTTCCGCCACGGTAGACGCCGATGGCACCCGCAGCGTGCTCGCGACGGGTGGCGAGGCGCCGCCCATGCCTGCGGCCCCACCAGCCGACGCGGAACGATCGGGCCCAGCCGTCACGCAACCGCCAATCGAGCTGTTGCCGACGCCACCCGCCGAGTAACAACGGCTCGGGGTTGCCCGGTCCATGTCGCATCCTGATAGCGGCCGAAGTTCACAAGCCGGTGCTCGAGAAAATCATCGAGGGCCGCGCGGGCGTCATCGGGTGTCACCGGCCTGCGGCGATGCCGCGAACTCCGTGTAGTCAACCGTGATGCCGTCGCCACAAAGTCGATCGCGAAAATGCCGCATGGCGGCGAGGAAGACAGCGATTCGCGTCTTGTGTATCCAGACGTGGGCGGACTCATCAGCCACCTCGGTTTCGATGACCCGGCCGCGGCATTCGCCTGGCAAGCCGGTGGCGGCGTGATTTGGGAAGTCACCGAAAGGCTCACCTTTGACGTGGGATACCGCTTCTTCCAGACCGATGTCATCGAACAGGCTGACACGACTCAGTTTCAGGCAAGCGAATTGATGTTCACGCTCCGGCTCTATGAGCCGTTCCGGGGCTTGCTGCGGTAGCCTCGGAACGAACGTACAGCGCTGCATCGCGACCGCTGCTGCCTCTCCGACGCCGAGATCGACCTGAGCCCCGAGGCGTGGGCCGAGCTCGAGGATCCGTTTCCCGCCTGGCGGATCGTGGCCGACGAAGAGGGGGTCGCCACGATCAATGACGTTGATCGCGGCGAAAGCGGATTGCCAACTGCTCGGCCTCTTCCCAGCGGTTCGCCTCGGCGGTTTGGGACCGGAAAATGTCGCATCGATGCAGGAATACCGCGAGGGGCTCGGTGGCGAGAAACTTTTGATGATTCAAACTAAATGCTTGAGGCACCAACACCTCGGGCCCGCGGGGCGTCATGTCAAGGGCCGGCGTATCCATGCCCGACGATCTTGCCATCAAGGCCAGGCCTTGACGCTGAAATGCCCGGGGCTAGGCTTGACGTTCATGTCCAAGCCCGCGGTTGTGCTACTCCTCGTGGTCGGGCTCCTGCTGACGGCGAGTCCCGCCGCTCTGTTCGAGGAGGGCCTAGGCAGTGCTCCCTGCTGGGATGTCGATGCCACGAGCGACCTTGAGCTCACGGGCGAATTCCCTGCTCTTCGTCATGCGTTCGCAGAAGGGGAAGAGTGTGGTGAGGACGGCGTGCATGGCGGCCTTGCCGATCGAAGTGGCGGGATTCATGCATTAGCTCCGGTCCTGCACGTTCTGTCGATCGCTTCACACAACGCGAATCGCTCCCGCGAGCCGGCTGTAATTCACGGCCGCTCTCCGCCCGGCTAGCCGCTTTTGCGCGGGCGGCGTTTGTGCCAGCTGCCCGTGTGCCGCGACGCTCTGCGACGCGGTGGCGTTCCAGCCAGCCTTCTCGCCTGTGACGAGCCTGGCGCCTGCGGCTCTTCCTGTGTCCCGGCGATCCAATCGGAACGGCCTCCCGTGTCGACTCCCCACGCTCCCGCGCCGACACAGCCGATCGTAGCGGCCGACGATCGTCAGGATCGCCTGCGCCGAAGCATCGAGCGGGCGACCCACCTGCTGCCGGCGCAGGGTGCGATCGCGGTCTTCGTGCACCACAACACGCTCCATGCCTGCGAAGACATGACATTCGAGGAAGCGGTCGCGATCGGTGCCCGGACGGCCGGATGCCATCCCTACTGGACCGAGGAGCAGTACCACCACGAGCTCAAGCGAGGGCGGATTCTTCCCGGCGACCTGTCGGCCGAGTTGATCGATGACTTGGGAGACCATGCCGACACCCTGCTGGGGTTCCTCGGCACGCGGTACCAGCTGCGGCTGGCCATGCTCGAGCAGCCTCTGCGGCTGGCACCGACCCGCGAGCTCGAATGGCTGATCACCGAGAGTGATGCCCTCCGACGGTTTCGGGATGAAGTATCCCCCGCAGTGCGCGGGACGCTCGTGAGCCGCACCCGCCAATGGATTCTGCGGGACGTGAACAGCGGTCGCGCCGAGAGCGAGCCTGCTCGCATGCGCGAGGTGCTTGAGCCACTCCTGGCAGTCTTCGACGTTTCGGGAGCAGATCGGTGGCCGGATGCGACCTGGGACAGTTTTGTCTTGCACCTGGTATGGCGGGCCTGTCTCCTGGGCGTGCGCGACGCTGCGATACCCCTGGCCGCAGCGCCGCTGCCACTGCGGCATCGCGACCTGCTTCGCGAAGCCGGCGGTGTCGATAGCGACACCGTGGTCCATGACACACTAATCCGTTATTCCGCAGCTTTCTGTGACCAAGGGCTTGCAGACTGGCCGCTGCCGACCCGTGATGCCGGCTACTTTCGTGGATTTTGTGACCTCTACGGCCACGGCGGCGGGGCGCCCGAGCCGTGGCTCCGGGGGCTCCAGGCTGAACTGCGAGCCCACGCCGCGGCTGGATGGGCACCACTGGAATCCATCCAGCGGTCGCTCGATGACCTTGGCGTCTCCGAGGGCGAGCAGGACGCCTACCTGTCCCAAACCCTCCTCGCCTTACGGGGCTGGGCCGGCATGATCTGGCAGATGGAAACCCGCGGTGACCGCGTCCTGCGGCCGGCTCCTCCTGGCAGTCTCGTCGAGTTCCTCGCTCTACGGCTCATTCTCGAACGCCTTGCGATTGCGCATGCCGCCCGCGAATCGTTCGGCTGGCGCGGATCGCTCCGCCACCTCCGAGCGTTCTTGGCAGGCCGCATCCAGAGGGAGCCACTCCTCACGAATGAGCAGCGGGCATTTGAGATGTTTCAGCTCGCGCAGCTTCGGGGCTGGCGGCCCGACATCTTGTGCCGGCTGCCGGCGAATCAATGGGCCACGCTCGTTCGTGAAGTCGAGGCGTTCTCGAGCATCGAGCGGCGTCGGATTTTCCATCGGGCCTATGAGCGTCAGTACCGCCTCCGCGCCCTCGACGCGCTGGCGGCCCATGCCAGCGGGCATGGGCCGCCAGCGGATGCCCGCGGGGGGATTCCTCCCTTTCAGGTCGTCACCTGCATCGATGATCGCGAAGAATCATTCCGCCGCCACCTCGAGGAGATCGAGCCTGCCTGTGAAACCTTCGGCGCAGCAGGCTTCTTCGCTGTCGTGATGTATTTTCGAGGGGCGGCCGATGCCCACGATACACCGCTGTGTCCGATCGATGTCACGCCGCGGCACTATGTGCGGGAGCATGTCGGATTCACGTTTGCCGACTCCGAGCGGGTCCGAAAACAGACCCGCCACGCGATCGGCTCGTTGACCCATCGCGTCCATGTGGGGAGCAGGACGTTTACGGGTGGCCTGATCACGGCGGTCTTCGGCTCGGTCGCATCGATTCCGCTCGTCATGCGGATCCTGTTTCCACGCACGACAGCGCACATGCGTTCGTGGTTTGGCCGCCTTGTGGCGCCATCGCCGGTCACCCACCTGGAGCTCGAGCGGACCGAAGCCACGCCGGGGTCCGAGGCCGGGCATATCGGCTACTCCGTTGCGGAGATGACCGCGATCGTGGAGCGATTGCTCCAGGATATCGGGCTCACGGATCGCCTGGCGCGGCTGGTGCTGGTTCTCGGGCATGGGTCGTCGAGCCTGAACAATCCGCACGAGTCGGCCTACAACTGCGGCGCGTGCGCGGGGAGCCGCGGCGGCCCCAATGCCCGGGCCTTGGCTCAAATGGCCAATGACCCGAGGGTTCGCGAGCAGCTCGCCCATCGGGGGCTCGTCATCCCCGAGTCAACACGGTTTATCGGTGGGGAGCACAACACCTGTGACGACAGCGTGCGTCTGCACGACCTCGAGCGGCTGCCGTCGACGCACACCCCCGACTTCATCCGGCTTCGGACGGCGGTCCATGAAGCCAGGCGCCGCAATGCCCAGGAGCGGTCTCGACGGTTTTTCTCTGCGGATCCAAGCATCTCAGCCATTGCGGCGCTGCGGCACGTCGAGGCCCGTGCCGAGGATCTGTCACAGGTCCGGCCCGAGTACAACCACGCAACCAACGCCATGTGCTTGGTCGGGCGCCGGCAGTGGAGCCGCGGACTCTTCCTCGATCACCGCGCGTTCCTCCAGTCGTATGATCCGGCCCAGGATGACGAGCAGTTCAGCGTCCTTGCCCGCATTCTGCAGGCCGTGGTGCCGGTGTGCTCGGGGATCAACCTGGAATACTACTTCTCGACGGTCGATCCGGTCGGCTGGGGAGCGGGGAACAAGCTGTCCCACAATATTGCCTCGCTTGTGGGGGTGATGGACGGTGCCGCGAGCGACCTGCGGCCCGGATTGACTCAGCAGATGATCGAGATCCACGAGCCAATGCGTCTCTTGTTCGTAATCGAGACCACGGCTGCCGCGATGCATCAGATCATGGATCGCAACCCACGGATCGCCGCGCTGATCCGCGGCAGGTGGGTGCAGTTGGCGGTCATTGACCCTGCCACTGGCGCGATCGAGGTCTTTCGCGATGGTCGGTTCGCTCCCTATACGCCGACCTCCACCGACCTGCCGCACGCGGCTTCGTCGCGCGATTGGTACCACGGGTGTCGCGAAGACGTAGGCTTCGCACGGATCGCACCGGCACGCCCCGCGGCCGGAGAGAGAATCCCATGACCACGATGCGTCTCATGGAGATCTTGGGGATCATCCTGGTGACGAGCCCAGCAGTGCTCGTGGCCACACTTGGCCTGACAACCGTCACCAGATTGCCTCTCAGTGAGCGGGCTACCCATCGGTTGACCTTCGGCACGGTGGTGGTCGGCCTCCTGGCAGCGCTCGCCATGCTTGTGATCATGGTGGGGTCTGGCATCCGCGAAGTGTCTGTCGAAGTGGGGCACTGGGTCGTGATTCCGGAAGAGAATTTTCATTTTCACATCATGTTCCTCTTCGATTGGCTGTCGGTGCCATTCGTGACACTGTCGTTCCTCCTGTGTGGCACGATCGCCGCGTTCACCACCCGCTACCTCCACCGCGAGCCGGGATACGGACGGTTTGCCGTGTGCTATGCCCTGTTCACCCTCGGCATGGTCGTCACGTCGGTGGCAGGAACGATCGAGGTCTTGTTCTTCGGTTGGGAGCTCGTGGGGCTCTCGTCGGCGCTCCTGGTGGCGTTCTTCCACGAGCGGGTGGCGCCGGTACGCAACGGCCAGCGGATATGGAGCATCTATCGGATCGCCGATGCCGCATTTCTCATCGCGGCACTGGCCCTGCACCACCTGACGGGTGAGGGGGACTTCGACCGGATGATGGGTGCCGGCCCATGGCCAGAAGGCGTGGCGACCCTTCGTCCCGACCAGGCGCTCTTCGTCGGATCGCTGCTCCTCGTCGCCGCAATGGGGAAGAGCGCCCTCGTGCCATTCTCAGGATGGCTCCCGCGGGCGATGGAGGGCCCCACCCCGTCGAGCGCCGTCTTCTATGGCGCTCTGTCGGTGCATCTCGGAGCGTTTCTCCTCCTGCGGGTCAGTCCGATCCTGGAGCTATCCGCCGTGCTCTCGTGGGCCGTCGTCGGGATTGGCATCGCCACGGCGATTTCGGCCGACGCGTCGGCCCGCGTGCAAACCGACATCAAGTCGTCGCTGGCCTATGCCTCACTCACGCAGGTGGGTCTCATCGTGGCCGAGATCGGCCTCGGCCTGCGGGTCATCCCGCTCGTTCACATCATCGGCCATGCCTGCCTGAGGACCCTCCAGCTCCTGCGGGCGCCGTCGCTCTTGCGGGATTACCACACACTGGAAAACGCGATCGGCGGTCATCTGCCACACCATGCCACACGCTGGAGCCGACTGGTTCGACCCACGTGGCAGATGTGGTGGTATCGGCTCGCACTGGAGCGGTTCTATCTCGATGCGTGGCTGGACACGCTGGTGGTGCGGCCATTCGTCGGCATCTTCCAGTGGTGTGACCGGGCCGAGCGGCGGTGGACCGACTTCCTCGCCGGAGGCCGCTCGCGGGAGTCGGACGACGTTCCTGCACACGATTCCGTCGTCGAGGAGTTGAGGGTGTAGGCCCCCGACGGTTGCCATGCTCGAACTCCATTTTCCGTGGCTCGAAATCGCGATAGGGCTACCACTCGTGGGGGCGGTCGTCGTCGCGCTGGCGCGGGATGCGGAGGCAGCGAGGCGGTGGGCGATCGGGTTCTGCGCGGCCACGCTCGGGTGCGCCATTGGGGAATGGATCGACTTTGGCTTCCTCCACACCTTCGAGGCACACGATCACGGTGACATCCTGACTCGCCTGTTTGGCCCCGAGGCGATCGTGATCGACGAGTTGAGTGCCCCCCTCATTCCATTGGCTGCGCTGTTGTATTTCGTGGTGGTGGGAGCCACGTTGCGGACAAAAGCCCAGCGGTTCCCCTTTGCATGGACGCTCGTTTCAGAGGCGATCCTGCTGGCCACGCTGAGTTGCCGTGCCCCGTGGGGCATCGTGGCGCTGCTGGCCGCCCAGGTGATTCCACCCGCCATCGAGCTCCACCAGCGAGGCCGTTCCACCCGTGTGTTCCTGCTCCACATGGGGGTCTGCATTGCCTTGCTGGTTCTGGGGCAGGCGCTCGTCGAGCCGGCTGATCTTGGCGGGACGCAGTCGCTGGTGGCGATCGGGCTCTTGACCGCGGCGGTGCTCCTTCGAAGTGGCTGCGCGCCGATGCACTGCTGGATGACCGATCTCTTCGAGAATGCCACACTCGGTACCGCACTCCTCTTCGTCACGCCGATGGTGGGCGCCTATGCGGCCGTCAGGCTCGTGCTGCCGATCGCTCCCGATTGGGCGCTGCGGACGATTGCGCTGGTGTCACTCTTCACGGCGATCTACGCGGCGGGGATGGCCCTCGTCCAGCGTGAGGCCCGGCGGTTCTTCTGCTACCTGTTCCTCAGTAACAGTTCGCTGGTGCTCGTCGGCCTCGAGATTGCCACGCCGATCGGATTGACCGGGGCGCTCTGCGTGTGGCTGAGCGTCGGCCTCTCGCTCGCCGGATTAGGGCTCACCCTGCGAGCCATCGAGTCGCGGACGGGTCGGCTGTCGCTTGCCGAATACCACGGTCTCTACGAGCACATGCCGAGCCTGGCTGTGTTCTTTCTGCTGACCGGCCTGGCGAGCATCGGGTTTCCAGGGACGATCGGCTTCGTCGGCGCTGAGCTCCTTATCGACGGTGTCGTCAGGGTATATCCACTTGCCGGGATGCTGGTCGTCGTGGCTGCGGCGCTCAATGGCATCGCTGTGATGCATGCCTACTTTCGATTGTTCACGGGCACCTGCCACACAACCGCCATCTCGCTCCAGGCCCGCTGGCCGGAATGGCTCGCTGTCATGGCGATTTCGGTGTGCATCATCGGTGGCGGGCTCTGGCCCCAGCCTGGCGTGACGGGCCGATACCACGCAGCCGTCGAATTGATTCGCCGCCGAAGCGGTGAATCCGAGCCTCGTTCGCGCACAAGCGAACACCACATGGGAGAGTCCGTTCATGAACACGACCAGCCCTGACAGTGCGATGGCACCCGTTCCGCGGGGCGATCGAGCCGGATTCATCACCTATTGGCGAAACGATTTCGCATCGGGTGTGCTCGTCTTCCTGGTCGCCCTGCCGCTGAGCATCGGGATCGCGATTGCAAGTGGATATCCGCCTGCGGCGGGGTTGTTCACGGCCGTCATCGGTGGCGTGCTCACGACATTCCTCAGCAATGCCGAGTTGACGATCAAGGGCCCCGCGGCGGGGTTGATCGTGATCATTCTGGGCGCCGTCACCGACTTCGGGTTTACGGGAAACGACCCCACGGCCGACTTCAATGCCTACCGCATGGCACTCGCGGCCTGTGTCGCGGCAGGTGTACTCCAGGTCGTCTTCGGGCTCGTCCGCAGTAGCGTTCTCGGCGATTTCTTTCCGACGACCGTGGTGCACGGGATGCTGGCGGCCATCGGTGTGATCATCACGCTCAAGCAACTCCCGGTCGCCTTGGGGGAATCAGCGCACGGGGAGCCACTTGAGATCCTGGCAGACCTTCCACACATCCTCCTCGGCATGAATCCTGCGATCGCGGTGATCGGGATCTCGAGCCTTCTGATCCTCTTCGGGCTCCCACAACTCAAGGCCCGTTTGCGACTGCGGTGGCTCCAGTTCGTGCCAGGGCCGCTCGTCGTGCTCTTGGTAGCAATCCCTCTCGGCATGCTCTTCGGCCTGTCACACGACCATACCTACACGTTTTTTGGCCAGGGCTACGAACTAGCCGAGAAGCACCTTGTGCCGGTTCCTACCAACATCCTCCAGGCAATCACCACGCCAGACTTTTCGAGCCTGCAGACCATCACGGGCTGGAAGTGGGCGATCATGCTGGCCCTGGTCGGCAGCCTCGAATCCCTCCTGAGCGCGAAGGCGATCGGAATGCTCGATCCGTGGAAACGGAAAACGAACCTCGATCGCGATCTGGTGGCCGTGGGGATTGCCAACACCGTCAGCGCGTCCATCGGTGGGCTCCCCATGATCTCCGAGATCGTCCGGAGCAAGGCCAACATCGACAACGGTGCACGGACGCGGTTTGCCAATTTCTGGCATGGCGTCGTCCTGCTCGGCTTCGTTGTCTTGCTCCCGGGCTTGATCCACCGCGTCCCCCTGGCGGCCCTGGCGGCCATGCTGGTCTACACGGGCATCCGGCTGGCGTCACCTCGGGAGTTCGTCAACGTCTCCAAGATCGGCTATGAGCAGCTGGTGATCTTCATCGGTACGATCGTGGCGGTGCTGGCGACCGACCTTCTGGTTGGCGTGCTGATCGGCATCGGCATCAAGGTGCTCATCCACATCGTGAACGGAGTCCCGCTCCGCGCGCTGTTTCAGCCGTTTTTGCAGGTCATCCCCGTCGATGACCACAACGTCATCATCAGCGCGAAAGAGTCGGCCGTCTTCAGTAACTGGATTCCTTTCAAGCGGCAAATCGAGCAGCTCGGGCTCGTGCAGAAGAACAATATTGTCATTGACCTGAGTGGCACGCGGCTGGTTGACCACAGTGTCATGGAGCATCTGCACGAAATGGAGGAAGAGTTCACCCGCGTGGGACTCAGCTTCTCGGTCATAGGCCTGGAGAGCCATCGCCAGCTCTCGGGGCATCCCTATGCCACACGTAAACGTGGTCTGACCAGGCTTCGTCGCGTGACCATCGTGACGGCCATCGACGTGGAGGGATCGCTCGTGCGCGAGCTGGCCGTCCGTGGGGCGAGTGATTTCAATGTCACACTCTGTCGTATGGCCCGCTATAGCAGCCTGTCTCAGGCTCCCTCCCCAAGCGAGGCCGACCCGCCCCACTCGATTCGTGTCGAATGCCTCGCCACATGGCCCGTGGCGGAGGCCGTCGTCGAATACCTTCAGGCCGAGATCGGGCCATGCCACCCGCTGGCCGTCGTGGTCGAGAGCATTGAGGCTTTGGAATGTGCCTCGCGGCCGCCCACCAAGGCCCCTCGCGGTGATGAGTACGTCGGTGCGCAGGCCATCTCCCACCAGGCATGACGCGAGTGATTCTGCCGCTGGAGCGCAGGTCAACCGTAGCAATCGCGGCGGCGGGATGGCTATCCTTGGCCGATGGCGGAATGGAAACCAAGAGGTTTTTTCTATGCGTGCGCGAGAAATAATGGGTGCGGGGTTGGTTGTTGTGCTGGCTTGGGTGTGCGGTGCCGTTGGGGTGGTGGCAGTCGCCGATGGGCCGCAGCGTGGGGAACTGGATGCGTTCTGGGTAACCATTTCCAACGCCGTGGCCAGCGGAGACTTTGAAACCTATCGAAAAACCTGCCATCCGGATGGCGTGCTGATCAGCGGAAAGCGGCAGCGCACCGAGCCGCTGGCACAGGCCCTGAAACGATGGGAGAAGGAATTTGCCGACACGCGCGAAGGTCGCATGACCGCGAGCGCTTCCTTTCGCTGGAGCACGCGGTATGGGGACGCGACGACCGCCTATGAGGCAGGCATCCTGCGCTACGCGTTTCAGCCCGCTGGCGGGGCGGAGACGGTGGAGTACGTTGACCTTGAGGTGGTGCTCGTGAAGCAGGGTGACGGCTGGAAGGTCACCTGCGAAAATCAAGCGGGCATCACGACGGAAGCGGCCTGGAGGGCGCTCCAGTGACGGTCCTCCACGGGAACGTTTGACGTCCTTCCCATTTCTTGATCCATCCGGGACGTTAGGGTTTCGTCCTTTTGCATCGCTAGAAAGTGGGTTTTCGATGGTCAGAGAGCAGTTCACGGAAGCGCAGGTCGCGCTTGCTCTGAGGCATGCCGAGGCGGGCACATCGGTGGCCGAGATCATGTGGAGACTCGGGGTCAACGAGCAGAACTGGTGACTGCACTCCATGAGGACCATCACACCGGCTTGCGCCGGCAACTCACTGCTGGCAGAAAAAGAGTACTGGGTTGCTCAGTAGGCTGGAATGACTTCGTTGCCGGCACGCGAGCTAAGGGCTTGAAAGACCTCTTCATCAAGCGAATTTGTCAGGAAGTCGACATGGCCGTCGGCGAAGACAACGTTGATGCCGTTCGCATGACGACTCCGAAAATCCTCGGCGTGGGGGCTTCCATTATTGAACATCTCCTCACCGCCGCCGACGACGCGAATGATGGCCTCCTCGCCGCCTTCCGCCATGCCGATCCAGGCACTGTCAAATTGCTCAAGCTCAGATGGATCACCATGACCGGGGACTTCCCGTGCGTCCCGCTCGGCCACCATGATTGTCTTGCTGAGCCCGTCGGTCACGCTGCGAAAGTTGACTCGGCTGTTAGCGAAAAAAATTCCGTTCCCCGCAAAAAGTTCATCGGGATGATCCTCGATGACTTCCTCGACGTGTTCTGTTCCAAACATGCCAAGATAGTTGGATCGTGAGAAGTCTTGTTCAGCACCATGCATCTCAAAGATGGGGTTGCTGTTTGCCGGATCGGATGGGCAGAGAAAACTGCCAATGATCGCCGTTCTTGCTGAAGCCGCCGAAGGATCGATGATTTTCTGACCCGCCCGAATGTGACCAATGACGGCATTCCCAGTGGAGATTTCCTCCATGTGCGGGAGGATCCGCGAGGCCCAGCCCCAACCGAGGCCTTGTTCGGCGTCGCCTGTGCTACTCAGCCATCCCTCCGGAAACCGCTCCTTGGTGCCATGGGCGTAGGTGTGGATCGCCAGGCCGATCTGCCTTAGGTTGTTGGTGCAGGAACTGCGGCGGGCGGCTTCGCTGGCGGCCTGAACGGCCGGGAGCAGAAGGCCAATTAGCAACCCAATTATGGCAATGACGACTAGGAGTTCGACGAGGGTGAAAGCATGCCGGGAGCGGGCGTGCATGACGGGCCTCTCCAGAGGGTAGACGAGATAGGAAGGAGAATGACGTGCGACACGCGGCACGATACAGCACCGGAGATTCTTTTGCAATAGTATTGCATAACCCTTTGGGTGCTTGTTGTTGACAGCGGTCGAAAATGGCGGCGGGGCGTTCAATAACGACCGCAATTGATGGTGTTGATACCCCCGTCGCTCATGGTTTTTTTTGACGTCCTTCCCGTTTGTGAACGCCGGTCAAAAAGTGCAGCGCGGGGGTAGTAGCTCGGCCGGTCAAAAAATGCAGCGCACAACTGTGCAGTATTCTTGGAGAGGAGCATCGCGGCGGAGCCGCGATTTCCCCCCTACCGAGAGCGAGGCACGAGGAGCGTATGCAGCAATGGGGATGTGGATCGAAGTCCGTCGCCGAGTTGCGACGGCTTCGGGCTTCGGAGCATCGTGAATGCGTGCATGAGGCATCTGCCACGTGGGTGCAGGACGACCTCGTGGCACCCGTGCCCGAGCCATCTACGTACGCGCTGATGGGCGGCCTGGCTGCAATCGCCTTTCCGGTGGTTCGCCGGTTCCGCCGGCGTCGCTAGAGCGGTTCTCTCTCGGCGATCGTTTTGCCTGCCATGTGGGAAAATCCCGCGTAGCAGGCATTTTTTTTGGACCCAGTTAGCGAGGCTCGATCGCTGCGGTTTTTCCCCCATAGCTAGTTCAATCCGCTCGCTCGTGAGAACCTGCATGATCGCCATAGCCAACCCCCAGAGACAATCTGCCGGTCGCGGTCGGTCGAAAACCGCCCCTGAGCATCCACCCGTCGCCTCCGCGGCCCGCGGCGAAAAACGGACGGAATTGAGAGCCCGCCGTGAGGTGTTCTTCGCGCGGGCGATCGACTTCATCCCCTGCCAGCAGTTTCGCTCATCGGCGGCTGAACGGCTGGCAAGTGACCCGCCAGCGTCTGCCGAGGTGCCGCTCAAGCGGTATGACGCGCCGTCAGCCTCGGGGGCTGGCCTGACGCCCTACATTGCGACCCTGTACCAGACGCGGCTCATCGATAGAGACGAGGAGCAGTTCTATTTCCGGCGGATGAATTGGCTCAAGTACAAAGCGGCGAGGCTCCGCGGAAAACTCGATCGACGACGAGCATCGCTGAAGCAAATTGAGCGAGTCGAAGGGCTTCTCTCTGAGGCGGAGACCGTCAAGGCGATTGTCATCACATCGAACCTTCGGCTCGTCGTGTCGATCGCCAAGAAGTTTGTAGATGCGACGTGGTCACTCGATGAGCTCATCAGTGAGGGAAATATCGCCCTCATGCGGGCCGTCGAAAAATTCAACTTCGCGCTGGGCAATCGGTTTAGCACCTACGCCACCTATGCGATCCAGCGGCACTTCTTCAGGCTTTCAGAGCGGGGGCGGCAGCTTCGCAAGCGATTTGTGTCGGATGAAGAGCCCCTTCGAGATCGGGCGGAGAAGCTATCAGATACCGAATACTGTTCGCGGGAACAGATCGCCATGCTCAACAAGGTCTTTGGGGGCTTCCTCTCCGAACTCGAGCCGCGTGAGCGAAAGATCGTCGTGGCCCGCTTTGGTTTCGACGGCAAGCCGCCGCGGACGTTCCGTGAGCTCGGGAGCCAGATGGGTGTCTGCAAGGAGCGAATCCGCCAAATTCAAGGGCGAGCCATGGAGAAACTCCGGACGCTTGCCGCCGAGGCCAAGCTCGAGCAAACCGTGGGGGACTGGCTGTAGCGTCGCGGTCGTGTGGGCTTCTCCCCGGCTATAACATGTCCACTCAGGCCTCGAATGGACATGCCTCTCCCTCCCGCTGCACCCCGCCACGCCGTCGTCGAAACCCACCACGGGGTCGATGTGGTCGATCCCTATCGGTCACTCGAAGATCTCGCCGATTCTGCCGTGCAGGGCTGGGCACGGCGGCAGTCCGAGTACGCGAACGAAGTCCTGTCGTCGATCCCGGGTCGTGATCGGCTCCGTGCACGGATCGATCAGCTGGCCTCCGAGGCAGCGCCTGTCGTGGGCGCGATCGAGCGGCTCCGTGATGGACGACTCGTCTACTTCAAGCAGCCTGCCGACGCCGATGTGGCGGTCGTCTGCATGCGCGACGCGTCGGGCCATGAGCATGTTCTCGTCGATCCCAAAACGCTGCCCCGGCCTGCGTCTGGTGGCCACGTGACGGTGAGCCTGTTCCGGGTTTCGCCCGATGGCAAGCACCTCCTCTATTGTTTCGCAGCCTCGGGGTCCGAGCAGGAGTCGCTTCGCGTCCGTGAGCTCGCCACCGGCCGCGATCTCCCCGTGGCGATCGACCGGATGGAAACGGTGTATGCGAAACCGTCGTGGCTGCCCGATAGCCGCTCATTCACCTACAGCCAACGTCGGCCACTCGAGCCCGGCGCGGCAGCCGATGCGACCTACCGGTTCACGCGGGGGTGGCTCCATGTGCCCGGGTGTGACGACGAGTCGGATCGCGAGGTTTTCGTCTTTGGGCAGGGCGCGGCAGGCGCGCCGCCGATGGAGCCGATGGATTTTCCGGCGGTCATCGTGCCACCGGATTCCGCCTGGGTGATCGGGCAGGTGAACCACGGGGATGAGGCTGATATTTCGCTCTGGGTGTTGCCCCTGGCCGATCTCGGCACGTCCACCGCGCGGTGGCAACCGGTCTGTTCACGGGCCGACCTTGTCACAGACTTTGCTGTCCATGGTGACGACATCTATCTCGTCACAGCCAAGGATGCCCCGCGGCACCGGGTGATTCGCATGTCCTTGGGGCATCCCGATGTCACGACCATCGTTCCGGCGCGCGATGCGGTGGTGAGCGATGTGAGTGCCGCGGCAGATGCCCTCTACGTGGGCCTGACCCGAGGGCCTGTGCGGGAGATCCTGCAGGTGCCCTATGACCGGCTGGAAGATGCCGTAGCCATCAGGATGCCAGCCGACGAGCCTTCGGCCTCGGTCGCATCTGCGTCGGCCGATGTGCCAGGCATCCTGGTCCGTGGCGGATCATGGATTCGCACCGGACAGGTATACGCCTTTGATCCAGCTACCGGGACACTGGCTGACACGCGGCTCGTGGCCATCGGTGCCCTCGACGCCCCCGCAGGCCTCATGGCGACCGAGATGCTCGTCGAGAGCCACGACGGAACACGCGTCCCACTCTCGATCATTCACCGGGCCGATCTGCGTCGCGATGGCACGCATCCGACGATCCTTTCGGGGTACGGCGCCTATGGTCACTCGACGACGATGCAGTTCGCGGCCACGAGCCTCGCCTGGCTCGAGCGTGGAGGTGTGTTGGCCGTCGCCCATGTCCGAGGTGGTGGGACGTTCGGCAAGGCCTGGCACCTCGCCGGCCGAAAGGTCACCAAGCCCAATACGTGGAAAGACTTCTTGGCGTGCGGTGAGGCGCTCGTGCGCGAGCGGTACACATCGCCCGCGCGGCTGGCAGCGCGCGGCGGCAGTGCCGGCGGCATCCTCATCGGCCGAGCGATTACCGAGCGGCCAGATCTCTTTGTTGCCGCCAACATTGCCGTGGGCTGTACCGACATGCTGCGATTTGAGACGACCCGCAACGGTCCTCCAAACATCCCCGAGTTTGGCAGCCTTGCCGACCCAGACGAGTTTCGTGCGCTCCTGGCAATGAGCACGCTTCACCATGTTGAGGATGGCACGTCCTATCCGGCGGTGATCCTCACCCACGGCATCAATGATCCGCGGGTCGAGCCCTGGCAGTCTTTCAAGACGGCCGCCCGCCTGCAGGCTGCCACGGCAAGTGGCCGGCCCGTTCTGCTGCGGATCGACTACGAGTCTGGCCACGGCATCGGGTCAACGCGTTCGCAGCGCCATGCCGAGACTGCCGATGTGCAATCATTTTTTCTCTGGCAATGCGGAGACCCGCAGTTTCAGCCGGTGGCCGAGTCGCAATCCCATGTTCCGAACACCCAGGTGAGTCCATGAACCGTCCTTCTTCGAGCGTGACTGCTTCACTGCCTGTGTTCCTTTTCCTGTGTGGCACGGCGCCGCTGGCAGCCTTGGCTGATGGAACCCACGAGACCCGCGATGTCCTCGGCTGGAGCCTCCACGTGAGCCGGGCGCTTCTTGCTGACGAGCCCGAAGCAACGGCAAAGGCCATCGTGCTTCTCGAAAAGCAACTTGAAGAGATCGTCCGCGTCGTACCACCCGCCGCGGTCACTGCCCTCAAAAAGACGCCACTCTGGTTCTCGCCGGAGTATCCGGGAGTGCAGCCGAAGGCCGAGTTTCATCCCGACGCCGAATGGCTGCGCGATCACGGCCGCGATCCGGCCATGGCCCAGGCTATCGAGTTCACAAACATCCAAATCTTCCCGGAGAGCTGCGAACGAATGCCGAATTTCGCCCTCCATGAACTGGCGCATGCCTATCACTTTCGCGTCCTCGGAGCCGACCATCCTGCGATCCGGGAGGCCTATGAGCGGGCGCGGGCCGCGGGGATCTACAAGCAGGTCGAACGGCGGCTCGGTGGCAGGCGGCCAGCATCCGTAGGCCTCGCCTATGCGATGACCGACGACAAGGAGTACTTCGCGGAATCGACCGAAGCCTACTTTTCACGCAACGACTTCTTCCCCTTCACGCGGACGGAGCTCCTGGCCCACGACCCACGAATCGTGAGCGTGCTCGAGGCCGTCTGGGGCGTCGATTCCACTCCCGGCAAGCCCTCGTGAGCTATGGAAAATTGGTTCACGTCTTCCCGTCGCTTCGCGAAAGGGGTTTTGGGGTAAAGAGGCGGGGAATAGGCGATTCAAGCACCACTAAAACCCAGCCGTTGCTCCGCCGAATTCGCCCCTTGCGGCGACACGGCTGCTTTCCTAATCTCCCCACGCTAACTCCCCGTGGCCAAAGCCCTCCAGGACTTTTGTCCCCGCGGCCGAGCGTAGCAAGGCCCAGGTTTGCCACGCTCGGAGGTCGCCACATCCGGCGGCGGAAGGCGTGTTTCAGATCCTGTTGAGGAGATGTGGCGATGGCGATCACGATCGGGGATATCGCGACGCTTGTCGGCGGCACGCTTGTCAACGGCGAGGAGAGCCTGCCGATTGCCTCGGCTGCCACGCTCGAAACTGCCTCGGCTACCGACGTGACCCTCGTCGATGCTCTCGACAAGCTGCATCTGCTCGCCAAGTCTGAAGCCGGCGCGGCCATCGTGCCTGCCGGTTCAGGCCCACTCGATCGACCTTCAATCGAGGTGAGTGATGTGCATGCGGCCTTCGCTGCCGTCATCCTCTGTTTCCGGCCACCGAAGGTTCTGCTGCGCCGGGGCGTCAGTCCGCAGGCGTCGGTCGATCCCTCAGCGCAGCTGGCGGCTGATGTCGAGATCCACCCCTTCGCCACGGTGGGGCCCGAATGCGACATCGGCCCTGGCGTCACGATTCATTCCGGCGTGCGGCTCATGGCTGGCTGTCGTATCGGTGCCGCGAGCACGATTTTTTCGAATGCCGTCTGCTACGAGAATACGGTGGTCGGAGCTCGGTGTGTCATCCACGCCAATGCCGTGCTCGGTGCCTATGGCTTTGGATACAAGGTGAATGCTGGCCACTATTGCCTGTCTGCGCAGCTCGGGAATGTCGAGCTCGGTGATGACGTGGAGGTGGGAGCAGGGACGACGATCGACCGTGGCACGTACGGGCCGACTCGCGTCGGCAACGGCACGAAGATCGACAACCTGGTGATGATCGCTCACAACTGCCGCGTTGGTCAGCACAACATGATCTGCTCCCAGGTGGGCATGGCAGGCAGCACCTCCACCGGCGACTGGGTCGTGATGGCCGGGCAAGTGGGGGTTCGCGACCATGTTCACATCGGGGACAGGGCGATCCTCGGGGCGCGTTCGGGTGTCTCCTGCGATATCGAGGCAGGCAAGACCGTGCTGGGCGAGCCCGCCATCGACCTGCGTGATCGCAAGCTCCAACTCGCGACGATCTCGAAGCTTCCCGAGATGCGAAAGGAACTCAAGCAGCTCACGTCTCGGATCGATGCACTCGAGCGGGCATCCCCTGGGCCCGATTCGCTCTCCGACGCCGCCTGACTCGGTGCCTCCATGGATGCCAGTCTCCAGCTTCGCCCAGCCCCGTCTCTCGATGGCGAGATGATCGGCATTCTCGCTGGCTGGGGTCGCTTCCCGGTCGTCGTTGCCGAGGCGATCCGTCGCCGCGGAGGCCGCACGGCCATCCTGGCGATCCGCGACCACGCCGATGCGGCACTCGAGCCGCTGGCCGATGTCACTGGCGATGTGGGCATGGCGGAACTCGGCCATGCGATCGAGTTCTTCCAGAAGCATGGCGTCTGTCGTGTGACGATGGCCGGCAAGATTCATAAGGCGAAGCTGTTTGCGAGATGGGCGTGGCTTCGGCACCTTCCCGATTGGACCGCGATCCGGACGTTCTGGCCCCACTTCGTGAGCGGCAGGCGAGACAACCGCGATGATTCGCTCTTGGGGGCGATCGCATCCGCCTTCGATGCTCGGGGCATCGCCATCTGCCCGGCCACCGATTTCGCGCCCGAACTCTTGGCCGAGGAGGGACTGCTTGCGGGTCGGCCACTGTCGGCTCGACTTCAGGCGGATGTCGCGTTTGGCTGGAAACTTGCCAAAGAGCTCGGCCGGCTCGACATCGGTCAGACGGTCGTCGTCAAAAATCAGGCGCCGTTGGCTCTCGAAGCAATCGAGGGCACCGATGAATGCATTCGACGGGCCGGGCGGCTATGCCCCTCAGGTGGGATGACGGTCGTGAAGGTGGCCAAGCCCTGCCAGGACCTGCGCTTCGACATGCCGACCATCGGGATCGGCACGCTCGAATCGCTCCACGCCGCTGGGGCGAGTGTGTTGGCGATCGAGGCTGGCCGCACCATTCTGGTGGATCGCGACACGCTGGCTGATTTCGCGAGAATTCACGGCATGACGATTGCGAGTCTCTGCGATGCCCATGGCGAGGCTGTGATCGATTCGTCCTCCGCTGCTTGACGTACTCTGGCCTATACTGTGGTCATGAAGTTCGTGGTTCCACTCCTGCTCGCCTTCGCTGGCGCTGCGGCTGCCGAGGATGCAGCGGTGGCGGAACGTCCGCGTGTGACTGCGCCGCCGAAGCCTGTGCCCATCGACATGGCCGTGGACTCGACGGCCGTGATCCCACCGCCGGTGACGCACTACATGGGCCGCGAGATCGCCCAGACCATGCACTACACCGGGGCCCCTTGGCTTGTTCGCGAGAGTCGTCAGCGCGAGGAAGACTGCCGGCTGCTGATTGAAGCCCTCGAGATCAAGCAGGGACAAAGGATCTGCGATCTGGGCTGTGGCAATGGGTTTTACACGCTAGAGCTCGCTCGTCGCGTTGGTCCCGAGGGAATCATTTACGCGGTAGACATCCAGCCTGAGATGCTCCGCATGCTCGCTGAACGTGCCGCCGATGAAGGGCTCACGAACATCCGGCCGATCCTGGGCACGGTGGTCGACCCACGGCTGCCCGAGGGGGAGGTCGATGTCCTCCTCTGTGTCGACGTCTACCACGAGTTCTCTCATCCAGAGCCAATGCTCGCTCGCATGCGGGAGAGCCTGGCCAAGGGTGGGCAACTCGTCCTCGCTGAGTTCCGGGCCGAGGATCCGGCCGTACCGATCAAGCCGCTCCACAAAATGTCCAAGGACCAGATCCGCAAAGAGCTTGAACCGGCCGGGTTTCGGGTGGCGAAGGAATTTGACAGGCTCCCCTGGCAGCATTTGGTGTTCCTTGAGGCCAGGCTGCAAAAATAGGCCGATTTTCGAGAAAATACGGGATTTTTGGGGTGCGAAAAATCTGTCCAGGGGAGGTGTCTAGCTGTTGCACTAGGTGCGGCGACCAGCGATACTGATGTCGCTTGGGCATTCGCTGCCAATCCCCTTTCCGGAATGGGGGGCTCGGTGGCTCTGGAAGACGAGGTTTCGCTCTATGTCGATCCGGCCTATGAATTTTCGAGCGGCTGATTCCGCTGGCCGCAACCCGCGGGGCGGTTCTCTGGACCCCGCGTTCGTGGCCGCCGGTGGCGCATCCACGTGCGTTGCCCCGCCGCTGGTCGACACAAACTGGGTGCTCGGCTCAAATTCTGCCATGCGGCGGATCGCCAAAGCGATTGAGCGAGCCTCGGAAGTCGAGTGCACGGTGCTTGTGGGCGGTGAGACAGGCACGGGCAAGGAGCTCTGGGCCAGGCTGCTGCACCGCAGTGGTCCGCGTCGCACCAAGGCATTCGTGCCGGTCAACTGCGCGGCCCTCACGCCGTCGCTCGCTGAGAGTCAGCTCTTTGGCCACGAGAAGGGCGCTTTCACCGGCGCGGCCGGTAGCTCGCTGGGTATCTTCCGTGCTGCCAAAGGGGGCGTCGTCTTTCTCGATGAGATTGGCGAGATGCCCGCCGAGCTCCAGCCGAAGCTGCTACGGGTTCTCCAGCAGCGTGAAGTGCTGCCTGTGGGCGCGAGTGAGCCGGTGCCGATCGACGTACAAATCGTAGCCGCGACGAATCGGGACCTCGAGCAGGAGGTCGAGAAGGGTGCCTTCCGCGAGGATCTCTACTACCGGCTCAACATGATCGAATTACGGGTGCCTCCGCTTCGCGAGCGTCCGGAAGACATCCCGTTGTTCGTGGAATTCTTCTCGCAGAAGTTTGCCGATCGGTACCATCAGCCGGCCTGGTCTCCTTCGCTCGAGAAGCTCGCCGAGTTTTGCAGTTTCGAATGGCCGGGGAATATTCGTCAGCTCGAGCATGTCATCGAGCAGGCGTACGTTCTCCAGATCGAGCCTTCGCTTCCGGTGCGAGGGTCAGCGCGTGCGGGATCGTCGAGCAGGCTGCCGTACCTCGACTTGGCCAAACTCCGTGAGCGGGCGATCCGCGAGGCGCTCGATGTGGCCCGTGGCCACAAGGCCAACGCCGCCAAGCTGCTTGGCGTGCATGCCAACACGATGTCCCGCCTGATCAAGGAACTGGATGGCGAGGGGTCTGGCGGCGCCGCAGACTGAGAGCCTGTCCGAGAACCGGTCGTGAGCCCCTAGGGCCGAGCGAACGGCAGGCTGGCCAGGAAGGCGAAGCAGGCGAATCCAGGGAGATTCGTCGATGCAGCCTGACGCAGTCCAGCGTGCCGCGCAGCCGACCGACGCAGACAAGGTTCTCGGACAGGCTCTGAGGAGGCGTCTCGCGATCAGCGGAGGCTGCAGGTGCCTTCGTCGCACTTCCCCGCAAACCGATAGCGGTTGCGGGCGATGAGGCGGTAGAGCCAGTTCCAGACCGGCAGGCTGCCAGGCACGTGCAGCAGAAGCGCCGCTGGCCAGAGGAGGGGAAGTTGCCGCGAAAGGGCGCGCCAGGCCGCGGCCCCAGCAGAGGCGCGGCCATCGCGGTCCACGATGAACATCTCCCGCATCAAATCTTCCAGTGGGATCTCGGGAAAGTCGTGGGCGACTCGCGGATCGTGGAGTGAGACCAGTTCGAGACGGCCTGCCATGTCGAGCCGCCTGAGAATCGCCATCTGGCTTTGGCAGAACCGGCATTTCCCGTCGTAGAGAACGACAGCACGCTCGGGCTTGGTCGCGGTCGTGAGCGGGATGGTCGACGCGGTCATGTGACGAACACACTCGTAGGCATACCTGATCCTAACCGCGTGATCAGGCGCAGGCTAACCGATCCATGCAGCGAGGGACTGTTGGCTACGAGGCTGACTGGCCGGATGTCGCCGGGAGGTGGCAGAAGTGCAAGATCGTGGCGGCGCCCACCGATAGAAGTGTCCATGGCATCCAGTCGGGCGCTCGAAAGATCGTTTCGCCGCCGTTCATGCCGGTTACGATAGCAGAGTCAATGATCAGCATCTCTGTGCCGAGTACGCAGGCGAAAATGCCCGAAGCCAAAAAGAAGCTCTTCCACATGGTGCATTGAGGCCGGCCGATGCCGACAGCGAAGGAATAGGGGCTCGTGCCCGGGAAGGTGATCGTACCGACTGCGGTGAGCATCGACCGTCTCGCCGGAAAACTGAAACGGGATGACCGATTGTGTGGAGCGTATCGGTTGGGCGCCCTGCAAACTCTGCCCCACGCCGTCACTGCTTCGCGGCACGAGCGGCCGTCGTCACGAATCGAGCTCGGTTTCCGCGAGAATCACGAGGCGTCGGCGGCGCCGGCTGTCGTGTCGGGGGCGTCGCCCGCTGCGGGGCGTTGTGGCCGTCGTTCGGCGGTTGTGCCGGGCACGATCTGCGGAGCGGCGATTGAGGCCTCCACGAGCACGCGAAGCTCAGCTCCGTCGATCACTTCGCACTCCAACAGCCGCCGCGCGACCGCCTCGAGGGCGCCGCGTCGGGCCTCGAGCACCCCTCGCACGCTTTCGATCCCCGCGTCGATGATCCGCCGGACCTCCTCGTCGATCTCACGGGCGGTCTCCTCGCTATGGCTACGGGCCGACGGGAGATCGGCCCCTGCGGCAGCCAGAAACGGCGACCGAGTGCTCTCTCGATAGTTCACGCGGCCAAGCCGGCTCATGCCGTAGTCCATGACCATGGCGCGAGCAATTTCGCTGGCCCGTTCAAGGTCGTTCTGCGCCCCTGTCGAGACATCGGCATAGACCATCTCCTCGGCAATCGTGCCGGCGAGCAGGACCTGCACGCGGCTTTCGAGCTCGCTCTGCGTGAGGAGATGGCGATCATCCTCGGGCCGCTGCATGGTGTAGCCGAGGGCCGCCAGCCCGCGGGGAATGATCGACACCTTGTGGACAGGGTCGGTATTCGGGAGCGAATAGGCCACCAGCGCGTGGGCAGCCTCGTGGTAAGCCACACGCTTCTTCTCGTCTTCGTGGATCACACGCTTCTTCTTCTCGAGGCCCGCCGTGACCCGTTCCACGCCCTCATTGAACTCCTCCATCCCGACGGATGACTTGTTGTTGCGGGCCGCGAGAAGCGCCGCTTCATTCACGAGGTTGGCAAGGTCGGCCCCCACAAAACCTGAAGTGATGCGGGCAATCTGCCCGAGTTCGATCGCTGGGTTGAGTTTCACGTTGGCCACATGCACTCGGAGAATGGCCTCTCGCCCGCGGACATCCGGCCGGTCGACGAGGACATGCCGGTCGAACCGGCCGGGCCGCAGAAGTGCAGGATCGAGAGTCTCTGGGCGGTTGGTCGCCGCCAGCACGATGACGCCCGAATTGCTTCCAAAGCCATCCATTTCGACGAGCAACGCATTGAGTGTTTGCTCCCGCTCGTCATTGCCACCCACGATGCTGGTGCCCCGTGTCTTTCCGAGCGCATCGAGCTCGTCGATGAAGATGATGCAGGGAGCCTTGGCGGCAGCCTGCTGGAACATGTCTCGAACCCTCGCGGCGCCGACGCCGACGAACATCTCGACAAAGTCGCTGCCTGAGAGGCCAAAGAAGGGCACGCCCGCCTCGCCGGCGATGGCCTTGGCAAGAAGTGTCTTGCCAGTTCCTGGCGGGCCGACGAGGAGGACACCCTTGGGGATGTGCCCACCAAGAACCTGGTACTTCTCCGGGCTCCGAAGAAACTCCACCACCTCGCGAAGCTCGTCAACCGCCTCGTCGATCCCGGCGATGTCGTCAAACGTGATGCCGAGATCCTCTTGGGCGTACATCTTGCCGCGGCTCCGACCAAAGGCCATTGGACTCCCCGCACCGCCGAGCCGACGAAGCATGAGGAAGAAGAGGAGGCCGAAGAGGCCCGTGAGGAGCAGCATCGGCATCCAGGTTCGCCATGGGCTTGGCGGATCTTCGTAACGGAACGACACGCGATGCGTGGTGAGCATCTGCTTCAGCTCGGATTCGGACGTCTCGCTGGGGAGTTTCGACGTGCGAAAGCGGCGGTCAACGCCACCGTCAGGCGTCGCAGCCTGGGTTCCGGGAACACTCTCCGGCGGGGCCTGCTCGGCGACACGCTCCCGCACCCGCCCCGACACCTCGAAGGCACCGATCACGACATTGCGGAGGTCGCCCAGAGTGGCGGCCCGCGACGGGTCGTCGCCGAGGGTGATTGTCACGAAGCGATCCTCGCCCGTGGCTGTCGTCGCGCGAACGAGCTTCTGGAGATCGCTGTACGAGATCCTCAGATCGGGCGTCGTGCCGATGAGGCTAATCGCAAAGAGACTAGCCACGCCAACGGCCAAGAGCGACCAGACGAGGTTGCCACCGAGGCTCTGCTTCCGCTCGGGTGGTCGCCGGGATGGCTCCCGCTTGTTGGTCATACCGAGGTATCCCTCAAAGGACTCGACACGGCGTCCACGCAATGGCCGGGCCTTACGAGGAAGCTCAATCGTATGCCGAGAGTTTGCCTGCGACAAACGGGGCCACGTTGGTCGGCCTGAACGATCTTTGAGCGATGGATGCCCCGTGAACGATTTTCAGGCGGAAACCCGCTCGAGAGCGACGGGGGCGATGCGCACGGGCATTTCAGAGGTCGCGAAGCCGCCTGGGTCACCCGCAACTCGTATTGGAGTTTCCCCCCTTCCCGCGGCTACACTGTGCAAGTTTCGTTCCACCTCGGCCTACCCTCTCAATGCCCGTTTTCTCCAGCGAGCCGACACACGGACATGAGGTGACGTGTCCCGATGGCGGCACGGTGGGGCACGACAAGGCTCTTCAGGTCGCAGTCCTCGGATCGACTGGGAGCATCGGGACCAGCACGCTCGACGTGATTGCGGCCTCGGAGGGGCGACTCGTTCCTTTCCTCTTGGCGGCGCATTCGCGGGTTGGCGATCTCCTCGAGCAGGCAAGGCGGTTTCATCCGCGCTGGATCGTGGTGACCGATCCCATTGCTGCCCGCGAGATCGGCCCGGGCAGTGTGCCGGCGGGCACCCAGTTGGCCATCGGCCCTGAGGCACTCGATGACCTCGTGGCCGACCCCTCGGTGGATCGCGTCGTGTCCGCGATCGTGGGTGCGGCCGGTCTTCGCAGCACATGGGCTGCCATCGAGGCGGGCAAGACCGTGGCGCTTGCCAACAAGGAAACGCTTGTCATGGCAGGGCCGCTCGTCATGCGGCGGGCGGCTGAGACGGGCGCCCGCATCATTCCAGTTGATAGCGAACACTCTGCCATCCACCAGGCGCTTGCGTGTGGACGGCCATCGGAGGTGCGACGAATCGTGCTCACCGCGAGTGGTGGCCCGTTTCGGACTCGGCCGCGGGAGTCGCTGGCGGCCGTCACTCCAGCCGAGGCGCTCCGGCATCCCACCTGGTCGATGGGCCAGAAGATCACGATCGACTCGGCGACCATGATGAACAAGGCACTCGAGCTCATCGAGGCTCGTTGGCTCTTTGGTCTTTCCGCCGACAAACTCGCAGTCGTCGTGCACCCACAGTCGATCGTGCACTCGCTGGTCGAATACATCGATGGCGCCGTGATTGCGCAGCTGAGCCCTCCCGACATGCGGCTGCCGATTCAGTACGCGCTGTTGTTTCCGGAGCGGCGCCCTGGGCCGGCCAAACGACTCGACTTCACGGAAGCGATGCGGCTCGATTTCGAGCCCCCCGATACCGAGCGGTTTCCCGCCGTGCGGCTCGGCCTCGAGGCTGCCGCACGCGGTGGCACCGCTGGCGCCGTGCTCAACGCGGCAAACGAGGAAGCGGTGCGAGGATTTCTCGAAGGTGAGCTTCGGTTCACTGACATCGCGGAAATTTGCAGCCGGCTATTGGATGAACACCCTTTTCAGGAGGCTCCTACGCTCGACGACGTTCGTCGTCTCGATGCCTGGGCCAGGCAGGAGGTTGGCAAGTGGTAACAAGCTGTGGGCTGATTGCAGCCGTGACGTGGATCGAATGGATCCTCCAGCCATCGAGCTGGCTGGTGATTCTCCAAGTGGCGGGTGGTCTCGGGTTCGTGATTTTCGTGCATGAACTGGGACATTTCCTCGTCGCCAAGGCCTGCGGCGTGAAATGCGAGAAGTTTTTTCTCGGATTCGACATCGGTGGACTCAAACTCCTGAGCTTCAAGTGGGGCGAAACGGAGTATGGCATCGGGGCTCTGCCACTCGGTGGCTATGTGAAGATGCTTGGCCAGGACGACAACCCGGCCGCGGCCGCCACGGAGGCCGAGCGTGCCCGGGCTGAGGGCGCGAGCCAGGCCCTGGCATCGGGGGATTTGCCACCCGAGCCGACCAGTGAACCGCACCCCGCCTGGGATCCGCGGAGCTATCCGGCCCAGAGCGTTCCCAAGCGCATGGCGATCATCTCGGCCGGCGTGATCATGAACGTCATTTTCGCGGTGCTGATGGCGTCGCTTGCGTATGGGTTGGGGGTCCGGGAGATGACCTGCACGATCTCGAGTGTGCGTACCGGCGGTGCCGCCTGGCGGGCGGGTCTCCGGACGGGTGATGAAATCGTGAAGATCGGCGACCGCGACAATCCAATCTTTAATGACCTGAGGCATGGCGTCACCGTGGGCGATGTCACGACGGGCATTGAATTCACGTTTCGTCGTCCGCCGGCGGACGCCAACCAAACCGTCACGCTTCGGCCCGACACCGATCTGGGTGCGCCGACGATCGGCGTCACGAGCCCGTTTTCGCTGACCCTCCCGGCGGATTTTGGGAAGGGCCTTTCGGGGGCCGCCGGCCGAGCTGAGCCTCCCTTTGCTCCGCGAGACACGATCCGCTCGATCGATGGTGTTCAGGTCGAAACCTACGCTGAATTGCTTGCGGCGCTGTCACGAAGGCCGAGTGAGCCCGTCACGCTCGGCGTCAAACGTACGCCGGTTGGCTCCGACGAATCACAGCAAATCGACATCGTTCTTCCGTCACAGCGGCGACGCGTCGTTGGGCTCGTGCTCACGGCAGGCCGCATCGTGGCAGTTCAAGAGGGCTCGCCCGCTGCGGAAGCCGGTATCGAAACCGGCGACGAGATCCAGGCCGTCGACGGTGAGCCCATCGGTGATCCACTCACACTCGATGATCGGCTTGCGCTGCGTGTGGGACAGTCGGTCACGCTGACGATCGCTCATGAAGGAAAATCCAATCGGGAGATGACAGTCACACCCCGAGAGGTGACCTGGCGGGATGACGAGACGATGGGCATCGGCTGCCCGGCATCGGTGTCGTCGCTTGGTGTCGCAATGGCTGTGCTGCCCACCGTGACCGCAGTGTCGCCAGAAAGTCCTGCGGCCGCTGCCGGTATTCAGCCTGGTGACATCCTGACCCGTGCGACCTTTCTCATGCCAGAGGGCGAAGAGGCTGGCGACGGAGTGCCGCTCTCCGACAAGGAGCCCAACTGGCCCGCCGTCATGGCGGTGCTCCAGCAGGTGGAGACAGCCACAAAACTGCAACTGGAGGCGACCTCTGAATCCGGCACGAAGCGGAGCGTCGTCATCGAGCCGATCGACGCCAAGGACCTGTTTGTTACGGAGCGAGGCCTCGTCTTCGAGCCCGTATACCGCTTGGTCAAGGCGAGTTCCGTCGGCGGCGCGTTCCGACGCGGCCTGCGAAAGGCCGGCGAAGATCTGACGCTCGTCTATGCCTTCTTGGGCAAGCTCGGGAGCAACCGCATTAGTCCGCGACTTCTTGGCGGGCCGATTGAGATCGCGAAGCAGGCTGGCAAGTCGGCCGAGGAAGGCTTTGGCAGGCTCCTGCTGTTCCTCACGATGCTTTCGGCGAATCTTGCGGTCGTCAACTTTCTGCCGATCCCCGTCCTGGATGGTGGGCACATGGTTTTTCTGATGTACGAGCTTGTGCGACGCAAGCCGCCGAGCGAGGCAGTGGTCGCGGCCCTGTCCTACCTGGGGCTCGCGCTGATTCTCTCGCTCATGCTGTTCGTGTTTGGGCTCGACTTGGGGCTAATCCCGAGGCGGTAAGGATTTGCGCCTCCCGACCGAACGGGTGGGGCACTACTGTCGATCGACCCCGGTATCGAGCACGGCAAGAAAGGCTTTCTGCGGGATGTCGACGCTGCCGACGCTCTTCATCCGCTTCTTGCCTTCCTTCTGCTTGGCCCAGAGCTTCTTCTTGCGCGAGATGTCGCCGCCGTAACACTTGGCGGTCACGTTCTTTCGCATGGCCGAGATCGTCTCGCGAGCGATGATCTTCGTGCCGATTGCCGCCTGGATGGCGATCTCGAACATGTGCCGGTCGATTTCACCGCGGAGTTTCTTGACGATCGATCGGCCGCGACGGTCAGCGTCGCGCCGGTCGCAAATGATCGAGAGCGCGTCGACCGGCTTGCCCCCCACGAGGATGTCAAGCCGCACAAGATCAGCCGGAAAATAGCCGACCAATTCGTAGTCCATTGTGCCGTACCCCCGCGTCACGCTCTTGAGCTTGTCGTGGAGGTCATAGATCACCTCGCCCAGCGGCAGGTCGAAGGCGACTATCGCGCGGGTGGGGGAAAGATACTCGGTCTTGATGTAGACGCCCCTCCGATCGGTGGAGAGCTGCATCACCGGTCCGATGTGTTCGACGGGCACGAGAAAATTTGTTCGCACGATCGGCTGACGAAACTCCTCAACCTGCCCGGAGTCGGGCACGTCCTGGGGATTCGTGATTTCGATTGTCGTGCCGTCGCTCTTCAAGATCTGGTAGGTGACGTTGGGAGCCGTCTGGACGAGGTCGAGGTCGGCCTCCTGCTCGAGCCGCTGCTGGATAATCTCCATGTGAAGGAGCCCCAGGAAGCCGCAGCGAAATCCGAACCCGAGGGCCTCGCTGCTCTCCGGTGCGAAGTCGAATGATGGATCGTTGATGGCGAGCTTTTCGAGCGCGTCCCGCAGCTCTTCAAAGTTTTCGCCATCGCTTGGGTAGAGCCCGCAGTACACCATCCGCTGCGGCCGCTTGTAACCGGCGAGCGCCGGGGCGGCCCCATCGCCGGGGATCGTGACGGTGTCGCCAACATGGACGTCTTTGACATCCTTGATATTGCAGACGAGGTACCCGACTTGCCCCGCAGCGAGCTCCTCGCAGGATCGTCGCTGGGGAACAAACTGGCCGAGCTCGAGCACCTCGTGGGTTGCCCCGGTCCGCAAAAAGCGGATTTTTTGACCCTTGCGGACGGTGCCGTCCACGAGCCGCACGTAGGTGATCGCGCCACGGTAACTGTCGTAGTGACTATCGAAAATCATCGCCCGCAGCACGGCGTGTGGATCGCCCTGCGGTGGGGGAATGCGGTCCACGATCGCCGCGAGAAGAATGTCAATCCCGATCCCGGTTTTAGCACTGACCCTCAGCACCTCGTCGGGGTCGATGGCGAGGCTCTGCTCCATTTCGGCGAGCACCTCATCCACCCGGGCGTGGACCAGATCGACCTTGTTGATCACCGGCACGATGGTCAGATCAAGGTTGATTGCCGCATAGGCGTTGGCCATCGTCTGAGCCTCGACGCCTTGGAAGGCATCCACGAGGAGCAGCGCGCCCTCGCAGCAGGCGAGGCTTCGTGACACCTCATAGTGAAAGTCGACGTGGCCGGGCGTATCGATCAGGTTGAGCTCATACAGTTCCCCTGCATGCCGGTATTCCATCCGCACGGCCCGGGCCTTGATCGTGATGCCCCGCTGCCGTTCGAGCGCCATGTCGTCGAGCATCTGCTCCTTGAGCTGCCGCTTTTCCACCGTGCCGGTGGTTTCGAGGAGTCGGTCGGCGAGCGTGCTCTTCCCGTGGTCGATGTGGGCGATGATCGAGAAATTGCGAATGTGGCGGCAGTCGATAGGCATGGGGGCGATTGTAGAGGCAATTCAGTGGCTGCGTAACGGGGCGGAGTCTCCGGGCGAATGGACGCATAGCCTTCGAAGTATCAGGGCCAACCGTGGCTCGGGGCTGCCCGTGCCATGTTGCCGGACGTTCGCTTCGGCCCTCCAGGCCTGCGCTCACTCGACGGAAACCGATCTTCGCCATCCTGGCTGCGCTCGGTTTCCCACGCCGGCTCCTTGGCACGGGCAACCCCGAGCGGAATCCGCACTGGAGTTTGTGATCGCACTTGCACGGCCGGCAGGAGGCCGGCCTGCTCGGCGTGGGCAACCTTGGCTTGCCCGCGTCGAGCGTGATTCTGCCGGGGGCATGGCAGCCCCGGCAGAATCAGCATTGATCCGCGTAGCGGATCAATAGCGGCGTCAGCTTGCCCGTGCCATGTCGCCGGACGTTCGCTACGGCCCTCCAGGCCTGCGCTCACTCGACGGAAACTGTGCTTCGCCATCCTGGCTGCGCTTGTTTCCCACGCCGGCTCCATGGCACGGGCAACCCCGAGCGGAAGCCGCACGGTGGTTTGTGATCGCACTCGCACGGCCGGCAGGAGGCCGGCCGGCTCGGGGTGGGCAACCTTGGCTTGCCCGCGTCGAGCGTGATTCTGCCGGAGGCATGGCAGCCCCGGCAGAATCAGCATTGATCTGCTTAGCGGATCAATAGCGGCGTCAGCTTGCCCGTGCCATGTCGCCGGACGTTCGCTCCGGCCCTCCAGGCCTGCGCTCACTCGACGGAAACTGCGCTTCGCCATCCTGGCTGCGCTTGTTTCCCACGCCGGCTCCATGGCACGGGCAACCCCGAGCGGATGCCGCACTGGAGTTCGTGAGTGCAGTCGCCCGGCTGGCTCAGGCTCGGCCCGCGCAGCGACTCAATAGCGGCGCTCGCCCGCTTCACCGTTTTTGATGTACGAGGCGGGCGAGGCCGGCGGCGCCGATTGCCCCGGCGTCGCCGCCGAG
This sequence comes from Planctomycetota bacterium, assembly GCA_031403195.1. Lineage (GTDB taxonomy): Bacteria > Planctomycetota > Planctomycetia > Pirellulales > UBA1268 > QWPN01. The sequence continues at coordinate 40,560 of JANNSZ010000085.1, read as the reverse complement.
GCTGGCGTAGCCGATCACGGTCTTTGCGGCGAGCGTGGGGAACGCACGCCGGCCGACTTCTTCGTGAATCCGAGCGATGAATGCTTTGCCGACGGGAGCGTTTGCGCCGCCGAACGTCATCGCTCCGCCGATCATCACGGCTGCAGGGTCGATGGTGTGGAGCAGCGTGACAATGCCGATGCCGAGCCAGCGGGCTGTTTCCATCACGAGTTCCATGGCCAGTGGGTCACCGGCTGCTGCCTCGCGGCCGATGAGAATCGGCGTGAGGGGCTCGCCAGCGGCCACCGCGTGCGCGAGCGATCCGGTGCCGCCTCCTGCGATCGCTTCACCCGCCCTTGCGATCAACGACTTTGCGCTCGCATACGCCTCGAGGTGTCCTGGCTGTCCACACGGACACATGCGAGCCGAATCCGATGGGTCCACAATCATGTGGCCGCATTCCGAGCCGTGACTGTGGGCGCCTTCGACATTCGTGTCGCCGATGATGATGCCCCCGCCGACACCGGTGCCGAGCGTGAGCAGGACGAGCGAGTTGTAGTCGCGGGCCGACCCCACCCAGAACTCGCCGTACGCCGCCGCGTTGGCGTCGTTGGCAAACGTCACGGGTAGCCCGCACTGCGCGGCGACCCGATCCCTCAGCGGAAAGTTGTCCCAGCCGACGAGATTGCCGGCTCGCACGATCGTGCCCGCTGTGAGGTCGAGAGGCCCTGGGGAGCCGACGCCGACGGCCGCAATGTCGGTCGCGGCAATCCCCACGCTTCGAGCCAGGATTAAAACGGCCTGGCCCATCCGCCTGGCGGCATCCTCGGGTCCGCGGTCCGCATGGGTTTGCTCGGTGTGAAACGCGAGCACCCGGCCCTGGTCATCGACCAGCGCCGCCTTGATGTTTGTGCCGCCCAAGTCGACGCCCGCGTAGAGCGGCCGCGAGGATTCGGCAATGGGCGTGAGGGTGCGGGACGTGTTCACTGGTCGGCCGCGATGGGCAGCCGGCCCGTTTCAACCGGCGGAGTGGCGCTCGTGCAGGCCTTCATGAATTCCACGAGGTCGGCCCGCTCCTGCTCAGAGAGTTTCAGCGGCTTGATCTTGTCACTCAGGTGGGGGTTGGCATGGCCGCCCTTGTCGTACCACGCCACGACCTCTTCGAGCGTGGCCTGCGATCCGTCATGCATGTAGGGCGAGGTGAGGGCCACGTTGCGCAGCGTCGGCGTCCGAAACGCACCCGTGTCGCTTTCTTTTTTCGTCACCACGAATCGCCCCAGGTCGGGTTCACTCGCAGCCATGCCGACACCGAGATTGTGGTACTGCTCATCGGCCAGGTTGGCACCCACATGGCAGGCGCTGCAACTCGCTTTGCCGAAAAAGAGGTCACGGCCTCGTTGTGCCGACTCGCTCATCGGGTGGGCTTCGGCAGCTGCCTTGGCTGCGGCATACTTAGTGGCCAGTTCCTCGTCATCGGCGATGTCTTCCTCGTCCATCCGAGTGAAGGGCAGAAGCTGCTCATAAAAGTCGAACGGGGCCGGCTGAGTCACGATCGTTCGCTCAAACGAGGCAATCGCCTGGCCCACACGATCGATCGACAGGTCACCGAAGATGGCATCAAACTGCTTCGCGTAGACGGGAATCGTGGCGAGGCGATCGACGATGCCCTCATGCGTAAACCCCATCTCGATCGGGTTGGCGATCGGGCCGACCGCCTGGGCCTCGAGCGATTCCGCACGGCCGTCCCAAAACTGTGGGCCCGAGAGAATGCGATTGAAGGCGACCGGCGAGTTGCGGTTCCCTGCCTGGCCGTTGATGCCAACGCCCGTCTTCGTGTGGGTGGCGTAGCCTGTTGCCGTATCGTGGCAGGTGGCACAGGAGACGGTGGAGTCCGCGGAGAGGCGTGGATCAAAATAGAGCTGACGGCCAAGCTCGATCTTCGCCCGCGTGAGCGGATTCGCAGCGATGCCCTGAATCTGACCTGCCCCTTGGGAGAGGCCGAGTGGCAGTTCAGGATCGATGACCACATGGTTCTGCGTATCGGCGAGCCAAGCATCGATTTGGTCGAGCGTGATCGGGCCGCTGCCGGGCACGCCAGCGGTGAGCGACGGTTCTCCAAGCATCCCCTTCTCACGTCTCCCCTCTGCGGCTTTCACTGCCGCGCGAATGGGGTCGGAGGCCGCGGGCTTCGGGGAACTGGCCGGGGCGGCATCTGGCGGGGTAATGGATTTCGCTGCATCGTCGATCGCCTTGTCGGCAGCGGCCTTCTCTTCGTCAACCGCCTTGCGGGCTTCGGCACCGGTCTCGGCGACGGGCTTAGCCGCCGATGGTGGGGCTACTGGCGCGGGTGGCTTCATCTCGATCTGTTCGATCTCGACGACCTCCTCCGGCGTCAACGTTCCTCCGCGCGGTGCACACCCAGCGAAAACGATCACCATGCCCGCCCATGCGACGATGGTCTTCCAAGGGGTGCTTCCGAAACACTCGGTCACGTTTCAGACTCCTCGACGGTGGCGTTATCCCATGAACGCAAGTGCCCTGATCAAAGACTGGAGCCTCTCGCACCAGGCATCATAGAACGCAGACCACGGGAGGTGAACCGATGAGGCCGCCTGCTAGCATTCAGTGCTATCACTCCCCGGCCACTGCAGGGTGGCGTGCCGCAGATTGCCCCCGCCGCCCGCTCCCCGCAAAACCCCCTCTACGGCGGGGTATTTCTGCGGGTTCGTGGACAGTTTTTCGGACCCTCAGCGGAGTCAAAAATCGAGGCTTGAGCCAACGCGGTGGCTGGCTTACAAGGGACTCGAGACGGGCGGCTCCGGCTGCCTTTCGCCAGCGCGTCGACGAGGAAGCCCAAGCCTCGTCGACGCGTTTTTTTGGCTTGTCCGGTTGGTCGCGGGCCTGTATCCACTCGCGGCATTCTCCCTGGATTTGCCATGCACGCCCCCTTCATGCCGCCGCTGGTCGCTTGCGAAGCGCTGCGCTGGCGTTGCATTGTGCCCGTACTCCTCGTGGGCATCATGGGTGGCACGGCGATGGCCGCGAACCTGCCGGTGACCGTTGAGGTTTCGGCGCCTCGTACGCTCCTACGCTCCGGCCCCGGCGACGACTTCTATCCCACCGACCGTATTGATGCGGGAACTCCGCTCGAGGTGTGGGCCATTGACGATTCGGGCTACTGCGCCGTGCGGCCGCCGGCCGGCAGCTTCAGCTGGGTACGGGCCAGCGACGTAGTCGACGAGGCTGACAGCGGCGCGACGACACCGAGGAATCATTTCACCGCCGTGGTGGTGACCGATCGCGCTGTGGCCCGCGTCGGATCCGGTCTCAACGAACTCCGTCATGTCACGCAGGTGGCGCTCGAGGCTGGAGAGCGTGTACGGGTAGTCGAACGCGTCATGATCGCATCTGGACGACATGCCGGAGAGTGGCTGCGGATCGAACCGCCAGCCGGTGAGTTTCGATGGGCGTGGGGGCCTGATCTCAATCTGCCTCCAGAGCTCGCGCCGAAGATCGCACAGCCCACGGCCGCCGCAGGGTTGGCCGCCGCGAGTGAGGCGCTCGAATCGATTCGCGATGCCAGCGCTGCGGTCACTCGTGCCGTGGCGGAAGTGGACGAGCCGGCCGCAGCCGCCATGCCGGGCCTCTCCACGGGGAGCGGCGTCACCAGGCTGCTCTCGGGCTGGCTTCCACGCGGCACGAACGTCTTTGATCTCTCGACTCCGGCTGCTGCGCCGGCTGTCGCTGGGGCTGCTGCAGTGCCTGCCGATGAGCTCGCCGACATCGACCTGGCTCTGTCATTGGCAGTCGCAGGTTCGAGCGACAACTGGCACCTCGAAGGAATTCGCGAGCGGCTCCGCCTGGCTGCCACCCGCGCGACATCCGCCGAGGAACGGACGCGAGCCGGGGCGATCGATGCGCGGCTGGCGCGGTTCGAGGCGATCGAGGCCAAGCAACAGACGCTCCTTCCTGCGGCTCAAGAAGGGGATGCTTCGCTGAGGCTCGGCGGCATGTGGTCGAGTCTGTCGGCGCTGGGCTCACGGCCGGTCCGACCGGGCGTGCTGCCTGGGGGACGTTCTGCCGATGGCCGAACCGACTGGACACCACCGGATCAAGTCGAAACGGCGGGCCGCCTTGCGACAGTTGTGTCGCGACGCCCTGATGCCCCTCGGTGGGCGCTCGTCGATGGCAACAACAACGTGCTGGTGTTTGTGACACCCCAGCCGGGTGTCAATCTCGCTCCGATGGTCGGCCAGCAGGTGACCGTCCGTGGTGCTCGTGGCTACATGCCTGAATACAAGCGGCCATACATGGTCGCTTCGGAGGCCAGGCTGCGGATGGCCACGCTGCCGCCGCCCACCGGCGCCACTGACTCCACGCAGTAGCTCGTCGGAGGCTGGACGCGCGGTAGAAATGAGCGAGGATGGCCATCATGGCCACTCGCTCCACTAGTCCAACCACTGGCACGCTCACGATTGGCGACCAGTGGAATGCCATCACGATCATCGCCCACTCGCAGACGCATCCCCTCAAGGCGATCTGTGAGTTGGTTGAGAACGCCATTGACGCTGGGGCTCGCCATGTGCGGATCCTCCGCAGTCGTCAGCGTGGCAAAACGTTCATCGCCGTCGAGGATGATGGCCGCGGCGTGGCGGTTGGCGAAACCGGTCGCCCTGACTTCGAGCGGATCGCGACGCATCTGTGCGATTCGATGAAGCGGCGGCTCGATGCCCGTGGTCGGCAGGGGGTGCACGGCGAGTTTGGGATCGGGCTCTTGAGTTTCTGGAGCCTCGGCGATGAGCTGCGAATGACATCGGCCGGGAGCGATGGCCGACCCTATGAGCTGCATCTTGTGCGAAGTCGCCGCGAGTACACGATCCGGCCAGGCAAAGGGCTCATCACGGCTGCCGGCACCCGCGTGGTGGTGGGTCCGCTCCTGGAGGCAACCCGCAACATCGTCACAGGCGAGAAGGTTGCCCGTTATCTTTCCGCCGAGCTTCGCGATCGTCTCCGACGCACGGGCGTGGCGGTGGTCGTATACGATCGTCTCGCCCACCGCGAGATCCCCGTGGTGCCACGGGAGTTTGATGGCGAGCGGCTCGACATTCCTCGTCGCTATCCGACGCCGCTGGGAGACGTGCACGTGGAAGTCTACGCTCGGTCCGTGGGCGACGGTTCTGGTGGTATCGCTCTGTGTAAAGACGGCACGCGTGTGCTGCGCGACATTGCGGAGTTACTGACTTTTCAGCAGGCTCCGTGGACCGACAGTCGGCTCGAAGGGCTTATCGACTGTGATGCGCTCGCGCTCGCCCCAGGCACCCGCTCCGGCGTCGTGGCCGACGCGGCGCTCGCGGCGCTCGTGGCCGCCGGCGAAGCGATTGCCCGCGACATCACCGCGGCCCTCGAAAAACTTGGCGAGGCTGAGACTGAGCGCGCGAGCCGACAGATTCTCAGGCAGGTTCATAAGGCGTTTGCGTCGGCGCTCGCCGACCTTCCGGCGGAAGACTATCTGTTCTTCGACGTGCCGAAGCAGGGCGGCGAGGCCGCAGCCGGGGCACGCGGCGAAGCTTTTGGCGAGGGTGCTGACACCGAAGCGACATCTCCCGGAGCAGCGCGCGAGCCTGTCCTCTTTCCGCCCGAGGCCGGGCCACTGGCAGCGGTACATATCGTACCGAGGCATCCCCGGCGTCCGCCGGGTGGCGAGGCCAAGCTGTCAGCGGTGTGCCACGATGCCGCTGGGGTGTCTGTCTCGTCGAGTGTGTCGCTTCACTGGCGGCTGGTTTCAGGGACGGCCTGGCTTTCGGCCGATGCCACCGCCTGTCGGGTGCGGGCCGATACCGAGGGGCTGGCCGTGGTCGAGGTAACCGCCCGCCAGGGCGAGATCGAGGCGACCGATACGGTCGAGGTGAAGTTTCTCGAAGACTCTGGTGACGGCCCGACCTCCCGCGGCCTCCCGGCGTATCGACTTGAGGCGGAGCATGGTCGACCGTGGCGAAGCCGCTACGAATCGGCGACCAATGAGATCGTCATCAACTCTGCCCATCGTGACTTCCTGGCCAGCCGAGTGTCGGCTGCCCGCCACCGGCGCTACATAGGCAAGCTCTACGCCAAGGAAGTTGTTCTGAGCAATTTTCCCCACGAGTCGCCCGCCGAAGCTCTGGAACGGTTTGTGGAGCTCACCTTCCGCACCGACGACGCGCTGTGAACGACGACCAACGGTGTCGTTCTTGCCGGGGATGGACCGTCCGTCACCCGTCATCGCCGAGACGGTCGCGGGCCTGGCCGGCCCAGGGGCTCTCGGGGGCCAGGGCGAGAAACCGCCGCAGGTGCCGGCGAGCTTCCGCATCGCGGCCGAGCGATGCCAGGACACCGGCCATGTGCCAGTGGGCGTCGGCGTAGTCTGGCTCTTGTCGTAAGACACCCTCGAGCGCGGCAAGAGCAAGCTCCCCTTCGTCGAGTTCTGCGAGCACGCAACCCAGGCTCGTGCGGGCTCGGAGATGGTCGGCATCGAGCTCGATCGCGGAATAGTACCGCTCGCGGGCAGCGGTGAGATCACCCGCACGGTAGAGCAACTCGGCCAGCATAAAACTTACTTCGGCCGACGGCCCCTGTGCCTGAAGCACCGCCCGCAACGCCTCGGCCGCCTCCACGAATTCGCCGGCAGCCTCGAGGTCATCTGCCAAGTCGAGGATCTCGTCGACCATATCGCCGCGGTGCGACCGAGGGAGCAGTGCCGATGGAACATCGTCTGTGAATCGATCGGGCAAGTCCACGACAGCCGGACCAGAGTCTGTCGAAATGTCGGGTCGTGATCCACGGAGCGCATCGGTATAGAACGAGAACTGAAGTTGCCCGCCGGCGCTCAAGAGATGGCCATCAGTGGCGATCGACAGACGGCGGCCATCGACGACCACACGGTCCACGGCCCGAGCGGCCGCAGAGCCACCGCCCGGAGCGAGGTCGGTGAGCTTGGCATCAATCTCCCGAAGCGAGAGCCCCGAGGCGAGGAGCCTGGCCAGCCTCCGGCCAACCACGAGCTGCGAGAAGTCGAGCCATTCGAGGGAGCCTGCACGCTGGACCACTGCGAGGAGACCCGTGCGAATCCAATGCCGGATCGCGGCTGCTGGGACGCCGAGGAGATCGGCCACCATTGCCGGACTGTGGAGCCTTCTCACGCCAGCTTCCGCAGGCGGCTCATCCGCCAGGGTGGCGGACGTATCTGAGGCGTCATCCATGACACGCTGTGACATCGACAGAATGACCTACGGTGCGAATGCTCGGCTCGAAACCTTGTCGCCCGGAAAATCCTCCGGGAGCGGGATCGTAACATTCCCCGTGGCAGCCCATTCGCAGCCTCGCTGGAAGGTCGTGAGAAAGCCGATGCACTCCATGGAATAGGTCTCGTGACCCATCGGCGTATGGAAGACACGCCCCTTGCCGTAGTCGATGGTCATGATCATCGGCTCATGTCGCTTGGTCTTGGGTGACCAGGCTGTGGCGAGCACGTGCATGTTTTCCGCCGGGCCTCGGAGGCTGTCGTAGAGCTCGTCTTTCGCGTGCATCCAGCTGGCCGGCATCCCTCGGGTGATCGGGTGGTCAGCGGCACGGACGACGACCGGAAACGCATGCTGCGGGCCGTGACTGCCACCACTGCCTGGCGACTGGTCGCGGACAAGCTTGCCCGCCTCGTCGTAGTAGACGTATGGGCCACTCTTCTCATTACGGCCGCCCCAGCCGCCGAGGCCGATCATTCGGTTGTAGGCATCCCAAGCTGGGAACGAGTTGTCGGCGGCATGCACGGCCACGAACCCACCACCGTCACGAACATACGCCTCAAAGGCGGCCTGCGTCTCCTTCGGCCAGTCAGCGGCGCCGTGGCCGAAGTTACTCACCACGACGTCGTAGTCGGCAAACGCTGGCTTAAAATCAGGATCAGCGCCCTTGGCAGCATGCGTGACGATGTCGACCTTGAAGCGATCGTTCGACTCAAGGAATCGCTTCATCATCTGGGTCGTTTTCGGCCAGCAGGCATGATTGTTTTGGCCGTCGACAATGAGCGCTCGGATGGGCTCGGCGGCGAAACAGGTGGGGCCAGCCAGGGCAGCGCACGCCATCACGAGGCTCGCTGCAATAAACGTCTTGAACCGCTGACACATCAGCAACGCCTCCGCACCACAAAAACGAGACAGCTAGCCGCCCGTGGAACAAGGCCTCTCCAGCCGTGTGACCCGCAAGCGGGCGTGGCCTACCGATGGAAGAGCCAAGGCTTTCCATAGTCGGCAACCGCCACATCCCGCGGGAGCAGACTTCTTCCACAGCCTGCTAGTGGAGCGGCGCCACTCGACCAGTTCAAGTCGTGTGGTCTGACGAGGGCACCGGCCGCAGGAGTTCCCTGCCGCTCGCGCCCGAGGCAGGCACATCCCGCTGGTCGTGGGTGGGTGGGGCAGGCTCGACACGTGGGCCAGGTGCGGCCACGGTGGGCTCGGCCTCACGGGGCGACGGAATCGGCTCAGGCTTGGCTGACCCAGAATCGGCAGCCGACGTCGGCCGCTCAGCCGTCACCGCTGCACCATCGGGCGTGGCATGAGGCATGTCCGACGCAGCCCAGCCCTCGCCAGCCGCGGCGGTTTCGGGGCGATCGCTGTACGTTCGCACCGGCGTCGAGCCCGTTGTCTGACGGTCGAGCGCGGGTGCTGGCGTCGTCGCCGACGTGGGACGGCTCGCCGCTGAGGGAGCGGCCGCGACCGGTAGCGGGTTGCCACAGGCGTCCAGCGGCACCCGCATGACGACGGTTCGTGGAGTTCGCTGGGTGTAGGTGACAGGTGTTCGCTTCTCGACCACACGCGGTACCTGCACCGTCCGCTCCTCCGTAACGTATTTCATGACCTGGACCTGCACTGGCTCCACGCGTTCCTCGGTGATGACCTTCATCACTTGTGTCGGAATCTGGCGGACCTGTTCCTCAGGCACCATGCGGCAGACTTGGACCTGAACCTTGTTTTCGATTCGCTCCACTTGCTTCCGAACGGTCTGGACAGGAACCTGACGAACGGCGGTCTCAGCCACCATTTTCATGGTCTGCACTGGCACCTGTTGCACGACCTGCTCGTCCACGTAGCGGATGGTCTCGACGGGCACCCTCTGGGTCACGACACGGTTGACCAACGTGGTCTGCGGCACCTGCACCGGCGTGTAGACAGGGCGGAAGCTGCGGTTGACCTGGTTGACGACGGTGCCGGGGGTCATCGTCCAGGCGAGGCCACCTCGCTGTAAGACAGCCATGCCTGTGAACGGATCGACGACCCATGTCGCTGGCGCCCAGCCGAGCGCGGTGGTGCCAGGGGTCACGACGGGCGTCACCGTGTCGACTGCCTGCGTGCCGACCGAAAAGGCCGTATGCATCGTGGTCACTGGCTCGGTGACGGTGAAGTTTTGCTCTCGCTCGCTCGTCTCAATGACCTGCTTCCGCACGGTCTGCACCTGCTGCTGCATCACCGTCTCGTAGACGGGCTTCATGACGGTGTACTGCTCGTCGCGAGTGCTCGTCTCGATCACATCGCTGGTTACGTCGTAGCTTCGATCCTCGATCACCGTCTCCCACACGGGCTTCATGACGGTGACTCGCTCCTCACGAGTCTGCGTTTCCCAGATGGGCTTCTGCACCGTATAGCGACGCTCCTGGGTCTGCGTCTCCATCACCGGCTTTTGCACCGTGTAGGTCTTTGTGTCGTAGACGGTTTCGTACTCGACGCGGTAGGCCGTAACCTGCTGCTCGTCGTAGACCGTCTGGAAATCGAGGCGATAGGTTTGGGTCGGGACCGCTGCTGGGGCCACGACGGCTGCGACACCGCAGCTATCACATTGGGCGCGAGCAGGCATGGCCAACATCAGGCAGGCGACGAACACCGTCGCACGACACACACCAGCCGAGACGAAGCGAAACATGAATGGTCTCCTCGAAGGAACCCTTGCAGAGTAATCCGACCCGCACGGCCCGCAAGCGGTGGCATGAGGAAAAAACACTGTTTTTTCACCACCAAATGGCCCACGCTCCGTCACGAGCCGTGTAATCCGTCCATATTACGGGCCAGGGAAAGTGGTCCCGCGGAAGCTGGGAGGGCCACGGCCGCTCCGTCAACAAGGGGCACTTTGACGCGCTATGTCGCTTGGTCGAGGAGGCGGCGATTGCGAAGGTCCCGAGCGGCAGATGCCGGAATCCGGTAGCGGATACCGTCGGTGTCGGTGAGGACCAGGCCGCCGTCTGACTGTCGGGACACGTCGTCGGGATGGGCGACGGAGAAGCGATGCGGGCCGCGATCGGTGACCACGTTCCACTCAGCCGGACGGCCCTCCGAGACAGACACAATGCGGTCGATCACCGGCATGAACTCGCGGTGCGAGAGGACTTCCTCGAGGAGCGCGGCCAGTCGGCGATCGACCGACTCCAGTGACTCAATCCAGACGAGCTCGCTTCCGCCCGCCGAGATGATCGCGATCCCTTCACGTGGCGCGGAGAACGGAAAACCTCGTCGGACCTCGACATCCTCGTGTCGCGTGCCGTCGGCCGCCAGGAAGTCGAGGCCACCATCGTCCCGTCGCACGAGTTGCCACGCAGGTTCGGTCACGGTATGGCCTCCTCTTCGGCAGCCTTCCGCTGCGCCCGCTCGAGCCTCGCGTAGACGCCGTCGGCTGCCAGCAGCTCTTCATGCGTGCCCACCTCCACGATCCGCCCGTCATCCAGGACGACGAGACGGTCTGCGCGACGGAGGGTTGAGAGGCGGTGCGCGATCGCGATCGTGGTGCGGCCCGTCACGAGCCGATCGATGGCTGACTGAATCACGGCCTCGGTTTCGGGATCGACACTCGACGTGGCCTCATCGAGGATGAGGATCCGCGGATCCACGAGGAGCGCCCGGGCGATCGAAATTCGCTGCCGTTCACCGCCGGAAAGAGAGTTGCCCCGCTCGCCGACCCTCGAGTCGTAGCCCGCAGGGAGGCGAAGAATGAAGTCGTGGGCCCCTGCCGCGCGGGCTGCGCGCACGATCTCTTCTCGCGTGGCATCGGGCTTCCCGTAGGCGATGTTCTCTGTCACGGTGCCAAAAAATAGAAATGGCTCTTGGAGCACGACGCCGAGATTGCGTCGGTACTCGGCCAGTGACAGCCGCCGCAGATCGACGCCATCGACTCGAATGGTTCCACTCGAAGGGTCATGGAACCTGCAAACCAGATTCGCGAGCGTCGTCTTGCCGGAGCCACTGGTGCCCACAAGGCCGATCATTTCGCCAGGCTCGATCACGAGATCGATACCATGGAGCACCTCGCGAGAGCCGTACCGAAATCGCACGCCCTCAAGGTCGATGCGTCCGCTGACTCGGCCCGGCGAGACAGGCCGATCCGCTTCGGCCACGGTCGGTGAGCAGTCGAGGATTTCGAAGATGCGATCGGCGCTCGCTGCTGCCCGCTGTGTCGCCGGCAGCATGCGGACAATCGACTCGAGCCTTCCATAAAACCGACCAATGTAGGCGAGGAATGCGGTGAGCGTTCCAACGGTCAGGTTCTCGCCAAACACGAGCCAGGCGCCGGCGGCCCAGACGACCAGGAGGCCCACTTCGTTGGCCAGGCTGACGAGCGGGCCAAAGAAAGACCAGAGCACGTTGACTCGATCATTCGCCGCGACGACAGCAGAGTTGGCCGCGGCGAACCGGTCGCATTCCCGCGATTCCTGCGCGAACGCCTTGACGACTCGCACACCCGGAATCGCATCAGCCAGCACGCTCGTCATGTCGCCCCACGCAGTCCCCGCCCGCGTGACGCCCCGCCGCATCCGCTCTCGCACCGCATTGACGACCCAGGCCATGAGCGGGAAGGGGAGGAGCGTGAACAGCGCCAGCATGGGGCTCAGCCAGATGAGCACGACCGCGGTGAGCACCACGAGCAGGACGTTGGATGAGAAATCCACGAGGTTGATCGAGAGAAAATTGTTGATCCGCTCGGTATCGCTGCCGACACGGGCGATGAGGTCGCCGGTACGGCGGGTGGCGAAGAAGTCGAGCGACAGCCCATGCATGTGGGCATACGTGCGGTTTCGCAGATCGGCCGCAATCCGCTCGCTCACCCGCGCGAGCGTCCACTGTCGCGCCCAGGAAAGGAGCCAGGAGAGGATGGCGGCGCCAGCTAGGATCCCGAGGTACCACCAGACGAGTGAGAAGGCGACATCACGGCCGGACTGGCGCGGAATCAAAACGTCGTCGACAAGCGGCATCGTCACATAGGGTGGCACCAGCGCCATAGCCGTGCTGGCCAGAGACAAGACAGAGCCGAGGATCGCCATCCCTGCATGGCCGCGGACAAACGCCATAACCCGCCAGAGCGGCTGCCAAGCTGCCCCGGCCGACCCGCGGTCATCGTCGTCCCAGCGAGGGGATGGCACCTGGACCGCCGGCTCTTCTGGATCCTGGGCCTCGCGATGCGACACCCTTCCTCGAGACTCCCAGGCCTCGGCGAGCGTCTGCATGCCTGCAGCCTTCGCGGCTGAGAACATCCAAACAGCTTCAGGCCTCCCATCCCTCACGAGTTCAAGCCGGCCGAAGGAAGTCCGGATCCGCGTCCGAAGATGGACCGTGGCATCCAGTGGCCATGCCAACGGGGGGCCCCCCCGGTCTCCAGTCGCCGGATCAGCACTGAAAAGTTTGCCGCGAGTGAGGACTATGCGACCTGACGTGAACCGACCTTCGGTGTCGAGATCGAAGCGGGCGGCTGCCAAGATGGCTTCGCCCAATCCGATTGCCGCCGCCCAACCGGGCGGGATCGCGTCGGCTGGAGCCCCTAAAGAGGGGGGGGTATGGCTACCGTGATGGGCCATTGGAAACCAGGCTCATGCCAGGGGAATACCCGCCGGACCTGGGGAAATGGACCGACGCCGGGTGTGATTCTTGAAATGGGACTTTCCCACTTCTACCATTTTCCCTTGTGGCGACCCGGGGACCGGGCAGCTACCGGCTTTGAATGGAGCGCGAGAGAAGCTTGATCGTTCCGAGCGTACGATCGCAACCTGATGTCGCGCGTGTAAACTTGAAAAAACTTCCCAGTCGGTCTTTCCCCACCTCGCTCGACGTTCCCATGGATTGTCATTTTTTCCATGAGTATGTGTGCGGCCAGTGGCCCGCATGCCGTCTCCTGCACGAAGTTTCTCGCGCCGCGCGTCGTTTGCATGACGTGGCACGCGATGTGCACCTTCCGCGTTTGCTTCCTTCCTACCTGCCGAGTCCTTTCGTCGCGGATCTCCTTCCGCTGGAAATGTGAGCGTCGAGGCCAATGAGCCCCGCGATCCTTTTGGTTTCCCTCAGGCGCCGCATCCGGCGCCGTGATTTCTCACCCGTTGTTTCCATACCGAACCGTCGGGCAGGAGGTGCGTCATGACGCAACTGCTCGCCTCGGTCGAGCAGACCTTCGAGACCTTTGACCGCCATCCGGCGCTCCTTGATCGAGGTCTTGGCTGCTATTCGCTGCGTATGCTCGACTGGCTCTCGGGGGATTTCTTAGCACCGCACATCAACGTCATGGCGATGACGCGGTATGGCAAGGAACCTGCCCGATGCGAAAATCTATTCGACCACTTCTTCTCATGGGAGAAGGCGTCGGGAGTCAGAACCGACTCGGACATGGCAGAGTTGCGGCCCTTCTTTGAAGAAGGCCTCCGCCGCCTGCACGAGAATTTTCCAGAGTCCTACGTGCTCTGCTACCAGGCGTCGGCCGAGCTCGAGCGGCTCGCGGCGGCGTATCCGGGCATCCGGATCATGAACCCGTCGGCCGCCATCACGGAACAGCTCAACCGTCGCACCTGGGTGCGGCGGCAGCTCAAGGCCCTCGGTGTGCCGGTCATCCCCGGTTCGGAAGTGCGACTCGATCCGGCCTTGTTCGAGCCGTTGGTGCGTCAGTACGGCCTCCCACTGGTTGTCAGTCTCGAGCAGTCGGCGGCCGGGTCGGGCCTCTATCTGGTCCACGACGAGGCCGACTTCCGTGCCATCGCCGAGGCCCATCGTGGGTCCGCGGCTGCGGTGATGCGGTATATCCACGGTCGCAGCCTCAGCATGGCGGCGGTCCGTACCGACACCGGAACCCTTCTCGGCGAGCCGTCGCTCCAGATCATCGGGCAGCCAGGCCTTACCAACCTGAGCTTCGGCTGGTGTGGGAATGATTTCTCGGGATCGCTCCTTCAGGAGCACGAGATCGAGCAAATGCAGGCCATGCAGACGCGGATCGGTGCGTGGCTTGGCGGCCTCTCTGTGGATGGTCGCACCGGCTTCCAGGGAATCTTCGGGATCGACTACATCTCCGACGGACAGCAGGTCTACTTCACTGAGATCAATCCACGCTTCCTGGGCACGACGGCGCTCATGGCCGACCGCGAACAGGAGCTCGGTCGAATTCCTGTGAGTTTCCTCCACATGGTTCCGTTCCTGCCGTCGGTCACGGTCGACGATGAGTTCGTCGAGGAATACAACCGGTCGAGCCGACCGCTTGATGTCTCGCAGCTCTGTCTCCACAACATCGCCGGCGAGGATGTGGTGGTCGAGTCGGTGATTGAGCCAGGCCGGTATGTTCTCGAGGATGCGGGCCTCCGGTACCTCGGGCCAGCCGAGCGGCTGTCGCAGACCGAGTCGTACGACGAGTTCGTCATCAGCGGCGAGATTCCGGTTGAGGGGACGCATCTTCTTCGTCAGTCCGACGAGATCTGCAAGGTCTATTCGTACGAGTCGATGCTCGGGCCGGATGGCCGTACGCTCAAGCCGCGGGCACGACGGCTCGTGGATACGATCCAGGCCGCCTGCACGTTCAGGCCGGTGCGGAGGTAGCTCGCCATCGCCACGAGTGTCGACGGCAGGGTGGCGTCGCTGGCCGCGGCGTCACCAGACCTGTTCGAGCGGTTCTTTGACGCAGCCCGGGCGCGGCGTGCCTACGATGGCAGCGACCCGGAGCCATGTGATATTTCGATCCTTCCACGGGTCGTCACAGCTGGCCAGGCCGCTGAATTTTCCGCCATCTGTCGGCAGATCGTGGCTGCGTCCCTGGCCCGCGTCCTCGATGTGCATGCGGGCAACGACCACGTCAATGACTGGTCGCTCAACTGGATCGGACACTGGGTCGCACGGCTGCCGGCTGAGCTTTTTGGAAACGTTCGGCTCGACTTTCTGCTCGATGGGGGCAGGCCCAGGCTGCTCGAAGGGGGTTGGGTGAACCTGAGCGCCGTGGAGTATGCGCCGCAGGCGGCGCTCGCGGTGCTCGACGTTACGGACGGACTCCGCCAGCAGTTCACGGTTCTCCGACCTGCCGAGCGATTTCGCGACCGTCTGCGCGAGCAGGGCGTTCGCCGCGTCGCAATTCTCGTCAAGGAGAAACGATCCATCTACTCCCAGCACGACTGGGAGCTGATCCAGGAAGTGCTCGCGCCCATCGAGTCAGTCGTTGTCGCCGAGCCTGACTTTCCAGCGATCGAGTTCGGCGACGGTGTGATCGTCGTCGCTGGAAAACCCTGCGATGCGATCTACCTCCGTTCGCTCGACGGCCCCGCGGCGTTCGCCGGGCCGCATGCCGAGTCCAATCGCCAGACGCTCGCGCGACTCCTTGATTCAGGTGTGAAGTTTCACGACCACCCGATTACACTCCTCGCCGAAGACAAGGACCTGGGCTGGCTCGTCGACCGCGCGCCGAGCCTCAAGGGAATCGTGCCGCGGACATGCCAACCCCGCGATGTCCCGCAGGCCGAGGCGGGCCGCTGGGTTCTCAAGCTCCGTGACCGTCATTCGGGCGAAGGTGTCTTCCTCGACGAGCCCGAGATGCTCGCCCACTGGAACGACCCCGATGCGATCCTCCAAGAACGGATCGAGCCCGACCGGTTTCCGGTCAGGACGGTGCATGGGCTCTCCGGCGAGGCGATCGCCGATCTCGCCGTCCACGTCTCGTACCGCTACGACGTGGCCCGTCGGGAGCTTGTTACCGCGGAAATTTCCGGTTACTTCAGCCGGTTTTCTTTGACGGGCGGCAAAGTCAATCTCTGCACGGGTGGCGGGATCGTGCCCGTGCTGTGTGAGCGCGAGGAGGGTGCCGATGCCGCGAAGCCTGCCTGACGATGTCCGGATGATGGTCGCGGGGCTCGACAAGGATGCGTTTCGCGAACGCCTCGTAGCTCGCAAGTTCTGTGCAGACGGCGACCTCCGCGATGTGGCGATTGAGCCGCTTGTCATTTCACGGGCTGAGCACGCCACCTACGAATCGCTTACCCGTCGCGTGTGCGCCGCGGCCCTGGCCGAGTTTGCTGCACGGCTCGATCCGGCGACGTTTACGGGCGACGCCTTCCAGGGGCTCATGCAGTCATTGCCCGTCCGCCAGCAGGTGATTTCCGGGAATGCACGGTTCGACTTTCTCGAGACCAGAGACGGGCCGCGGCTCGTGGAGCTCAACTTCCTCGGTGTCGGCACGACGGCCAGGCCGCACCAGACCGCTGCCGCGCTCCTCGACTGCCTGCCGGCTCTCGCGGCGCGGTACCAGCTCCTTCGGCCCACCGATGCCTTTGGCCGGCAGCTTCGGCGGCACGGCTGCACCACGCTGGCCCTGCTCACGAAGGACAACGACCGCGAGTATGTCACCCCGTGGCTCGACCGGCTCCTCATTCAGGAACAGCTGGCGCCGGTGGAGGTGCTCATCGTGCCGCGAGCCGAATGGGATGGTTTTGCCACAACTCCCGACGGCCTCACCTATCGCGGGAAGCGGATCGACGCCATCTATCCCCGGGAGCTGACCTGGCGGCCTTCCATCGAGGAGGGCATCGAGCTCTGCCGATTCTTCCTCGAGAGCGGTGCCCATTGTTTCGACCACTGGGGGCTCGTGCTCATCGAGGACAAGGACCTGCGGTTTTTGACCGATCAGGACCCAGGGCTGTCGACAATCGTTCCGCGCACATGGAATCTTGGTGAGCAGCCACTCGATCTGCCGCTCGAACGCATCGTCCTCAAGCGGCGGCATGACCACGGTGGGGAGGGCGTGTTTGTGGGGCCGGCGGCATTGCCGACCGAGAAGCTTGGCGAGTGGCTCGTGCAGGAACGGGTCTCGATGAACCGCCTGCCGGTGCGGTCACTCGCCGGCTTCGATGGCCTGGCGGCGCACGATGTCGCCACCCATGTCTGCTTTGATTACGATTTGGCTCGTCGCGAGCTGATGCACTGTGAGGTCAGTGGATACCTCTCGCGGTTCGCGCCCTCAGGGGATGTCGTCAACATCTCGCTCGGAGGGGGCGTGATTCCGGTGCTCGTGGAAGGAGCTGGAGCATGAGCCGCACGATCGGATGTCTGGGGTACATCGGCCGGCCCGACTTCGAATACGACTGCCCGGTCGACCAGACACAGATCGCCTCAATGCTGGCTGCCAACGACGACCGGATCGTCATGGCCCACTGGGACGACATCGACGCAGCCACGCTCGTGACTCCCGCCTGGGATATCCGCGAGGAACGCTGGGTCACCGAGGACTACTCGCGGTGCGGAGCCTTTCTGATCCTGGAGGCACCATCGCCCGGATCGAGGAACGCCGACTTTGACCATGCCGACAAGGCGATGCGCGAAATCCTCCGACGAGGCATTCCATCGGTGAACTCGGTTCGGACGTTCCTCCAGTATCCGGACAAGCGGTATCTTGTCGATCGGCCTGACATGCCGTTTCCGAAGACGGTACTTGTGACCAAGGATGCGGATGTGGCAAGCATCCTTTTCGATTTTCCCGACGAAGTCGTTCTCAAGCCCATCATCGGTTGCAGTGGCAAGGGGGTCATGAAGCTGCCTCGTGACGCCGAGGCGCTTCGCGAGGCGATGACCCCTGGCCGCGACTATCTGCTCCAGCCGTTTCTCCCGGAGATTCTCGAGGGAGAAAAATCAATGTACTTCCTGGCGAAAAAGTTTCGATATGCGGCGATCAAAGTGCCAAAGCCTGGGGAGTTTCGGGCCAACGAAGAGCATGCTGTTTCGATATGCTACGAGCCGACTGACGAGGAGTTGAAGCTTGCCGAGGAGGCGATCCGTCGGTTCGCGTGCCCCTCGCTCATCGAGCGGATCGATCTGTGTGGTCGCTACGTACTCGAAATGACGTTCGAGTGCCCTGGGCTGAAGATCAAGAAGTGCGGAGTCGAGCGCGAGATCGGCATCTGGACCTACGAGGCGATCGACATGGCCATCGCCCGCGGCTGGTAGCGCCTGTCGTGGTCAGTGAGTGACCGGCCTCGTGGTGGCGGCAATCAGTGGCGCGACGTGTCCCGTGACGAATCCCTTCCGCGTCCAGCCAAAGTGACCACCGGAATGGCCCCCCATGAGCATCGAGAGTGTGTAGGCATGCTGCCGCATAACCGGTGCGCTGCCATCGACTTCAGGCGTCTGGCGAAAGCCGATCGCGCCACCTGCCGGCCAGTGTGTGCCGTCGGTGGTGCCTACGATCGAGCAGCCGGCCATCATCACGGGTACGTCGTAGAGCGAATAGAAACTGTCAATGCCACAATCCGTATGGGTGAGGGCGGGGCGCAGATCGTATGAGTACGACAGCGTTGGGGCAAGCAGAACAGCGCTCGTGATCCGGCAGTCGTCGGGCAGTTCCTCGAGGGTCCACATAGCGATGCCGCCGCCCCCCGAGTAGCCGATCAGGTGAACGGGGCGGCCCGGGTACGACTTCTGGTAGCGAACGATCTTGGCAGCCACCTCGCGCGCTTGGCAACGATTGCGGGTCGTGGCCCTCAGGTTGTAGGGCACCATCAAGACGCCCGCCGGAAAATCACCCACCGGCCAGGCATGGATCTCGATTGCGGCATCGATCTGTGCGGCGACGAGCCCGTCGACGATGCCATGATCCGCGGCCGTCTCGCCCCACGACCCAGGCAGGATCACAATGTATCCGCGGTCAACTCGGTCGGCCTGCCAGACCTTTGAACGCTTCGCTTCCCCGTTCGGCGGCACATCCGTGGGCGGGAGAGGCCGTACGGCGACGGCGGCGCTCGTCGCCATGGGCAGGGTCGCGCAGCCACCTGCCCCACCGACGACGCTTGCAACGATGAGCGCGGAGATGGCCGCCGCACTCGTCCCGGCACTGGTCGCTCGCACCGCGTCCCCCTCCCACGCACGACCTCCGCGTGTGCCCCGATTCCATCGGCCGCGACAATCGTCACAGGTGGATCGTTTTTCCGTCCGCGCAAGAAGGGACGCAAAAGGAAGCGTCGCCGGCACCAGCCTGGTTTATCAAAACACCACGGGCCGAAGCTGCCGTGGGCGCTGCCGGTGCCGCTCTTGAGAGGGCATTCCCGACGGATTGCCGGCCGGCGTTTACTTGAGGCCGGGGCGGCGATCGAGCGCACCGCGAACACCGAGCTGCTCGGGATGCCGGGCGATCTTGTCGGAGAAGACGCGAACGTCATCCACGATCGGTCGCAGTTCCTGAGAAAGGCTTTTGACATTGGCCGCGGCTGCGGCCAGGTCTTCGTACACACGCGGGTCACGGACGAGCCGGCCAAGCGTGCCGTCCGACTCGTTGAGGGCCTTCGTGAAGGAGACCGCTTGCTGCATGACCTCGTCGAACCGGCCGATCGTGGCATCGATCTGGGCCACCATGCCCTCGCCGCGCTCGCCAAGCGGCTTGGTCAGTCCTTCGAGATTGCGGAGGTTGCGGTCGGCGGTGTCGAGGGTCTGGCCCATTCCCTGAACCGTGGCGTGGAACTCGGCGAGCACCTGCGGGAGGTCGTCGAGTACGAGTTTCATATTTGCACGGGCTTTCGGATCACCCATCACGTCGTTGATGTTGGCCATCGCCACGCTGAAATCATCGAGCGCTTTTTCCGTCTTCTGCATCAGCTTGCCAAACGAGTCGTTGCCGATGAGCATCCGATCGATATCGCCCGAGAGCTTCGTGATCGCGGTGCTGGCTTCGGTCATGGATTCGAGAGCCACGCCGAGCTTGGGTTCGAGGGTCGCGAAAACCTCAAACGGATCGCGGGACACGAGTCCCACGAGAGTCTCCTCCTCGGTGACCCGCTGCCGCGGCGGCCGGATCGGGCCCGGCAACAGCTGGATCTCGGCATCCCCCAGGAGCGTCGTGGCGATCCGTGGCTGCTCGTCCTTGTAGACCGGCACGTACGCGTCGATATCGGCTACCACGGTCACGCCGCCACGCTCGTCGAGCGCGACCTGTGCGACCCGGCCCACAAGGATTCCGTTCTTTCGCACTGGTGTGCCACTACCCACGCCACGGGCATCGGCAAAACTTATCTTCAGTGGGTAGGTGGCCTGCACGAGCGACGGAAGATCGCCAAATAGCACGATGAGAATTCCAGCGATGATGGCCGTCGCGAGCACGACCACGCCGACACGAAACTGCATCACACGCTCGTTCATGCCAACTCCTCCTGGGCTGCGTCGCCATCGGCCTCGTCCGCCCGCGTGTCCGATGCTGTCTGGGCGTCGTCCCGCGCCTGCTCCTCCCGCAGTTCCATGAGGCGGGCCCCGGCCTTTCCCTCGACAAACTGCCGGATCCGTGGATCAGCGCACCGATCGAGCTCGGCGGGGGTGCCTTCGAAGACGATCTGAGGCTCGCCGGGATGGAGCCGAAAGAGCGGATAGAGCATGATCACGCGGTCGCCGACCTTCCGGGCCGTGTGCATGTCGTGGGTCACGACGACGCTCGTGACATTCGGCCGACGCACCCTCAGCATGAGCTCGTTAATGATGTCAGTCATGATCGGATCGAGGCCCGTGGTGGGTTCGTCGTAGAGCACCACCGTCGGATCGAGTGCGAGCGCCCGGGCGAGGCCCGCCCGCTTTCGCATACCGCCGGAGAGCTCGACCGGCTTCTTCGCGAGCACCGTCCGCGGCAGGCCCACTTCGTCGATCAGCGACGTCACAATGCTACGGATTTCGGGCTCAGAAATCCGTGTATGTTCCCGGAGCGGAAAGGCGACGTTCTCGGCAATCGTAAGGCTGTCGAACAGCGCGGCTCCCTGGAACACGAAGCCGTACCGTGTGCGAAGGTGGGCCAATTGCCGATCGTTCATCCGCGCGAGCGATCGTCCCTCGAAGAGGACATCACCGGCCGTCGGCCGCACGAGTCCGATCATCGACTTCAACAGCACAGTCTTGCCGCAGCCACTTTCCCCGAGCACCACGAGCGTTTCGCCGGCAGCGAGGTCAATCGAAATGTCCTGCAGCACCTGTTGGCTGCCGAACCGCACGCCGAGCCGGTCGACACGCAACACCGGTGGCGCGGCGGCAGGAGCAGCATCGGTAGGCGCAGGGACAGTGGCGTTCATGGTGGGAGACTGCCGCTACAGAAGGCGGCGCGGGCCCTCCGGCCTGAAAAAGTCGTGGACGTTGTTGAGCCAGATCCCCAGAAACAGGTCGAGCACGAGGATCATCACGAAGGAATGGACGAAGGCGTTTGTGGCGGCACGCCCAACGCCTTCGGCCCCTTGGTCACAGTGGAAGCCGTGGTGACAGCTCACGATCGCGATCGCTGCCCCAAAAAATAGGCTCTTGAAGACGCCTGAGAGGAAGTCGAAGACGTCGACGTACTCTCGGGAGTTGGCCCAGTAGTGGTGGTAGTCAATCCCGAGGAGCACATGTGAGTAGAAGTAGCCACCAAGCACCCCCATGAAATCGGCCATGACGGTGAGCGACGGTATGAGGATCAAGCAGCCAAGAAATCGTGGAACAACCAGATAGTAGATCGGGTTCGCGCCCATGCTCTCCAGCGCGTCGATCTGCTCGGTGACCCGCATCGTGCCGAGCTCGGCGGCCATAGCGCTTCCCACCCGGCCGGCGAGCATAATGGCGGCCAGCACTGGCCCAAGCTCGCGAACGAGCGACAGATTAATGACGGAGCCGAGCCGGGTTTGAAGACCGAGCGCCTTGAACTGGCCGTAGCTCTGCACGGCGAGCACCATGCCGATGAAGAGCCCGGTGAGCGCCACGACCGGAAGTGACATGACGCCGATTTGGTAGAAGTTCGGCACGAGGATATCTCGCCGCTGCCGACGGGTGACGATCCAGCCGAGGGTCCGGAAGGCGAAGACGGTGACATCCCCAATTCCAGCGACGGTCCCGATGGCGACGTCGCCGAGGCGGGCAACGAGGCCGACGAGCCAGCCGGTGAAGCCGGCGGGGATATGGGCGAATGATGAGGGGGCAGTGGCCATGAGGGGCTCAAGGGCGCAGCACAGGACACCGAGAGTGAATCTCTAGCGGTCCTATCGGCCGTACCGATCAGGCAGCATGAACCGGATGCAATGGGCATGCCGTGGGCTGGCAAGGTGCGTGGCCTGGGGGGATAGCGGGACGTCGTAGCGATCCGCCTTTTCCGAAACTTTCTCGGAACCCTGACAAAGCTGGGCATTCTGGTCAGTGCTGGCCGCTCAAACGTCTGTTTGATTTACTGCAGCTTGATTTTTGACTCTTCCGATGAAATGGCTGGTAGCGGTCATGACGACTGCACAGCCATTGCCAGTCGCGGGGTCGGCACGACGCACCTATGGACACGTACCTCCAACGGCTTTCACCAGCCTTCTTGCTCGCGGTGATCTTCGTCGTGGCGACGGGCCAGCCTTGCTTCGGCTCCGAACCAGGCGACCTGTTCGTGCTCGTCGACAGTGCGGACCACGGCGTCGTGCCGCCGAGTGTCGCGGAGCAGTTCGGCAACCTCGATGAAGTCTCGGCTGCGGTGCGAGATGATCGCGAGCGCATCGCCGCGATCGAGGCCCGCCTCGCCGAATTCGAGGGGAGGGGGCCCACTGCTCCGGAGCCACTGCCGCCGCCGAAGCGCGAAGAGCCCACAGCTCCTGCGGAGCCCTACGAGGTTGGCAGTGACAAGGCGACGACGACATCGTGGGCCGACGGCTTGCAGGCCCAGTCGGCCCACAAGGATTTTCGTGTCAAGGTCGGCGGTCGCACGCAGATCGACGCAGTCGGCTTCTCGGCCGGCCCTGGACCCAGCGGGGGCCCGGACCAAGGTGGCCTCGACCCCGAGCTTGCCGACACCGTTGACCTCCGCCGAGCCCGCCTTCGTGTCGAAGGTCGGATGTACGAGGTTTACGACTGGGCCTGTGAGTACGACTTCGCCAACCAGATCAATGTCAACAATGCCGTCTTTCCCACCGAGAGGGATGCCGGCCCGCTCACATCGGTCACTGATCTCTGGCTCCAGGTGCGAGAGATTCCGGTGCTCGGGATCGTCCGCGTCGGGAATCAGAAAGACCCCTACGGCTACGAGCACCTCACGAGCAGCCGCTGGCTCAACTTCATGGAGCGGTCGTTCGCCCAAGACGCCTTCGAGGGCCCGTTCAATGGAGGCTTCCTGCCTGGCATCCAGATCCTCAATAACAACGAGGCAGGTGACATCGCCTGGCAGATCGGCGAATTCAAGAACGTGGCCAACCCCTTCGGATTCGCAAACGCTTCCGGGGGCAGCGTGACGGTGGGCCGCCTCGTGTATCTTCCCGTATTTGAGGACGAGGGCCGGAAGCTCATTCATCTCGGCCTGTCGGGTCGCACCATGGAACCGAAGCGGCAGTTCACCGCCTTCGACAGCCAAGGCAGGCCGGTTGGCGATGAAATCACAGCCACGCGGTTTCGCAGCCGTGGCAGCATCCGCAACGGTCCGTCAGGCCCACTCAATTCGATTTACGCCGACGCCGGCCTGCTCGAAGCCACCTGGCAAAACATGATTGGCCTGGAATTCGTGGGCAATAACGGCCCATGGTCGTTTCAGTCGGAGTACTTCGGTTCCTGGCTCTACAACACCACGACGACGAACGCAGGCGCGTACATCACCAACGGATACCAGCCGCCGCCCGGCACGAAGGTCGGCACGGTCTACTACCAGTCCGGCTACGCGGAGGTCCTCTACTTTCTCACCGGCGAAAGTCGCACCTACTCGCGCGTGGAGTACCGCTTCGACCGGCCAGTGCCACACAATAATTTCTATGCCGTCCGCGGAGGCGGCTCGGGTCGCCGTCTGCAGGTCAGCGAGGGAGCCTGGCAGCTCGGACTTCGATACAACTACCTGAGCCTGAACGACGGAGAGGTCAATGGCGGTGTCCTCAACGGCTGCACGCTCGGCCTCAACTGGATGCTCAATCCGAACGCGCGTGTCTACTTCAATTACGACTTTACCTACCGCGATTTTGTCAGCACGCCGTGGAACAAAGACGGCACGCCTGGGACCAGCTACGACGGCAGCGGCTGGATCCATGGCTTCGGCACACGCCTGGCATTCGACTTCTAAAAAGTGGAGATCACTTCAGATGCGATCGATCGTATGGTTCGGAGTCGTTTTCGTCATGTCGGCTGGCCTCGTGACAGCACTGCGAGCCACGGCCGCGAGCCCATCCTGTGCGAGCTGCGGCGGCGCATGCGTGCCGTGTTGCCGCGGTACGTGGGGAGAAAAGAAGTCGAAAGATCCGAAGTATGAAATCCGCTGCGAATACGCCTGTGCCCGCGATCGTGATCCCTGGCATGCACCCGATTCCGAGTGCCGCTGCCATCCGCCGTGCGGTCGGGTGTATGTGAAGAAGCGACTGTACAAGTCAGACGGCGAAGAAACCGTGGAGCGGGTGCCCACGTATGAAGTCGAGATGGTGCCCGCGGACCCTTGCGGCTGTGCCACCTGCCGCGGCAAGCACTCCAGCAGCTTCGACCTGCTTGGGCTTCGCACCCTCTTTCACCGGCCCTGAGGTATCCATGAAAAAAGCAGTGACTCGCCTCGCCTTGCTCGGTGCCACAGCTATCTGGTTGCTCGCTGCAGCAGAGCCTGCCATGGCCCAGAACGACTGGCAGTTTCCTGATCCCTATTTCGGAGCCTTCCAGCATCGGGCTGCGGGCACGCCGGAAGCGGAACGAAGGTACCGCGCAGAGATCGCTCCTCAGGAGCCCGTGAGGCTCCACGAACACCGCCCCGCGCCAAGCCGCCGCCGCTGGGGAAGGCATCGCGGCTGGGTGTCATCCCGGGGGGTGCCCGCTGCGAACCCGTCACCCCGAAAGCCGACATCGGCCGCTCCCACGGTCCAGGGGCCACCAACCCAGCCGCCACCAGGGCCGTGATGGTGGGCCGACTGTGCCCCAGATCCTTCCAAGCCTCACGCCACGCGGCGATCTGTGGCCCCGCGGACGAGTTCGTTCGTGATCGCCGACTGAAGGTCCACCGGCTGGTCGTGCCAGTGGGCAGGAAGGCCCCGCACATGCAACTCCCTCTGCGGAAATGCGATATCGATGCCGTGGGTTCGGAAGACATCGTCGATCGCCACATGGAGCTCATGCTGCACGATGCGGGTGTTGATGACGCCATTCGTAAAGACCCGCAACTCGAAGTCGAGGCTGTTCTCACCGAAATGCGTGAACACCACCGTGGGGGGCGGGTCAGCAAGCGCCAAGGGCTGGGCCGTGGCGACCTCCCCGAGGAGGCGGGTTGCCAGGCGGACATCTGAACCGTATGCGATTCCGACGCGGACGACCACGCGAAGCGTCGGATTTGTGAGCGTCCAGTTGACGAGCTTGCCCGTCACAAACTCCCGGTTGGGAACGATCAGTTCCTTGTGGTCCCAATCGCAGATGGTTGTGGCCCTGATGCGGATCCGAGTCACGGTGCCGGTGATGTCGCCGATCGTGACTACATCGCCCACACGGATCGGCCGTTCGAAGAGGATGATGAGCCCCGAAACGAAGTTTGCGAAGATCTCCTGGAGACCGAAGCCGAGTCCGACCGTCATGGCCGCCACGAGCCACTGCACGCTCTGCCATCCAATACCGATCTGCTGAAAACAGAGCAACGCACCGGTGACGGCGACACCATACTGGGTCACTGCCGTGGCGGCATAGCGGGCCCCCGCATCGAGGGGCAGCCGCTGAAAGACCGCCAGATCGAGGAGGCCCGGAAGATTTCGGCAGGCAAGCACTGTGATGGTTGCCCAGATGCCTGCCAGAATCGCCTCGACCAGGGTGATGCGGACAAGCTCTCCCGACTCACTGCCTGGAGCGAGGCCGCCATACCAGAGGGTGAACCGATCCAGGTATCCCACAGCCGGGATGATGTCGTGCCAAATGAAGGCAAGGCATCCGCAGACTGCGACGGTACATGCCAGCCGCACGAGGCGGTCAGACTGTTCCTGGATGTCGGCCAGCCGAAGCTCGAGCGAGCAGGCGTCGGCGACAGGAAACTCGGCTGATGCTGATTCCTGACGTGTCACGAGTTCCGCGCGACGTTCCGAGGCCCGTCGACGGGCGAGCTGCCTTGAGACAAGCGTGAGCCAGCGAAGAGCCAGCGCCCGCAGGCCGACACTCAGTCCCATCAGCCCCCACGTGGCGAAGAGCCGAGCCGAGAGCTGCACTGCGGTGTAGTGGTAGCCCGCCAGCGAGAGTCCAGCGAGCGCCACGGGGAGTGCCACGAGCAGCCATGTCCAAAGGCGGGCAGCGACCCGGAGCCATGCTCCCGGATGCTGCCGGGATATCGCAGCCTGTAGTGGCCCTGATGGACGCAAGAGCCGCCACGTGACCGCGGCCAAGGCGCCACATTCCGCCACGAGCGCAAGCCGCCCCACGGTGCCGACAAGCAGCTCATCGCCGGTTGATTCGGTGAACATGACTGCGATCCCCGCCGGCAGGCAGGTCCACCGCGCGAGGCTGATGGCTCGCCTGATGGCATTAGTCGCTGGAGCATCCCAGCCGAAGTGGGCGGGCCCGAGTCCCTTGGGGAGGCAGACGATTGAGGCGAAGGTGAGTGCCAGGAACGCAGCGGCACCTCCCAGGAGTGCGGTGCCAAGTGCGTGCGCGGAAGCTCCGGCGCTACCAAGCGCCGTCAGACGCCAGCCACACAAAGCCATGATCGCCGGCCCAGGCAGGGCCATGCCCAGCGAAACGACGAGTGCCTCGAGGGTCGGCCGAATTCCCGTGGCGCTCGGCCGCTGGGCGATCTCAGCCAGGGGTGGAAGGCGTCCGCCCAGTCGGCGTCGCGTCACCAGGAGCCAGACAACGGGAAGCCACCCCAAGACAAGAAAGGGCTGCTCGCGAGCGTCGGCAACCAGCGTCTGTCCGACGCGGGCCCAGGCACTCGGAGCCACGAGTTCGAGGGCAGCCGTTGCAGCCAGAGACAGCATGGCGGGCGACAGTGGCGTCGTGCTCCGCACCCAGAGCACATGCTCTGCGATAAAAGCTCGCTGGTCGTCGACGACACGGACGAGACCTTCTTCCGTCGATTGCAGCGACGCCAACTCTCCTAGTTGGCGTCGTGCTTCGGTAATGAGATCTGAATACAGGGCCAGCCGCCCACGAAGAACAGTCTCGAGCTCTTCGCGAACATCAAGTTGTTCCGCAAAGCCCATCTCACCTCGGACAGCATCCAGGTGGATGGCGACCGTGTCATCGGAAGTGCCAAGCTGGCGGCGGTCCGTTTCCCACTGGAGAAGCTTAAAATTGATCTCGGCCTGGCGTTCCTCGCGTGCAGCAATCTGCCTTCGGTAGGCTGATGTATCGGGCAATCCGACCTGCTGGCTCCGGAGCAGAAGACCAATCGCTGGCGAGAACCGTGCCTCTTTGGCACGCTTGCGGGTCTCGGCATACTGCTGATCGATCTGGCCCCGAAGAGTCTCGATCCGCTCAAGCTCGAGTCGCGTCTCTTTGCCCACCTCGATCAGACGGGCATGTTCCTCGGCAAGCAGCGTGTTCACGCTCGCGGCTACGCGCACCGCAGGATGAGCCATGATCGCCGCCGCCCGCGCTTCCTTGGCCCGCGTTTCTGCGGCGTGCTGCTCCCGATCGGCCACCGTACGGGTGAGGGCGGCTGCCCGCCGGGCCGTGTCGGCTGCCACTCGTTCGACACGCTCGCGTTCGAGTGCGAGAACGCGGTCCGTTGTTGCATAGGTGCGGCCTTCCTGCTCGAGCGATGCCAATTCGGCCTGCCGGTGTTGCCTGGCGCACTCGAGCCGCAGCCGCCGCGCTGCGACAAGCGCCGCAGGTTCACCAGCGGCTGGTGCCGCTGTGAGCGACTCGGCGATGCTGTCGAGACGACTGCGAATGTCGTCCACCAGTGAGGGCAATTCCCGTGAGCGGACTGTTCGTCGCTCGATCTCTGCCGTCGTCGCCGCGAGCATCCGTCGAGCCTCGGTGGCGGTGGCATCGGCATCATGATGCGAGGCCCGAAGCAGGTCGTCATCCTTGGGGATGGAAAGCGGCTCGGCCGAAGGCGCGGCGGGCTGTGAGAGCCGTACGAGATCTTCGGGAGCCCGTGCTGCCTCGGCCCGAAGCGACTCGGTCTTGGCAACGAACTCCGCGGCCGCCTGGAGCCGCTCGATGGCCTTCGCGTACTGCTCTTCGACCTGCTCGCGGGTTTCAGGCGAGAGTCCCGTCGCTTCGTCCAGTTCGGCGCGGCGGTGCTCGATGTCGGCAACCGTCAGCGCCCCGGCATCGGGAGTCGTCTGCCGGCTCTCAAGCGTCACCGCTTCTGGTGTCGCCGGAGCGGAATCGCTCGCGGTGGCGGAAAAGCCTATCTCGATGACCACACAGACCGCTACGGTCGAGACGCACCGCGGCCAGTTCGCCAAAACGCTTCGCATCGCGCCATCTTCCTCGAAGGAAAACGACGGGAGGATAGCGATTGGTTCGCGTCAGACCAACCCCGACTCCTGGCCTGTCAGGACGTAGATTCACCTGCTGGGGCAGCGGCGACTGGCTCTCTCGTGGCCATGCCGAGGAAGGTGAGCTGGTTCTTGCCAGCAACCTCCTTGCAATCGACGCGGATCGTGTCCTTGCCCGCAAACTCACCCTTGAGAAGCTCCTCGCTGACAGGATCCTCGATGTAGTTCTCGAGTGCCCGACGCAACGGCCGGGCGCCGAAGTCGGTGTCGGAGCCCTTCTTGATGAGGAACTGCTTGGCCTCATCGGTGAGTTCGAGCGCGAGGCCCCGCGAGGCGAGACGCTCGCGGACCTTCTCGAGCTCGAGGTCGATCACGAGCTTGAGATTGTCGATGGTGAGGTGGTGGAACACGATGACGTCGTCGAGCCGATTCAGGAACTCGGGTCGAAAGACCTTCTCGATCCGCTCGTTGACACGGCCCTTCATGCTGTCATACGACGCATCGCCGTCGGGCTTCTGGAAGCCAAAAGCAGCCTCGTTCTTGATCGCCTCGGCACCGGCATTGGTGGTCATAATGAGGATCGTGTTGCGGAAGTCGACATTCCTTCCGAACGAGTCGGTCAGTCGCCCTTCCTCCATCACCTGGAGCAGCATGTTGAAGACGTCTGGATGGGCCTTCTCGACCTCGTCGAGCAGGACCACGGCATACGGGCGACGCCGGATTTTTTCCGTGAGCTGCCCGCCCTCTTCGAAGCCTACATACCCCGGGGGGGCGCCGATGAGCCGGCTCACGTTGTGCTTTTCCATGTACTCGCTCATGTCGATCTGGATGAGCGCGTCGGCGTCACCAAACATGAACTCCGCGAGCGCCTTGGCGAGGAGCGTCTTGCCGACGCCCGTGGGCCCGGCAAAGACGAACGATCCTATCGGCCGCTTGGGGTCTTTGAGCCCCGATCGGCTTCGGCGGACGGCCTTTGAAAGGCTCTTGATCGCGGCATCCTGACCGATGACTCGCTTGTGGAGCTCGTCCTCCATGGCCATGAGTCGCTGCTGGTCCTCGGTGCTCATCCGGGTGAGCGGAATGCCGGTCATCTTCGAGACGACCTCGGCAATGACCTCCTCATCCACGACACCATCGGCCTCACGGCTCTTGTCCCGCCAGTCGCGGGTCATCTGCTGCTTCTTCTTCTTGAGCTTGTCAGCCTGGTCACGGAGCGCCGCCGCCTTCTCAAAGTCTTGATTGGCGACCGCCTCCTCCTTCTCCTTATTAAGCTTCTCGACCTCTTCGTCAATTTCTTTGAGATCCGGCGGCTTGGTCATGGCCTTGAGCCGAACCCGAGCGCCAGCCTCATCGATCACATCGATCGCTTTGTCGGGGAGACATCGGCCGGTGATGTAGCGGCTCGAAAGATCGACCGCTGCCGCGATGGCTGCGTCGGAGATGCTCACGCGATGGTGGCTCTCGTAGCGGTCGCGGAGGCCCTTCAGGATCTCGACGGCTTCGTCCTTCGTGGCTGGCTCAATCATGACGATCTGGAACCGACGGTCGAGGGCCGAGTCCTTCTCGATGTACTTCCGGTACTCGTCGAGCGTCGTCGCCCCGATGCACTGAATCTCACCCCGGGCGAGCGCGGGCTTGAGCACATTCGAGGCGTCGATCGCCCCTTCGGCGCCGCCGGCCCCCACGAGGGTGTGCAGTTCGTCGATGAAGAGGATCGTGTTTTTGGCGCGGCGGACTTCGTTCATCACCGCCTTGATCCGTTCCTCGAACTGGCCGCGGTACTTGGTGCCCGCGACCATCATCGCGAGATCGAGCACGACGATCCGGCGGTCAGCCAGCAACTCCGGCACGTTGCCGTCGATGACCCGCTGCGCAAAGCCTTCGACGATCGCCGTCTTCCCCACACCCGCCTCGCCCAGGAGTACGGGATTGTTTTTTGTGCGTCGGCAGAGGATCTGGATGGCCCGCTCGATCTCGTTCTCGCGGCCAATCACCGGATCGAGTTTTCCTTGACGGGCGAGTTCGGTGAGATCACGGCCAAAACTGTCGAGCGCCGGGGTCTTGCTCTTGCCTCCCTTGGGGCTTCCTTCGCCCCCGCCCGCACCGGCACCAGCCGGCTGGCGGCCACCCATTCCGGCCCGTTCGCCCCCTTCTTCCATGCCATGACCCAGAAGGTTCAAGACCTCCTCGCGAACATCCTCGAGCTTGAGGCCGAGGTTCATGAGCACTTGGGCAGCCACCCCTTCCTGTTCTCGGAGGAGGCCGAGGAGGATGTGTTCGGTGCCGACGTAATTGTGATTGAGGTTCCGGGCCTCTTCCATCGAGTACTCGATCACCTTCTTGGCCCGAGGCGTCTGCGGAAGTTTGCCCATGGTCACCATGTCGGGGCCGCTCTGGACAAGCTTCTCGACCTCCATGCGAATCTTCCGCAAGTCGATGTCGAGGTTCTTGAGAACGTTGGCCGCGACCCCGCTCCCCTCCTTGATGAGGCCGAGGAGGACATGTTCGGTGCCGATGTACTCGTGGTTGAACCGCTGGGCCTCCTGATTGGCCAACTGCATCACCTTCCGGGCTCGGTCCGTGAATCGCTCGTACATAATCGGGTTCGTCCTTCCCACGAAGTCGGTCAGCCTGGCGTGCCGAAACGGCAGGCCAGACCAGGAAAACTCATGTGATGCAAACCGTACGCCAAATGAGTCGAGGCATTGTAGGGGTCTAGGCTCAAGGCGTCCCCGCCAACCTCGGCGCATGGCCGAAATTGACGAGGCATAAGGTCCTCAGGCCGCGGCCGAACGGCTGCTGGGGTCATGGGATTCTGCTGCATTCGCATCCGGGAGTGGCAGGGTGGCCGGCTCATCCGCCCCGGAGGCGGCTGGCCGAGCGGCGACGATCCGCTCCCGCTCGGCGACGATGGCTGCCCGCCAGTGGGCCCCGGTGTCACTCGCGGACAGTTTCTCGAGGGCGTCACGGGCCTCAGCCAGACGGCCTACGCGCCGCAGAAGCGTCGCCAGCAGGAGCTGCGCATCCCCATCGGTGGGCGACCGCTCCAGGAGGTCCCGCAGCCGCGTCTCCGCCGTGACCCAGTCGCGGGCTAGGTAGGCGTCTCGTGCCCTGACAAAGAGGGGATCGATATCGGCTGCCGCGGGCTTGGCCAGCGGCGGCGGGAACGCCGCTGCCGCCGAGACCGTGCTCGCGAGCCAAATGACGGCGACGCCAGCCCACACTGCCATCGTGATGGGTAACTCGACAAGGTCCGGCCAGATGAACGTCGTGACGATCCCCACATCGAGTGACAGAGCGAATGCGAGCGCGATCACGAGGCCGGCACGACTGCCACGCAGCCACAGCCACGGCAGCCCAGGCCAGACGAGCGTCAGATAGCGAAGCGCAATCATGGGAAAAGCGGGAGCGCGAGACGAGAACCTCACCCAGCGTGGGAGGGTAGGGAATCAGGGTCGCCCAGCCAAGCTGTTTTTGGAAGGGGTTTTTGAGGCGTCCGGATAGAGTGTGGTCATGCCCGCACCACCTCTCGCAGGAATTTCGCTCTGTGTTCTCGTGTCCGGTGGCCCCGACGCCGACGGTTTCGAGCGGCTCGTCACGAGTCTCTTCGAGACTGGTGTGCGGATGGTTCAAATCCGCGACAAGGAGCTGGCAGACGCGGTGCTCATCGCGCGGGTGCAGGCAGCCATGGCCATCGGCCGACGCACCGTGCCGCAGTCTCCGCCGGTGGTGATTGTCAATGACCGCGTGCAGGTCGCACGGAGCGCCGGCGCCGATGGTGTCCATCTCGGGGCGACCGACATGCCAGTCGTCGAGGCGCGGCTCCTGCTCGGCGACGATGCGATCATCGGACGCACCACCCACGCCCTCGACGAAGCCCATCGCGGCATCGCAGCCGGAGCCGACTACCTCGGTGTGGGGCCATGCTTTCCCTCGAAGACCAAGGCGTTTTCGAGCCACGCATCGCGTGACTTTCTTGCCCAGGCGGCAAGGCTGCCGATTCCGGTATTTGCCATCGGCGGCATCACGGCAGAGCGGCTCGACGAGCTCCGCTCGCTCGGCATCAAGCGGATTGCGGTCGCCGCAGCCGTTACCGCGGCGGCCGATCCGGCGTGGTCTGCCCGACAGTTTCTGCAGGCGCTCGCGGGCTAGGCCGGAAGCCCTGCCGATCGCGAAGGACTTTGCGGGGCCGGTCATGCTCAGCGTGACGGTCGTAGGCCCTTCGCGCCGTGCGGCGATGCGCCGCGAGGTGCTTCTACGATGATGGAGTCGGGGAACGGATTCCAGTTGTATTCATCCAGGGAGGGATCATGCGCCGCATGTCCATGTTTGGGGCCGCGCTCGTGGTGACTGTGGCGGCGGTCAGCGCTCGAGGCGACGAGCTTGGGCCGGCCATCGATCTGGCCAGCTTGTCAGAAATCGGCTCGACCTACGAGGCCGACGAAGCGACCGCAGACATTCCCTTCTCCGATGTCGCCTATTCGAGCACGGCGCCCAACCGCTTTTATCTCACCGGTATCATGGGCACGTCGTTCGCGCGGGGCAGCGCGGGTGGGTCAAACTCGATCCTGTCAATCGGCCCCGATACGCTGTCGATTGGGCAGACTGGCGCGTCTGACCAGACGCTCTTCACAGGCGGTGGTGCGCTCGGCCTCGCGATCGACCGGCCGCTGGGTCAGCTGCGGATGGAGGTCGAAGGCCGCTGGCGTGACCCGATGTACGGCACCGCAACCGGGTTCATTGCGGTCAACGGCACGCCGCTCGCCTCGACCGATCTCGACTTTCGGCTAGGCTCTGGCTGGTCGGCGATGACAAACTTTTGGCGGGATGTTGATATCACGGAGAAGTGTGGCGTGTACGCCGGTGGTGGCTTCGGTGCAGGCGGCTACGAGTACCAGACGTCGGCGGCCCTCATTCCTGGAATCGTCTCCATCAGCGGTCAGAACAGCGTGACCACGTTCGCCTGGCAGGTGGGTGTGGGCGGCGTGTACAAGCTCAACGACCGGATTGAATTTGACGCCGGCTATCGGTTCTTTGCCCTGGGCGACGGTGATGTGCCGGTGGCGGCCAACGTCAACTTGCCACCGGTTGCCATCGCGCTGCCGCTGGGTAACTTCTCGTCTGCCTTTAGCGCCAGCGAGCTGCTCTTCGCCGTGCGAATCTACGAGCCGTTCCGCAACTGGCGGTAAGAACGCGGTCCATCATTCACAGGCATGTGTCGCCGCTGGGCTCCATCGCGAGCCCAGCGGCGATCGCACTTCATGGGCAGTGGTCTCTGCCGCTACCCACCGAGCGCGGCGCGGACCCGATCCCATTCCAGCGGGAGCCAGCAGACGGCCTCGGCGATCGAGTCGGGGGGCGCGTCGCTGCGGGCGTTCGACGAGGCGGCTGTGGTGTCGGCCGTTTCGATAGCCGTCTCCACCGCTGCAGCGAGCCGCTCGAGCCACTCGGGCACCTCCACGCCCGAACCGCTCGCGACGCCCAAAAACGATCGGGCCTTTCGCTCAAGCCCCTCGGTAGCCCCGGGGGGATGGCCCGACACAAACTCGGAAACAGCCGCCGGCACCAGCGCCTCAAGCTCGTCCTGTTCGAGGGCGACGGTAAATGGCCGTCGCACGCGGTCGGCAATACTTGCAAGCCGGACGCCCCACTGCTGCTCGAGTGCATCGAGCCGAGTCACCAGACTGGACGCAGTGTCGCGTGTTTCGTCACGCATCCGGCTTCGCCAGGCAGCTGCCGCGTCGGCCGCGGCGCGCCTCGCGAGCACCCGATGGGCCATGTCAACGGGCCTGAGTGTCCACGCGATGCGATCGTACTCAGCCTTCAGCCGCAGGTGATCGAGGAGAATATGAAGATGCTCTCCTCGGTCCGACTGGGAGGTCGTTGAATTCCAATCGCGGTATTCGGCATGGTTCTCGGCGATGCTCTCGAGAACGAGCCGCAGTCGTGAGGCTGCCTGCTTGAGCGGGAGAGCTCCCGAGGCCAGGTCCGTTGCCAGCTGCACCGGCCAGCGATCACGGCTCGTACCATCGTCTGGCTCGGCTTCCAAGCGGGTGACGAGACGCTCGAGATACGACCGCACGCCCCCGCGGAGAATTCCTCGCAGCGACATAGGCGCGAGGAGATGCTGGGTGAACAGGCCTGTGCCATACCGTTCCACGAATTCCCGGGTGGCCGCGAAGGCTCGGTCATCCCGCATGCGCTCCAGCACGGAGAGCCGTAACTGCCTCGCGTGCGTGAGCCAGGTTTCGAGCAGGCGTGGCACGAGCTGCGAAAGACCTTCGAGAATCCGCGCTGAAGCTTCAGGCGTGCCCGCACCATCGGTGGCCGCACTTTCGACGATCCGCTCCACGAGCGCCGTTGTGCCCGCCTCGAAGACACGATCAAACTCGCTCACGCTTGCCGCACCAGCAGGCCGGCGGCTTTCGAGTGCCTTCGCCAGCCTGACGATCTCGACTGTCTCCTCGATGAGCCCAAGCCTCGGAAGGAAGGTGGCCAGCCGCTCGAGGAGTCGTTCGCGGCACCGCGCTCGCACGATGCGATCGGGCCGTCCGCCTCGCGAGAGTGGCACATACAGAACCGGCTTTCCCGAGAGCCGCTCGCGGAGGATCGGAAGGATGGCTTTGACCGTGGCGACGTCGCCGCGCACGGCCGCGGCGAACAAGTGCCCGACGGCACCGCGAGGCGAACGAGCGTCTCGCGACGGCCCCCGGCGAACGAGTGCGAGCCATGCGGCGAACACCCATCGGGTTTCCTCCGCCTGAACTGCCGCATCGATGAGCCGTTCGGCAGCCGCGTCTCTCTGCCATCGGAGCTTGTCGAATTCAACGGGCGACATGCCAGATGGCGGCTCTAGATCGCGGTCCGAGACGGCAAGTGCCGCACGCACGAGGGTTCGGGACAGCCGACGGATCGAGTGCCGCCAGCCCACCACGGCGTCGATCGTCTCGCGGGGAACTGCCTGATTGCTACCGGCATCGTCACGGCACCAGGCGCACACACTTGTGCGGGAGAGCCGAAGCACGCCCGTGAGAAATTCGGCAGCATCTTCGATCGCAGCAATCCCGGAGGACGCCGCTGCGCCTGGCACATCGACATCCAGCATGCCGTCATCGACCCCGTCGTCGGCCGAGTCCTGCCAGACCATCGACTCATACGCCGCGGCCACCCGCTCCTCGGCATCGGCCTGGTCATCGTCGTCGGGATGGAGCGGCATGTCTTCCAGAGAATCGCCCCCTGGCTCGCAACCTGCCGCCGCCGCCTCCAGGAGATCGACAATGCCGCTCGTGTTGGCTTCCACGAGTTCGAGGAACCGTCGCACCCGGCCACGACCTGCCGGAGAGGTATCGGCGGTCGCACGGGTGAGCCACTGCGTGGCAGCGGCGAGCCAGACCGGGCCTGTCCGTTCGACAGCGGGCCCTTCGAGCAGCGACGCCCAGTGCACGAGTAGGCCCGCCGCGCCGTCGATGTCACCCTCTTCAAGAAGCGTCTCGGCTGCTTGCGCATGGCTGCGGGGCGACGTGAAGCTCGCCACTGCCTGACGCCAAAAGCCGGGGGGAGGCGCAGCCGGTGACAGTGAGCGTCGCCGCGACAGCGAATCGATGACCTCGCGGGCTGACTCGATCACTTCGCGGCCAGAAAGATGCGGCACGCCCGAGACGGTGGTCGTGGCATGCCGGTCCCACCAGCCGGCGAGTTTCTCGAGCGCCGCCCGGGCTGACGCGGCCACCGCGTCGTCGCCCGCCAGCGAGGCCTTGCGCCAGGCGGCTGCGTAGCCGTCGAGGATCGTGCCAGTCACGTGCACGAGATCATCCACGCGAGGATCAGGAAGACTCTCACCGCTCGGCTCATGAAGCGGGAACTGCCCGGCGAGGCCGAGAATGTTCCACGGATCGACGGCCGCGCCGCAGCCAACGGCGCGAAACAGGATCTCGACCGACTCATCGAGCGAGGTAATGGCGACACGCGGGTCACCACGCCGCCAGAGCGTCTGCCGAGCCGCAACCACGCGGCCAGTGATCCGAGCAAAAAGCCGCGCCGAGGCGGCAGGCACCTCCGCCGCAAGCGACTCAGCCGAGGTTTTCCGGCCGAGCCGGGCCATCACCGACGAAAGGGCCACATGCTCCACCTGTCGGGCGCGGCGTCGGGCAAGGGCAGCGTTGATGTGCCGCCGTACCCCGCCAAATGGCTGCCGCAGACGAGCCGCTTCGTCCTCGAGTCGCTGACGGTGCGCCTCCGGAGCACGCGCCAGCAGCCAACGATAAAACTCGTCGCGATAGCCGGCGATGCGCGGCAGGAGGTCGCCGAGGCCAAGCGCCGCTTGATGCGCGCCAGGGCCATGGCCCGAAAGGCCAGCTGCCATCAGGACGACGCCGGCCAGGACGGCCGACGATTCCCATGCGAGCTCCGCAGCCCGCGCCGGGTCGTGCGCACCGGAAGTGCCTGCGTGGGCCCAGGTGAGAATGCCGTCGAGTGTTGCTTGCTGGACAACCAGGCGCCGGTAGCGGCCCTTCTCGTCGATGCGAGACGGATCCCAGAGGCCAAAGAGATAGTTGGGTCGGCTGGCTGCAGGATGCATGAAGTCGAAGGCTCGCGGATCGACGGCGAGTTCTTCGAGCGCGTCGAGGTCGAAGTCGGCCTGATGCACCAGCGGAGGTGGCGTGACTGCGAGGATCTCGATGGCGCCGGCAACCAGATCACGGTAGCGGCCGTGCGCTGGGCCGGCTCCCGCGACGAAGAGCGGCACAGGCCGCACCCGCTCATGGGGGTAGGCCGCGGAGAGTCGGCCATTCTCGAGAACCGCGACCGGTCGCCAGCCGACATAGTCGTTGACGCGGTCAATGGCCTTGGCCACCACGGCCCCACTGATTTCGCCGGCTGGTGCCTCACTGGCGGCCGCCTCGGTGAGCACGGCGGCGGCGGCGGCCATGACAAAGTAGGGACGCTCAATACCGCCGTGAGGCTGGTGCTCGAGGAGGTCGGCATGGTAGCTGCGATAGGCCGGCAGGAATTCGTCAAAGACCGCGTCGACAGTCCGCCGCGCCTGGCGGGCATCGCGAAAGGCTGGCTGCGTGATCGCGAGCTCGTCGATACGCTGGCGGAGTGCCTGGGCCACGAGGCTTGCCGTGTCAGCTCGCTCCGCGACTCCATCGGGGCCGTGCAGCTCGAAGTCGGCATAGAGGTCGTTGAGGCCGCGCCAGGCAGCCGGATCAAACGCGCCCGACGAGAAGTTGAAGTAGCCAGCCACCAACGCGGCAGGGTCGCTCTGGCGGGGGCGAGGGTCGTTTTGATTCATCGTCCGCCGTGTTTCAGGGCATTCTGCCGGGAACCTGGCCGATGGTGGCAAGGCCTGGGAAAACCCGACAGATTAGCACTTTTGCCGGGCGCCGCTTTGCGAACTAGGCTTTTCCCGAGGGTCGGAATCTCAGTGGAGCCGCCCCCGCCTCACACCGTCCCAAACGGAAAAATGCCCATGCTCGCCCTGTCGCCGGCCACCCGTTGCTCGACTATGCCGCTGACCATCGCCATCGCCGCTGCATTTCTCGGGGCTGCCACAGCCCGAGGCCAGTCATGCCTCTGCGGCACTGCGGCCGATGAGCTGGTCGCCGCCCAGGTCGGACTTGATCGGGAGTGGGTCGTGCAGGTGCCATTCGATACGAAAGGCTGGCGGCTCGAACATGTCGTCGTGGGTGATCGGCTGGTCGTGGCCCAGGCCGGAGACGGCACGGTGGCCGCCATCCGCGCCGATACTCGTCCAGGAGGGCCTCGCCGAGGTGCCATTGCGTGGTCTCAGCGGGTCGGTGGGACTGGCCCGATCGAGCCGCCCGGGATCGGATCGCACTCAGTAGTGGTTGCCCGTGGTCGTGGCATCACGGCGTACACGGAGGATACGGGTCGGATGGCCTGGGAGCGTTCGCTCGCCGGCATGGCATCGGCTGGTGCCTTGCCTGTAAAGGGCTGGGTCTATGCGCCACTTGATGCGGGCGGTGTGGATCGGCTTCCCGAAGACGCGTGGTTTGTCACCACCGGCGAGCAATCCAAAGTCGATATTGAGACGTTCAAACACCGGCTTACGATCGACAGCCAGGGGCCGGTCGATTTTTCCCCGGTTGCGTTTCCCAATGGCGTCCTCTGGTGCTCGTCACGCGGACTGATCGTGGCGATCGTCACCGACGACGACGTTTCAAAGAGGATTGAGTTCGATCTCGGCAGTCCCGCAAGTGGCCCGCCGGTGGTGCGCGGTGGCGACATCTACGTAGCGACTCGCGCGGGCGACCTTGCCCGCATCGCATCGATTCCGTCGGGTTTGACGGCCAACTCCGGTGTCCTCAAGGATTCGCAGGGTCAGAAGGTGCCTTACGTTGGATGGCACACCGTACTCAACGAGGTGCCCGAGGGCAGCCCGATCGTCGGCGGAGACACGGTGGTGGTCTCGCTCGGACCCTGGGGCATCGCTGCCTTCGATGCGATCACCGGTGATCGCCGCTGGAGTGTCAGCGAGGGTGGCCTGCCACTGGCAATCACCGATACCCGGGTCTGGTGCCTGGATGACACTGGCTTCCTCGTGTCCCGTGACCTTGCTTCGGGCGGCCGTCGCGATCGCCTGTGCCTCGGTTCATTCACGCTTCCGGTGATCAACACCGTCTCCGAGCGGCTTGTCCTCGCGAGTCCGAAGGGGCTTGTCGTCTCGCTGGCTCCGTGGCGATCAGCGGCTGCGACACCTCCCGCGGCAGGAGCGCCTCCCGCGGCAGAACAGCCTGAGCCGCCAGCCGAAGCTGAAGAGGCAGCTCCAGCGGCCGAAGGCGTTGAAGGCTGATCCACGGCGTGCTACGCGCGGGGCTTTCGAGCCGGCACGCGGGACCGCGGGTCTTGTCGGTAGGCTTCGGCGAGAAGGTCGTAGAGCAGTTGGTCGTACCGCGCGAGTCGGTGCGGATCTTGAAAAAAGCACTCGCTCGCAACAGCAAAAAACTCGACGGGACTTTCGGCAGCGTAGTCGTCGAAGGGAAGGTTTCGTCCGTCGTCAACGTGCAGGTCGTACCGCTCGCGACATGTCTTCATGGCAGCCTCCCATCGCCGGCGGACGGCACCCGTGCCCACGGGTGGCACGCCGTCGATCGTGCCGTCCAGGAGGTCGACGAGGTGCGCGATCTCATGGATCACGACGCTCCGCGCCCCGTCTCGCATCCGCGCACCACGCTGGACTCCCGACCATGCGAGCACCATGCTGCCTCCGT
Source organism: Planctomycetota bacterium (assembly GCA_031403195.1). Taxonomy (GTDB): domain Bacteria; phylum Planctomycetota; class Planctomycetia; order Pirellulales; family UBA1268; genus QWPN01. The sequence goes on along the minus strand of JANNSZ010000085.1, from coordinate 708 downwards.
TCCAGGTCTCGCCGGCCCGTGCCTCCTCCCATGCTATTTCTCCGCCGCCCGCCAGGGGAGTGACCTGGGGCACAACGTAATCGCCGGGGTAGACAAGGACCGATCGCAGGCCGTCGAACCATTGACCGGGTAGTCCAAGCACGACGAGTCCTGCCTGGGCTGCGATCATCACCCGAACATCGTCGGTGATCTCAAGGCCCTGACAGCCCTCGAACCGTTTCTCCACCACGAAGACGGCAATCCACTGCCGCAGTCGTGAGGCCTCATCGTCTCCCAGCCAGGCCATTTGCCCGACGCTTCGACGCAGGGTTTCTTCCCAGGTTCGAGGAAACGGCCGTTCGACGATTGCTCGGCGCCGGCGGGCTCTCAGCCAAGAGATCATCATGCCCCGCGGCCTACAGCGGCGGCGGCGGTCCGAGCGGCAGCCGCCGCTGGAACAGGTCGATCGCCAGGATCAGACAGCCGATCGCCAGCGCCGCAAACGAGATCAGGAGCATCGCCGTATCGACGTTCATCGGGGATCGTCGGCGGCCGGCATGACCTTCATCGCTCATGGGTCGTTCCTGCCTTTCAGACCTTCAGCCGCGTCGTGACCCGGTCGCCCCGTTGGACGACGCCGCGGGAATACTCTTTGACAAGCCGTGCCACGGCTCGGTCGGGCCTCACGCTCGTGACGACGGCGCGGCCGACATACTGGCCCTGACGGTA
>JANNSZ010000084.1:0-65651 GCA_031403195.1 Planctomycetota bacterium | reverse complement strand
CCTTCGGGCATCCTGCCCTCCCGTCGCTCGGAGGAAATCTCGCTTCGCCCTCCAGGCTGCGCTCGATTTCCTACGCCGGCTCCACGGCACGGGCCACCCCTCGCGGAAAGCGTATTGGGGGAAGACGCTCGAGCGGCTGCCCGGTGGGCGGCACAAGCCCTCATTCAATGAGCGGCTCAACAAACGCCCGAAGTTCGTGAATCCACGCGAGCCACTGTGCCCGATCCCGTCCGGACAGATTCAGGGTTTCGTCGTAGCGAAACGTCGTACCGAATGGCGTCAATCGGACGATGTCGTTTAGATAATCGGGCAGCGCGACACCCGTGGTAGCGAGGAGCTCGATCAAGACTCGAAGGTTATGCGTTTTCGGGTAATCGACACCCCGAGCTGCCAGTACGGCCTTCAAGAGTTTTTCCGCCGCCTGCTGCGCATGAAAACCCAGAAGATCGTCATCGATGTCAGGGTCTTGAAGGAGCTTCTCGACGACGAGTGTGTCCTGCGCCGCCTTCCGAAGGAGCACTTTTGGAAGGTCATGCGGCGGCATAGAGCACTTGACCCTCCAGGAGGGCGGCGCGTTCTATCGTTCCGGGCTGAGCCGACCGACTCTCGAATTCCACCTCGCTCACGAGGATGAGGTCGACCGGCATCGTGAGTCCTGCAAGCGCGCGGTCGAGATCGACGAGCTCCTCGTAGCGGTTGGACACCTGCCTCTTGATGACGAGGAGATCCACATCACTGTGCGAATAGGCGTCGCCGCGGGCTCGTGACCCAAAAAGAATGATCCGTTGCGGATGGGCCGCAGCCACGAGCCGTGCGACCGCGGCGTCGAGCCGTTCGGCTGTTGGAAACCAAGTGGGAGTCGGACATTCGCTCATGGATCTATCGTAATCTTGCGGGGTTTGCTGAGCCATATGGGATGGACGGCTCGGGGTGGCCCGTGCCATTTCGCCGGACGCTCCCTGCGGGCATCCTGCCCTTCGGTCGCTCGGAGGAAATCTCGCTTCGCCCTCCAGGCTGCGCTCGATTTCCTACGCCGGCTCCATGGCACGGGCCACCCCTCGCGGGGGATCCGCCCGACTCACGCGGGGGCGTAGCCAACGTCGGTGTGCCGGGCATGACCGAGGGCCACGAGCGTGTCGAGAATCTCCTCGACCCGCGCGGCCTTCGCCTTGGTGAACTGCTTCGCCACCTCGGCCGCTGTCACGATTCCACCAGACGCCGCCAACGCCCCGCGGACCGCACGTGTCTGCTCGGCCAAATCCTTCGGCCACGTCAACCGCTCCGCCTTGGTCGTGGCCTTTTTCTTCGCGGCCTTCTTGGCAGCTCGTTCTCCCCCGCCACGCCGCCCTTTCGGTTTCGACTCCGCGGCCCGATCAACGTCTTCGTCGTCATCGTCCTCGTCCACGCCAACATCGATCGCCAACTGCACGTCGCTCCCACCGCCTCGGTTCTGAAACTCCGGCCGCAGCCAGCGAACAAGCCCACGCTTTTCCTCGGTAGCCCGCTCGTGATTGAGCGCCACAAGCCGCTCCAGAATCTCGTCGTCCGACAACGTCACCGGCCACCCGTAGGCCTCAAACACCGCCGCATCGAGATCGTCGTGAATCTTTCTGAGCACACTCACGAGCCCCTCGTCGTGAATCTTTTTGTCTTTGGCCGTGAGGGGTTCGCCGCTTCGGAGTTTTTCCAGGACGTTGTACATCCCCGTGATCGTCAACCCCGGATGCGTTTTTTGTTGCTGTTTTCGGTGCGCGTCGAGTGACTCGCCGAGTTCGCGAATGCGTTGACGCTGAGCATCCGTCGCGTCGGGAAACGGGAACGGATCGAAGCACGTCGTTTTGTTGTAGCGAGGCCGGTCCTCCAGTGTGCCACCGGCGGCGAGTGACCAAGCTACGTGGACGCGGCTTGACATGACGCTAAGAAAGAACGGATCGTCGAGTCCGAACGAAATCGTGCCGTGCTCGCAAAGAGTTCCCGCTGGCTGCATGAAGAACGTTCGAAACTTTGCGGTTTCAACCGTGACAGCAAACAGTTGAAGGCCCTTCAGCATCGCTCGGCAATCAGCGTTGCTTCGACGAAACTTCCACCAGAACCGGCGAAGCTTTTCGTCCTTGTTGTGCTCTCGCTCGGGAAAAACGCTATCCCGCAGGTGTTGGTAGGTGGCGGGGAACGAGGAACGCACCTGCTCCTCGGAGTCAATCTCCTGGAGATCAATTGCGTAAACACCGCGCGCATCGCCAAGCAAGTCTTTGCCGTTGCGAAGCGGGAGGATTTTCGACCCAACCTCGGTGCCGTCGCGATCGATCAACTTTTCACGTTCTGCGTCAGTGACGACGAAACCACGGCTTCCAAGTGCTGGCCCCATCGATGCAAGAAGTCGATTGCTGGCGAGAGGAACGGCGGTCGTGAGATCCGTACCGACGGACAAGTCGACATTGATTCTGCCGAGACGGCACGAAAGCGTTGCGAGCACCACATCGTCTGCGACTTGCTCTTCAACGACGAGATTGAGTGCACCGTCGCTCACATCCCGTGCTCCCACCGTCATTGCGATTCGTACGGCCGCACCATCCTCTGAAGCGACCCATGGGTGGTCTGGCACTGCAAACGCGATACGGCAAGGCTCGGGGGCGCAAAGTGCATTGGCTACGACACGGCGGTTGAAAGATTGCGTGATTGAATTTGTGGTGATGAGTCCGAAGCGACGCAACTCTCCCGTCGAAACAAGTTTGGATGCCCTGTCCCACCAGTACATGACGTAGTCGGCTGAATCGGGGACTTCATCGGCATAAACTTCACGTAGCGCCTCAGCGTACCCCTCGCCGAGGTCAGACTGGATTCGAAGTTTGCCCAAAAACGGTGGATTCCCCACCACAAAATCGGCCTCGGGCCAGTCGGCTTTCCGAGGATTGACGTACCGTTCGACGGCGACCCGAAAAGAATCGTCGGGGACGTCTTCACCTGTCACCGGATGCTTTTTGGTTGTCACGCCGTCCCAACGCGTGACCGGCTTTCCTGATTCGTCGCGGACCAGCTCTTTCTTGTCGTACTCGAGCAGCGCGTCGCGGCATTCGATGTTGCCGTACGCATGCAAAATCGGCTCGGAAAAACTCTCCGGACTCTTGCGGTCGCGAAGATGCCACTGGAGCCAGCCGATCCAGAGCACCACCTCGGCAATCGCCACCGCCCGCGGATTGATCTCGACCCCCAAGAACTGTTTCGGGTCGATCGTCCGCTCCATGTGCTGGAGGTCACTTTGAGTTTCGCCGAGCTGGGCGAGCCAGTCGCGGGCCTCGGCCTCGATCTCCTTGAGCTTCACCATCGACACATAGAGAAAATTGCCCGTGCCGCAGGCGGGATCGAGGACGCGGATGCCGGTGAGGCCGTCGAGGAAATTCTGAGCCACCCCCCTGGCCTTCTCGATCCGGCCGGCGTTGGCCTCCGCCAGACTCGCGGCCCTCGCGGCATCCCAGTCATCGCGGACCGGCTCGATGATCGTGGGCACGACGAGCCGCTCCACATAAGCCCGCGGCGTGAAATGGGCGCCGAGCTTGTGCCGCTCCCGCGGGTCGAGGGCTCGCTCCAGGAGCGTGCCGAAGATGGCGGGCTCGACGTCTTTCCAGTCGCATTTTCCGGCGTCGATCAACAGGCCGATTTCCTCGGCGTCGAGCTTGAGCGGCTCGTGTTCCTGAAAAATGCCGCCGTTGAATTTTTTGATGCGACTCCGCACCGCGGCTGAGAAGCCGCCCGTGTTCATGGCCCGCCAGACTTCCGTAACGAGCGGCAGGAACTGCTCGGGCGAACTCTTGAGGCTCACGAGCAACTCGGTAAACGCACCCTTCGGAAGGAGCCCGACATCTTCGGCGAAGAAGGAAAAGAGACAGCGGATGAGAAACCAGGCGACGCTCTCGGGATCGTGGCCCGAGGCTTCGAGCCGTCGAGCGAGCACGGCGATCCGAACAGCGATCTCGCGAGTGACCTTGGCCGCCCGCCGCGTCGGGTCGAGCGACACGGGATCGAGCCACAACGCCCGCAGCCGCTCGCGGATGGTTTCATCGCGGAGGCTGTCGAGCGAGAACCGGTGGCTGCGAGCATCGGGAAACGCCGTGTAGACCTTCCCGAGCCTGGAGAAATCGGCGTAGAGCTCGAAGGAGTGGCCAATATCGATGACGAGGAGGAACGGCGGATTGTCGTCGGCAAGGCCGCGCACGTAGTTTTCCGCTTGGCCACGGGCGGCGATCATCGAGTCGTCCCAGCCGCCGGTGCCGCGGACACTCGTGCCGGTTTTTCGGCGGGCCCTCGGTGCGGCCGGATCGGCCACGGAGAGCGGGTCTTTCTCCGGCCGCTCGACTGACTGCTTCGTCTCGCAAACGAAGCAGCCCTTTCGGTAGAGGTCGATGTATTTCGTGGTGGTGCGGCCGTCGGGCAGCGGGAAGGTGACGGCCTTGTCGTAGACGTAGGTGTTGGCGGCCTCGTCGGCCACGCTCGGATCGGGACGCGGCAGATCGAGCACATCGCAGAGTTCGGCCAGAAAAAGCTGGTAGTTGGCCCGCTCAGCGCCGGAGCTCGCCGACCAGCGGGCAAGGAAGGCTTCGATTTCGGCCGCGCGGGGCTGCGATCCTTCTGTCATGCGGGGCAGCCTACCGCTGTCCCCCGGAACGAGGGAAGCGGTCGGCGCTGGGCGGGTGAGAATCCATCACGCGGGTTGGAATTCTTCGAGATACACGCCCATGCGGCGGAACTTGTTGTAGCGGGCTGCGACGAGGGCGTCGCTCGGCTGGCCCGTGAGCTCCCGAAGCGTGCGAACCAAAAAGGTCTTGAGCCGCATGGCCATCTGCTGCGGATGCCGGTGGGCACCGCCGGCCGGCTCCTCGATCACAGCATCGACAACACCGAATTCCCGCAGATCGCGGGAGCGGAACCGCAGAGCACGGGCCGCGTCGGCCTTGAATTCCACGCTCTTCCAGAGGATTCCCGCACAGCCTTCGGGACTGATCACGCTGTAGTAGGCATGCTCCATCATCGCCACGCGATCACCTACGCCGATTCCCAGCGCGCCCCCCGACCCCCCCTCTCCGATCACCACGCACACGATTGGCACAGGAAGCGACGCCATGAGAAACATGCTCTCCGCAATCACCTGCGCCTGGCCTCGCTCCTCCGCGCCAACGCCCGGATAGGCGCCCGGCGTGTCGATGAGACAGATCACCGGAAGGCCGAACTTCGCCGCGAGCCGCATCTTGCCCATCGCCTTGCGATAGCCCTCGGGATGAGCGCAGCCGAAGTGGCACGCCTGTCGCTCGGCGAGCGTTTTCCCTTTTTGATGGCCGATCACGAGCACCTTCCGCTCGTCGAGCTTCGCGAAGCCGGTCAGCATCGCGCGGTCGTCACCAAAGGCCCGGTCACCGTGGAGCTCCACAAACTCGTCAAACACGAGCTGGAGATAGTCGCTGGTTTTTGGGCGGTCGGGATGCCTCGCGATTTCGACCGTTTGCCAGGGGTCGAGCTGCCCGAAGACCTGCTTCTGCACCTCAACGAGCTGTCGCCGCAGCCGGCCCAGCTCCTCTTCGCGGCGGGCTCCCAGCGGCGCGGCCTCCAGTTCGGCGATCCGATCTTCAATCTCGTAGATCGGCTTCTCGAGCGGCAGGCGGTGGAGTCCGGTGGCCATGGGGGATCCTCTTGTCGGCACATCAGGAAAGACGAGGGAAGCCGGTGATCAGAAAGTGGTCCGAGTCGTCCGACGCACGATGCGGCGACTGCCGACCATAGCAAACTTCGGATTTGCTATCGGTCAGCCAAGCGGAAAAAGGCCAAGGATGGCTTTTTCCACCGACAGCACAGATTTTCCGGGGCCGATGGGCCTCGAGTCAACCTGAGCCGGCGAGTGTGCGATCCACGAGTCGAATCGCCTTGAGTCGGCCGAGAACCTCCCGCATGGAGGCGGGCCTGTCAGACGGCTTCTTCGCCAGCAGCTGCCGGAGGAGCTTCGCCGCATCGCCCGTGGCGCCACGGGCGAGTGTGTCGATCGCAGGGGGCTGCACGGAAACTTGCTTGTTCAGCAGTTCGTTCACGTCGGCGGCTGTGAACGGTGGCCGACCGGCGAGCAACTCAAAAACAACGCAGCCGTAGGAGTAGATATCGCTGCGGGCATCGAGGGCTTGGCCGCGGATCTGCTCCGGCGACATATAGCTCGGCGAGCCCTGGGGGGGTGTCTTGGCCCCCAGCAGCCGGCCGAGCAGCCCCGACGCCCTGCTGGCGATCGCCAGATCGATAAGTTTCACCTGGCCCTCGGGCGACGCAAGCACGTTCTCTGGCTTCACATCGCGGTGCACCCACCCGCGGGCATGCACATGATCGAGCGCGAGCGCGAGCTCCGTGACAATCCGCTGAAGCTGCGGGATGAGCTGGGCAACGCCAGCCTGGACCTGCTTCTTGAGGTTCGGATGGGGAAAGAATTCCATCACGAGATGGGGCAGGCCCCCGTCCTCCGACAGGCGATCGATTCGAATCACCGTCGGGTGGTCGAGCGACTTGGCGACCTTCAGCTCATGCTCGAGGAGTTGCCGCTGGCCCGCATCAGCCGCCATCTCAGGCACGATGACCTTCACGGCCACGCGGTCGCCAGCCTTTGTCAGGGCCTCCCAAATCTGGCAATACTTACCCGCGCCAACCTGGGAGACGAGCGTCAGCGAGCCGAGTCGTTCAGGGAGCGGTTTTGGCATCGGGGGTTTCGGAATCAGTTGGATCGGGGGAGAGGCGAGTTTCAACGAGGCAAAGCCCCTGCGGGGGTGCCGTAGGCCCCGCGGCCGGGCGGCTCCTAGCCGCGAGCGCGTCGCCAAGCCATGCAGGGTTTCGCCGGGCGGCGCCCACCATCACCAGTGACCCGGCGATGATCCGGACCATGTTGTACAAGAAACCGTTCCCCTCGACCTCAATCCACACTTCGTCCCCATGACCGCCTCCAGGTACCGCAATCCGCCCGACCGAAAGCGAGAAAATCGTGCGGACCTTCGACCGCCGTGGCGACAGAGTTGACTCAAAGCTCGTGAAGTCGTGCTCGCCGATGAGCGCTGGCGCCGCGGCCTGCATCAACTCGACATCGAGCCTCTCACGCCATCGCCAGACGGAGTGTCGGCAGAGCACGGGTTTTGGGACCGCATCATAAATTCGATACCGGTACCGTTTTGATATGGCTGCCGATACAGGGTCAAAACCATCTGGCGCGAGGTCGCCAGCCGTGACGGTGATGTCTGGGGGCAGGCAGGCGTTGAGGGCTCGTACCCAGACGGCCGGTTCCAGTCGGCTATTGGTCGTGAAGGCCACCACCTGATCGAGCGCGTGGACCCCGGCATCGGTGCGGCTGGAGCCCTTGGGAAGGATGCGTTCCCCAGAGATCTGGCGGATTGCTTCGGCGAGAGACCCTTGCACGGTCGCGCGATTCGGCTGGGTCTGCCAGCCGGAATACCGCGTTCCTTCGTAGGCCAGCCGGAGCCGAATCGTGTGGGCCAGGCCACTCATCACCGGGCCGCCGCGGCACTCCCTGCCCTGCCCCGACCCGCGAGCATCGCTGGGTCAGCAGCGAGCCGTTCGGCTATCTGGACGGCGTTTGTTGCGGCGCCTTTTCGGAGGTTGTCGGAAACGCACCACAGGGCGATCCCTGCCGGACAGGAATCATCCTCGCGAATACGACCGACAAAGACTTCGTCGCGACCGCTCGACGTGCGCGGCATCGGATACCGCTTCGCACCGAGGTCATCGTCGACGATGATGCCAGGAAACGCCGCCAGGAGCCGGCGGGCCTCGTCGGCCGAGAGCTTGCGTTCGGTCTCGATGAGGAGCGATTCGCTGTGGCCATTGGCCACCGGCACGCGGACGCAGGTCGCGCAGATGCCGATCGACTCGTCGCCAAGAATCTTGCGGGTCTCGAGAACCATCTTCATCTCTTCGCTCGTCGACCCACCGGTCTGCGGTGACCCAATCTGCGGGATCAGATTGGCGGCGATCGAGTGCGGGAAGATCTGCCGTGGCTCGGATTCGCCGTCGATCCAGGCTGCGAGCCCGTCACGAAGCTCCTGGGTGGCCGCCAGGCCCGCGCCACTGACAGCTTGGTAGGTACTTACGATGAGCCGCCGCACACGCGCAGCGTCGTGCAGCGGCTTGATCACCATGACCATCTGCGTGGTCGAGCAGTTGGGGCTGGCGATGATGCCACGATGGCTCATGAGAGCGTCGGCGTTCACCTCGGGGATGACGAGAGGGACCGTCGGGTCCATTCGGTAGAACGCGCTCTCATCAACGACGACCGTGCCACGCTCGATCGCCCACGGGACGAATTCGGCTGCAACCTCATCCGGCGTGCTGCCGATGGCGATGTCGACATCGGAAAACGACTCGGGCTTAAGCTCCTCGACATCGAAAGAACGGCCGCCCACCTCGAGCCTCCTGCCCGCCGAACGGGCCGACGCCAGGAGCTTGATTCGGCGAGCGGGAAACTTCCGAGCGAGCAGAAGCTCGATGATGATGCGACCGACGGCGCCAGTGGCGCCAACGACGGCGAGCGTGTCAATCATGCGAAACCGTTCGAGGCGAGGTGGAAAGAGGAAAGGATACGGGGATGAGTCGGCGCCAGGCTGTGGCCGGAATGAAGGCGAGGTTGGCAGTCACCATCGCCAACCCAAACTCCATCATGCCCATCGCGAGGCCGATTCCCAAGTGGACCATCACCGCGATCGCGAGAAACACGCGGCGGGTGAGCTTCGGCCAGACGAGGGCCGCATAGCCCACCTCCCAAAAGAGGGTCACGAGCGTCAAGGCGTTGATGACGAGTGGATACCAGGCGAGCCAGGTGAGATCGAGCGTGCGGTACTGCACATTCGCAGCCGCCCCCCAGAGCGCCGTGCCCTCCCACCAACTCGCCCCGAAGAGTTTGCCGCAGCCGGAGAAGAAATAGACGACGCAGAGATGAACCTGAATGAGCCGCAGGGCCACGTTTGCCCGCACGGATGCGTCGCTCCCCTGCCCTGCCCCGAGCAGCCGCCGGTCGAGCGAGAGCCGCGCGCCGCTTGGCCCCACGGCCAGACCGATCAAGAGCATGCCGAGCGTGTCGTCGAGGCCAAACGTGTTGAGCGGCGCCCGGTTCGCGGCGCTGATGAGCCCCACCAGTGACACGCTTGCGGCCAGGGGCGTGGCCAAGCCGACTGTCAGGAGAACGGCAGCTACGAGCGCGACGCCAGCGAGCGCCCGCACACCGTCGGGCCCCGGCGCGACAAAAAACCAGCTCCATTGCCATGGCTGGTCGTTCATTCGCCAGACGTCCGTCGGCGGGAGCCAGCCACGTGGTCCGAAAAACGCATCGGGATCGAGCAGCCATACGATGCACGACCATGTGAGGAGCAGGCCGGTGCAGATTCGCACGATGGCGAGAGGGAGTGGGTCCGCGGGTGTGAACCAGAACGCATTCCACGCAGTGATCCATTCGCGCCCCCAGCCCGGGTTCCCGGTGGCGAGCGACGGGTGGGCCACTGTGAACGATGGGAGGTTCTGAGCGGGCATCATTGCGATGGACCTTCCCTGCGGGCAAACGTTCCGAGCGGCGTGACGAGGTCGTCGCCGGATGTGCCGGCTATCACCTCCTCGGGGCCCGGAAGGTAGTGCTCCACGAGCTCGAGCGTGACCCGCGTGCCCCCCGACGAGCGTAGGAGATTGGTCGCAGTGGCCTTTACCAGGGGAAGCCAGTCCCGACGGGCGGCTTCACGCGCCTCGGCCGGTGCGAACGGTGGTGGCACCATCACCGATATTTTTTCAGCCACCATGAAACGACGGTGGTAGAGCAACCGTGGCCAGTCGGAGGCGGCATCGGGCACCGATCCGGATCGTGTCGAGCCGTCGGGCATGGTGGCCGTCCAGCGGATCGAGTGGCCTGGCCCAGGGTTTGGTGCGAAGAAGCGGTACCCATGGCCGAGGTAGAACGCCCCGAGGAACGGGCGGAATGGCTGAAGAATCACCTGCGAAAGCTCGCTCGCCGGCGGTGGCCCGGAGAGGGGCGCGATGATGACCGCCGCCACATAGAACAGGATCGCCAGCGAGGCGATGAACCGCAGGACTCGCGTTGCGACCGATGCGGTCAGGGATATGGCGGACGACACGGCATTCCTGCTTGGGGAGGCTGCCGCAAGCCTAGGTCACGCTGGACGACGGTCCAAAAACCGCCGTAGGGGGTACGCCGCAGGGGTAAAAAACAGCCTCCCGTGCGGTTTTCGCCGCACGGGAGGCCCGTAATCCTGAACGTCGTGGGAGGGAATCGTGGCCTACCGCACGGACGCCGTGGCCGAAGCCGGGGCAGCAAGCGGATCGATCGAGAACTCCACCTGGTCCCCAGCGGCAAGGTCGATCACCTTCGAGACGGTTTCCTCGCGGCCGTCAACGACCGTGGTGACCTTGATCTCGTAGTTCCGCCAAACCTGGCCAGCGGCCAAGCCAGCGGTCTCAAAGTGACGTACCGCACCGGCGGAAGCCGTCGAGTTGCCCGCCAGCCAGACTTTCGCGTCGGCTGGAACAGTCAGCGTGAGGCTCGTGGTAGCGACAGCCGGAGCGGCCTCTTCCATGAACGTCACGTTCGACTTCTCGCCTGCCGAGAGGGCCACGACCTTCGTGGACTCTTCAAGCTGTCCGTCCCGGTTGATGGCCATCCGCACGACAAACTCATAGAGCTTGCCAGCGACGAGACCACGCGACAGGAACTGGCGACGCTCACCCTTCGACGAGGTCTTCGTACCGTTGACGAAAATCTCGGCGCCGGCCGGCACGGACACGAGCAGCAGACCGCCATCGGCGGGCACGACGCTCGTCGAGTCGTCCGCACCAGGCGTGGCCGGAACCGCTGGAGGCGTTCCGATGACTTCGCCGTCGGTCGACGATGGCACTTCATTGATCACGCGGTACGACTCGATCGGCATCGCGGCCGAGTAGCCCGTGACGTACCCACCCGCGGCATAGCCGCCGTAGCTGCCACCGCTGGAGCCGCCAGAGCTTCCGCCCGACGAACCGTAGGAGCTATACGAGCCGCCGCTGGAACCACCCGACGACCCATGGCTCGAATGGCGATAGGCACGCATGGCCTTCTTGTAAGCATGACGGGAGCCCCAGCTTCCGTGGGACCCGTACGAGCCGTAGCTTCCGTAAGAGCCGCCCGAGGAGGCGCTTCCGTAGGAGCTGTAGCTTCCACCCGACGAGCCGCCGGAGCTTCCGCCCGAGCTGCCGCCGCTGGAACCGCCCGAGCTGCCACCGCTCGAACCGTGACTGCCGTGGCGATGATGCCATCCGGCCTGGACGTCGGCTGCCGCTGCGGCAACCGCAACGAACGTGACCGCGCCTGCAAACTTCATCCAGCGACGATGCGCCTTCATGTCAAAAACTCTCCGGAAAGTGCCTTGATCCGAGATGCTCGTCGCCGACCCCGAACCATTTCCGGGGGCCGAGCCGCTCTACGAGCCGTAAGGATAGTTTGACGATCCGGAGATTCAAGTCGAATGGGGGTTTTGGGGGAACTTTGTGGCCTGCGTTGAATTCAGGCTGGTGGCTACGGGCAAAGATTCCCTGCAAGGGACGCTTCTATGCGACAAAAAAGCGTCTGCTAGCGACCTTCCTCGCCGATTCCGACGAGGTCGATTTCAAAGATGAGAACCTCGTTTGGCTCGATCGCAGGTGGCGACCCCCCCTCCCCGTAGGCCAGTTCGGTCGGCAGCCAGACCCGCCACTTCGAACCTACGGACATCTTTTGAAGCGCCTCCTGCCAGCCAGGGACAACCCCCTGGAGCGGAAAAACTGCGGGCTCTCCTGCCGGATCGGTGCCATCAAATTCGGAGCCGTCGATCAGTGTGCCCTTGTAGTGAGCCCGCACCACCGAGTCGAGCGTGGGCTTGGGGCCTGCGCCCTGCTTGATGACTTCGTACTGCAAGCCACTTGGCAGGACCGTGATTCCGAGCCGCGTTCCGTTGGCCTTGAGGAACTCCTTGCCCTTGGCGAGATTCTCTCGGGCGACAATCTCCATGCGGGCCGCCATCTCTCGGCCCCTTTCTTCCATCCGCTTCTCGAACGCCGACAGCACCCGAGCAAAATCTTCTTCATCCAACTGCGGCGGTACCTCACGCACAGCATCGGCCAGGCCCCGGCCCAGCGCCCCAGCGTCAAGCGGTGTACCAATCGCCTTGTGTTCGGCGATGATTCGCTGGCCGATCCGGTAGCCTAGCGCGTAGCCGAGCTTTTCGGCCGGCGTCTGCAGCGGCTTCTTGGCGACGGCGGCTCCAGCCGTCGGCGGCGCAATCGGCTCAGCCTCCTCGGCCATGCCCGTGCATGGTGCAAGCGCAACAAGGACTGACATCGCGAGTGAGCGAAGCGAGGGGTGCATCGGCGGGTCTCCTTGTCAGGCGAACTGAGTAAGGGGGATGGCAGCGCAGGCCTTTGAACGCTGCTGTCGCGGAGTCTACCCGCGACGCCCGGCAACGGGCGAATCATCCTGTGGCTTGGCAAGTGCTCCGCGAGTGAGCTCGAGAAACGCGGTTTCGAGATTGACCTCGTCCTCCGTGAGGCCGAGGACCCCATGCCCTGCAGTGACGAGTGCCACGGCGAGGGGTGAGTGATCGGTCACGCCTTCGGCGAGCGTGACCACGATCGCTCCGTCGCGGAGGGCGATGTCAGCCGCTTCGGCACAATGGGCGAGGCTCGATGCGGCGGCCTCCGGCGATCCCGTTACCCGAATGCGGATTCTCGGCCGTCCCCGTACCCGCGACAGTAAGTCCTGCACCCCACCGCAGGCCAGGAGCCGGCCGTACTCGATGATGCCGACGCGGTTACAGATGTCGGCCAACTCCGGGAGGATGTGGCTCGAAACCAGGATCGTTTTTCCCATGCCCTGCAGCCGCTTGAGCAGATTTCGCATCTCGATGCGGGCCCGCGGATCGAGGCCGCTGGCCGGCTCGTCGAGGAGGAGCACCTCGGGGTCGTGCAGGAGGACGCGGGTGAGGCCCAGCCGCTGTGTCATCCCACGGGAGAGGCTCGTGACCAGCTCGTCCCGTTTGCTCCCCAGATCCACGAGGTCGAGCGACCGCTCGGCCACCTGCCGTCGCGCGGAGCCATCGATACGGTACGCCGCCGCGAAGAATTCGAGGTACTCACTCACCCGCATGTCGTCATAGACGCCGAAGATGTCGGGCATGTACCCGATGGCACGGCGGATCTCGTGGGGATGGGTGTGGACGGAGTATCCGCAGACATACGCTTCGCCCCATGTCGGCGCCAGGAGCGTCGCGAGGATACGGATCGTCGTCGTCTTCCCCGCGCCGTTCGGCCCGATGAATCCGAAGAGGTCGCCTCGTTCGAGCTTCAGGTCCAAGCTGTCGAGGGCGATAAAGTCGCCGTACTTCTTGGTGAGGTCGACGATCTCGATCATGGCGATGCCTCCTTGACAACCGGCGCCGTTCGCACCGGAACAATCACCCGCACGACGCTCGCCGCCGCCTGCTCGACCTCGAGATTGGCGGTCATGGTCGCCCCGGAGAGCCGTATGTCCCACGAGACAAGCGGCTTGCTGGCAACCGTTCCGACAAGTATCGCTCGATCAACTGCCAGAAGCGACGACCGATCGAGCCCGCCGAGCCTGCCTCCCGTGAGACCGGTATACGACTCGGCCCCGGCTGCCGCGTGGAGCCCAGCGATCTCGAGGATGCGGATGACATCCGTGCTCCCGGCATCCCACCGTACGGTCTGGTCTCGATCTCCCACCGCCGCCCGCCGGGTGAGCGCCGCTGCAAGCGACCGCGGCCCACGGCTCGCGCCTGTGTCAAACGTGTCCCCTGGCTCGATCCGGCCAACGTCGTAGATCCACCCGCCATGCACGAGCGAGCACTGCTCGATTGCAAACGGGAGCTTCGACGTGACACGGCCCGCCAGGAGTCCGCGTGTGTCACGCATGAGCGAAGATTCTGCGATCGTCCCACGCGCCTGTCCGGTCCAGCCGGCCTCGAAGAGCCGGCTCGACGCTGCCGCGATCGGCACACCGCGAAGTTCCGAAAGACTCCTCCCATACTCGTAGTCTGAGGTCGTGAGTGACGGATGCGCGACAGCCGCATCGACTCCGCCAAAGCCGGTGCCGCGATCGGCGAACCAACTTACGGCTGCATCCCACTCGGCGACGGGAGTATCCGAGCCGGCGGCCAAGCCGATATCGATCGCGCCATTGCAGGAACTGCGAACCGCCGCCCACGCCGAGCCGCGGACGAGCTGCGAGACAGCGTCAAAATCGGTGATGGATGCCGCCCGGGCACGCGGCTCGGCATCACGGCCCCATGCCAGGCCGAGGCCCCATGCCATGGCTGCGAACCCTCCGGCCGCGACCGGGAGCGTGAGCCACGAGAGCCACGGCCGACCCGACCAGCGGACGAGCCACCAGTCGAGCGGATAGAGCGTGAGGCAATAGGCAGTGGCAACGGCTGCAATGATCTCGAACGGCACGGGCTGGCTCGGGGCGTGTTTTCCGTCCGCCGCAAAAGTGTCGAGGCTGACCCGTAGCTGAGACGCGAGATCCCGGACTCGACGGCTCGTATCGCTGACGGCTGGAACGACCAGATCGGTATCACTTCGGCCGCCGAGAAGCGCGGCCAGAAGCCGGTCGCATCCGGGCCAGGTCCGGCACCACGGCTCGTCCATGTCGAGGCCGATCCAAGTAATCGTGCCAAACCCATGGGCCCGTCGCACCACCAGGGGCAGATCGGTGGCCGAGGCTCCCTCGAACACGTCGACGATGCCGACCACTCCGGAAGGCGATTCAAACTGCGGCACCATGAGGCCCGTCGGCGGCGTTCGAGCCGCGAGTCCACTGGCCCGTGCGAAGGCCTCGACGGCACCGACCGAGCGGAGGGGCACAAGACGTGGATCGGATGAGGGAAGCCATCCAGCGGAAGGCCCGCCGCCCTGAGCGATAGCCATCGCGGACGCGCCCGCGGCAAAGACCAGTTGGCCTCCACCCCGCACCCAGCCGTCGATCGCTTCGAGCGTCGCGGCATCGAAGCCTTCCACTGCCGTGCCGCAGACAATTGCGGAGTCGAACGCCTCAAGATCTCGCGAACTGGTCGCCCCCCCGGGCGTGCTGGCCTCCAGCGGAATGACCTGCATGGCAATTCCGTCGCCGGCGACAAGTCGAGCGGCAGAAGGCGCGGCTGGAAGACGACCGATCACGAGCAGGAGTGGCGTGGTGGACGGAGTTGTCTGGGCGGCCGGGACATCCACGGAGGCCACCAGGGCTCCAGTCGCATCGTGCGCTTTCTCCTCTGAAAAAACCCGCACCTGCACCTGGGGTCGGCCGGGTCTCACCGAAGCGTGCGCGATCCGGCCGTCCTCGGATACGGTGACCGGGGGCGAAGCGACAAACTGTCCGTCGGGATCCTCAACCGCCACGCGGATCGAGCCACTGACGGGAGTCGGCATGCGCACCGTCACTGAGGTCCACTCGCCGGTGCGATGGGTGCCGCCGACCCCGAGCACCACTGCGGGGCCACCGGCATCGTCCCGGCCACGGGCCGACCCCGCGAACGTCGCCATCGCGATGCCGAATGCCACGAGCCACCGGCATGCCATGCCGTCGCTCATGGCTTTTCAGCATCGGGACACGTGCAGGCAAGCTTGCCGCAGCCGGGGCAGCCCCCGCCGTACTTGCGGCTGACCGCTTCCTCGAGGTCCACATTTACGACGTTGGCAATCGTCACCAGCCACGCGAGCACATCGGCAAACTCGAGGGCACGCTCATCGTGGGTCCCGCTGCGGAGGGCGGTGGCCAGTTCACCGATTTCCTCGGTGAGCCACATGAAGGTGCCTTCAACGCCCCGTGAGGCGTCCTTGTCGTGGTACATGCGGCGGATGAGCGCCTGAAACTCGCGGATCGTCATCGGGGATTGTTTCGCTCGCAGGCCGTCCGGCAGGAATGCCAAGAGTCTACAAAAAACCGTTGACTCGGTCAGCGAACGTGTCCTCCGGCACGTGGGGCGGTACGATACGAGGCTCACCGCAGGCGTGCTTTTTGCGCTCCGGCGTTTCCCTCCTTTCGCGTGTCACTCTCATGTCTGACCCCCGTCCGATCCGCATCTTTGACACCACGCTCCGCGACGGCGAACAGTCGCCCGGCGCCAGCATGAACCGCACCGAGAAGCTCGAGGTGGCGCAGGCCCTGGAAAAGCTCGGCGTGGATGTGATCGAGGCGGGGTTTCCGATTGCCTCTCCCGGCGACTTCGAGAGCGTGCGTGACATCGCATCAGCCATTACGGAGGCGACCGTGTGCGGCCTCGCCCGCTGCAATGACGGCGACATCGATCGGGCCGGAGAGGCGATCCGTCCGGCTCGCCAGGGCCGCATCCATGTCTTTCTGGCAACGAGCGCCATCCACCGCGAATTCAAGCTCCGCATGACGCAGGAAGAGATCATCGCGCGGGCTGTGGCGGGTGTCACACGGGCCCGGAACCTGTGCGACGACATCGAGTTTTCGCCCGAGGATGCTGCCCGGACCGAGATCGATTTTCTCTGCCGCGTCGTCGAGGCGGCGATCACCGCGGGTGCCACCACGGTCAACATTCCCGATACGGTCGGCTATGCGACACCGCAGCACATGCACCGTGTGTTCGCGAGCCTGCGGGATCGGGTGCCGAATATCGACAAAGCTGTGATGAGCGCCCATTGCCATGACGACCTGGGCTTGGCCGTCGCCAATAGCTTGGCGGCCGTGGAAGCCGGTGCCGGTCAGGTGGAGTGTACGATCAACGGCATCGGCGAGCGGGCCGGCAATTGCGCGCTCGAGGAGATCGTGATGGCCTTGCGGACGCGGGCCGATCACTACGGCTGCACGACGCGAATCGATACGAAGCGGCTTGTGCCTACGAGCCGGCTGGTCGCGAACATCACCGGCATTCGTGTCCCACGCAACAAGGCCATCGTGGGCCGCAACGCGTTTGCTCATGAGGCTGGCATCCACCAGGACGGCATGCTCAAGGAGCGAAGCACCTACGAGATCATGCGACCCGAAGACGTGGGGCTCGAGAAGACTGACCTCGTGCTGGGCAAGCACAGCGGCCGCGCGGCACTTGCCGACCGGGCTCGCGCCCTCGGCTATGAGCTCGACCCCGAGCAGCTCAAGGCCGTGTTCGACCAGTTCAAGGTACTCGCTGACCGCAAAAAGGAGATCTACGACGGGGACATTGCGGCCCTCTGCGAGCAGCGCTTTGCCGCGCTCCCGGAACAGTATTCCTACGAGGGCTACACGCTTGCCTGCGAGGCTGGGAGTACTCCGACGGTGACGCTGCGTGTCCTGCACGCCGGTGCGAACAAGAGCGTGACCATCACGGCCGGCGACGGTCCAGTCGACGCGATCTTCCTGGCAATCGAAAAGCTCACCGGCGTGTCGACCGTCTGCCGCGACTTCCGCGTGCAGGCGGTGACGGTCGGTAAGGACGCGCAAGGTGAGGTGACCGTCGAGCTCGAGCATGATGGCCAGGTGCAGCGGGGCCGCGGGGTCTCGACCGACTCCCTCGAGGCCGCCGCCATGGCATTTCTCGCTGCGGTCAACCGCCTCGCTCTTGGTATCCAGCCGCGAATCCACCCCCAGCGGCTGTGAGCTGTGATCAGGGGCCCCCAGCGCGGAGGCTGTTCTCCTCCGCGTCTGTGACGAGCCATGTACCGTCGCGTTTCTCGAGCGTGACGAGGACGCCGGCGATGCCTGTGCCCTGTGCGGCGCTGTCCATCACGTTGCCAGTGACACGGACGATCAGGTCGGCGGTCGCGGCTTGGCCCGACGGGGCGACGTCGATCTGCGTTCGCGTGATCAGGACCTCGCGGGGCTTCACCTGCTGCAGGACGTCGGCCACTTCCTCGCGGAGGGGACGCAGTTCTGGTGCCACGGCAGCCAGGATCGCGTCGATTTCCTGCCGCTCAGCCGCGGCGGCGAGCCGCGGAAACAAGGCCTCGAGGTATTCCCGGTCAGTGACGACTGCCCGATCAGCCGCGAAGCAGGCCAGACCGATGACCAAGGCCATCCCCGCAGCGAGGAGCCCACCCCGGGCACCGCTCGAAACCCCATACCAGCCACACGCAGCCGCTGCGACGAGGCAGATGATGACCAGCGGTGTGGATGATTCAAACGGCATAGGGTGCGCCGATCACGACCTCATATCGCTTCGCTTCCGCGTTCACCGGTTCGGATTCGGACGCACTCATCCATCGGCAGTACAAAGATTTTTCCATCGCCGATTTCACCACGTTCGCCCGTTCGGCCACCATTGACGATAGCCGCGATCGTGGGCTCGACGAAGTCATCATTCACCGCGATCTGAAGCTGCACCTTGCGAAGAAGGTTGACGGCGATCTCATGCCCGCGGTACGTCTCAGCATGGCCTCGCTGACGACCGAAGCCCTGCACGTCGAGGACGGTGAGGCGAAACACCTCGACTTCGGAAAGTGCCTCTTTGACGCTCTCAAGTTTGTGCGGTTGGATGATCGCGATGATGAGTTTCACAGGCGCCGTCTCACGGGGGTCGTCGGGCAGACTCCAGGTTACCGCACGATTGAACTCATTGCGTTCCTGCGGAGTGACAGGGATGCCAGCCCGACGTCGCCATGGTATTGGCTTCCGTCTGCTCACGCGCACCTCGCCGCATAGCGCACGTAAACGGGAGCCCGGAGGGGCGACCGGAGGCCGGAGGGCCGCCAGCCCGGCGGGGCCATGGATGGCCCGCCAAGCGTAAAAACAAGATGCCCCGGCCTGGGCGAACAAAGCGGAGTGCCCACCCAAGCCGAGTAGGGCATCCTGCTGGATCGTGCGATGCGGTGGGTGCGAACCCTCGGGCTCACGATTCAGAGTAATAGCAAGCAGCAAACCGTGTGCCAGAGGCCGGTAGCCGCCGGTCTATTCATGCCGGAAGGACTTTCTCAGGAGCTTACGGGGGTGCCATTCATGCGTGAACCGATTGAGCCCCGCTCCCGCTCACCAGGCTGGTCGCGTTCGCGCGATTTCCATGCACGCTGGTGCATCGGAATAAGGCAGCGATAGCCGACCATCGCGAGTCTCCGACCTCGGCCGGTTCTCCCGCTCGTGGCTCCCATCAGGCGTTCGGCCAGGCAGTCATCGCCGCCGTGATGTCAGGAGTGAAGTCGATCCATGGCGGGGCCCATGGGGGTGCGGCGACGAACACGAGCCGCTCGCCCGTTGTCGGATGATCAAACGCAAGGCTGGCGGCATGAAGCGCGAGCGAGCAGGTCTTGTCGTCAGAAGGATGGCCATAGAGCCTATCGCCCATGATCGGGCAGCCGAGTGCGGCGAGGTGGATACGAATCTGGTGGGATCTGCCCGTCAACGGCTCGAGCACGGCAAGGCTCTGCGTGCCTTTTTGCTGAATGCCGGGCCGTGTGGCGATGAGCCGCCACGATGTGGTCGCAGGTCGACCGCTCACGTGATCGACTTTGTGCCGGGGTGGCCGTTCGCGATCCGCCGCAAGGGGAAGCGTGATCGTGCCTTCGGTTTCGGATGGCTGGCCGACGATGACGGCGAGGTATCGCTTGGCGACACGCCGCTGTTCAAAGGCGATACCGAGCGCAGCGCGTGGTCTCCTGCCCCGCGCGAGGACGAGGAGCCCTGACGTATCGCGGTCGAGACGATGGACCGCTTCGACCGGGCCAAATGTTGCCGCCAGCCGCACGGCGACGGCCGGCGGATCGAGCGGGGTGCGTGCGGGCACGCTCGGCATCCCAGACGGCTTGTCGACGACCACGATTGATTCGTCTGCAAACACGATGCGTGGTGCCGTCGTGTCGTCCATCAGTGAGGGTTCTCAAAAAATGCAGAAAGTCCTGACCGCTGCAGGAAGCGGGAGAAGGCCATGGATGGCGTATCCCATCGTGACTACAGCAGCCCGAGCAGCGACACCCAGCGGCAGAGCAGGTCGGCCGGCGGCGTGTCGGCGTCGATGGCGCTCAGCAGGCCAACCGGATAGCCAGACCGCGTGAGTCGCTGCAGGTCGCTCCCAATCCGCTGGCGGCTGGGTTCGTCCGTGCCCGGCCCCAGCAAGACCCACCATCCCGTTCCCGGCTCAGCCGGCGGCACCTCGGCCCGACGAGGCAGCGGGGCCCCGACGAGCGCTACTCCGCCAGCCGCGCTTCCCAGCCGTTCAACAGTCATCCAGGCAAAGGCGGCGCCCGCGGCCGACCCGGCGATGCCGACGCGGCTGGTATCGATCGGCCGTCGAGCATGCAGCGCCGCGAGCGCCCGTGTCACCCCTGCCACGTCGTCACGACTCCAGGCTGCTGGAGCCGCCGAACCGACCACAACGACGGCGATGCCGTGCCGGGCTGCGGCGGCCTTCCACGGCATCATCTCGGCCTCGGTTACTTTTCCGTGTGGGCTGCCCGACCACACGAGCACGCCCATCGGGCCCGTGCCCCGCGGGATCACGGCCACCGCTGGATCGACAATGTCGGCACCCGCCAGCGGGACGACTTCGACCGCATCGAGGGGGCCGGCGAGCGGATCAGCGACCGCCACGGTTGCCGATGGTCCTTCGGGTGGCACATCGCCGGGCATCGCGATTGTGTCGACGTCGATGTCCTTCACAACTGCGTCACGCCGAATGGCGAGCGTGACACGGTCACCTGGCTCCACACTGGCGAGGATGCCGGCTGCCGAAGCGCGCCCCTCGACCGGCATGGCATCCACACCTGGTGGAGCAATCGACTCGATCGTGTCACCAGCCATGAGCCCCGCGCGGTCGGCTGGGCTCCCTGGCAGAACCCAGGCAATTCCAACGGGTCCGCGTGCCATGGTGTCGCCTTCGACCGTCGCAGCGATGCCGATCACCGCCCGTT
The DNA here is from genome assembly GCA_031403195.1 of Planctomycetota bacterium. GTDB lineage: Bacteria > Planctomycetota > Planctomycetia > Pirellulales > UBA1268 > QWPN01. Next base: position 44,759 of record JANNSZ010000084.1, on the reverse strand, counting down.
TCCACGGCGGAAGCTCGGCGACTAGGGTCGCAGTGGTCTCGATTCGCGTGGCCTTGCCTGCTGCTTCATGACGCTGAAGGGAGACGGTGACCGTGTCTCCAGCCCGCTTGGGGCCCGTCGCGTGTCGCGCGTCGGCGATCCGCCCGACAGGCTCGCCGGCGATCGCGATGATGCGATCCCCAGGCACGATGCCAGCCAGCGATGCTGGAGAACCCTGTCGCACAGACGCGATGACAGGTTCACCGATGATTTGGTCGCGCGAACGGTACGACACGCCGAGAATCCCGGCGTCGAGTGATTCGCCCCCCGCGAGCCGTGGCAGCACCGCGAGGATGTCTTCGAGCGGCACGGCAAACCCAATACCGGCGTCGTAGAGCTCGGTGCCCTCGGTCATGCCGGCCGGCTCAGCCGGGAGCGGCGCGAGGATGCCGATCATGCGTCCGGCGATATCGACCAGGGGTCCGCCGTAGTTCACCGGTGAGATCGCCGCGTCGGTCTGCACCCCCCTGCCCCACGCTCGATTGGTCGCCGAGACGATGCCCACCGAGACATTGGGCACAGTTGCCGACCAGCCGCGCCCCACCGCGATCGCCCATTGTCCAGGTCGCAGCGCCTTTCGCGGCGCCGTTTCGAGTGATGGCGACTCGGGCAGGCCGTCAACAGCAAGCAGCGTGAGCCCACGCGAGCGGTCGCGCGCCTTGACCCGGGCCGCTCGCCGACCGCCGTCGGGCAGAACGATGACCGCTTCATGCACGTCGGCCGGAACGGCAAACGCTGTCGTGATGACGAGGCCGGGGGCGATGACTGTGCCTGTCGACGCCCCGCTGCCCGGTGCGGCCTCAGTACCACTGGCGCCAGAAACAGCCGTGAGGGCCAGCGGCTCGACCCGCACAACCGCCTGAGCGACCTTCGCGACGGCCGTCTGAAACGCTGCCTCTTCGGCGCGCGTGGGCTCGGCAAGAGCTGGCGTGACCGTGAGGGCGATGAGTGCGACGCCGATAGCCGAATCCCAAAGCCATCGCCGTGAGCCGGGGGACTGTGGACAGCACGCCGTCCCATGGCTCAAGAGCATCCGGGCTCGCCCAACTGCCCGCCGTCCGCTCGCTGCAGCGAGAGGCTTGTCCAATTGATTGCCACAATTCATGGAGCACCTCGGGGGCGCGGCCCGAGATCGAGCTCAACGAGCGTGCCGGAACGGATGACGGTGAGCTTCACAGGGTCGCCCGACGCAAGGGCACCGAGCGCCTGTTCCATGCTGGCGCGGGTGGTGACCGATCGCGGGCCCACGGCAATGACGAGGTCGTCTGAACGGAGGCCAGCACGGGCAGCCGGTGAGGCTGGATCGACAGACTCGACAAAGGGTGGTGTGCGGTCCAGCAGGTCAGGCACCAGTACGGCGCCGAGGTGCCGCGGATCAAACCGCGGGGCGTCGTCTGGGCTGTCGGGTCCGACTGTGCCCGTCAGGATTTCCTCGCTTCCGGCAGCCAGTTCGCTCGCGGGCAGCGCGTAGTTGAGCCAGATGCCGCTCTCAGTACTCCGCAGTTCCTTGCCAAGGATTCCGAGAAGCTGCCCGCTTGTGTCGATGACGGCACCACCCGGTGAGCCCGGATTGTTCGTGGTGCAGTCGAGGACGTAGACGCTGCCGCGGTACGGGGCTTCGGCCGCGCCTCGTCGCGCCTCGAGCGGCACGAACGCCGCCACGACGCCTCGCTGCGCCGTGACACGCTCGTCACCCACCGCGACGCCAAACATGTTCGACAGTGCGACGATGCGTGTGCCCGGTGGGGCTGGATCAGCATCCGGCACGACGGCAAACGCGGGGATGTCGGTGGCCTCAATCTTCAAAACAGCCAGCTCTCGTCGCGGGTCAACCCCGACGAGGCGCGCGACGAACCGTCGTCCGTCGTCAAGGACGCAGTCGATCTCTTCTGAATCGAGAACGGTGCTGGCCACCGTGACGATCTGACCATCGGGCGAGATGACGATGCCTGACTGATAGCCTTCGAGCCCGCTCAAGCCGCCGGCCCCGTAGAGTTTCACAACTTTGCGAGCCGCCCTGGCGATCAACTCCTGCGGTGAGGGATCGGCGGCACCAGCTGACGCACACAGCATCCCGGCCATGGGCAAGAGCCATCGCAACAGATGGAAAGGCCTCCGGCGCGAGCCGGCACTCTGCGGGTAACCACTCGTGCCGCCTGGTCTCATGGCGTCTGCTCCCCGAGATTGCCGTCCGTCACGAGGAACGTGCCAAACTGCTCGGAACCGCGCCACACCTCGAGTCGCTGGGGAACGCCTCCGGCATGGGGCTCCTTTGCAGGAGTGATGCGGATCTCACAGGGTTCGGCATCGGGTGATGTCCAGAGATCGATGCCTACGATCCGGCCCTTGGCGTCCACTGCGAGGCGGGCTTCGATGCCGGCCACAGCGGTCTCGAGCACGTCGACCAGGTCACCACCGGTGGAATCGATCTGGCGGGGGTTCGCCGGCGCCGTGCCCCAGTACGTCGTACGCCCCACAGCGGCCGGCCCATCGTTGATGAGCCGGCGCCAGACGACGAGCGCCGCGAGCATGCCGCCACTGCCCGGCGGCACAGGGTTGGCGTCCAACTCGCCGGTCGTGTCGAGGTTTGACGTGCCCGTGGGGAGGTCGATCACCGCGCTGGAGTCGGAGATTTCGATTCGAAAATCGCCTCCTTCCTCGAGCGTACCGGCGAGGACCCACGGCCCTTTCCCTGCAGTGCCACGGGACCCCGCGATCCCGCGGCCGATCCGATCTCGCTCCACAATGTTGAAGTGGTAGTTCGTGAAGCCTGGGCGAGACTCGTAGAGACCACGGACAGCTTCGGGAAGGAGCTGCTTGGCCTGGGCCTTCGGGCCAGCGGCCTGTTTTTTCTGGGGCTCGCCATCCCCAGGAACGTCTGGCTCATCTCCCCCGCGTCCGATGATTGCCGCAAGTTCCGCCGACGCATGGACTCCCGCAAGCCGCACGAGTGCCTCGTCGCGGCGTCCACGTCGTCGGTAGACGATCGGCACCTGCCAGCCGGCCGGCAGTGTGCCGAGGACATTCTTGAAGGCATTGACCGTGCGCACGGTCCGGCCCCCGAGCGACACGATCTCATCGTCGATCCGCAGGCCGCGCCGCCAGGCGTCCGAGCTTTCGAGAATATCGGAGATCACCACACGGCCATCTGTCGCCGTCGCGACTGTTGCGCCGAGGGTGGCATGATCGCAGAGCCGGCCACTCTTCAGGCAACCCAGGAAATTCCGAAGCTGGTTAGCAGAGATCGCATAGCCTGCGCCCACGTTGACCCGGCCGCGTTTCTCGAACGAGGCTCGTCCGTTGACACCAATGATCCGCCCAACCGCGTCGAAGAGGCCGCCCCCCGAGTTGCCCGGGTTAATCGCTGCGTCCACCTGGATGCAGTCGGCGTATTCGAGAATCGTGCCTGCTGGAAACTGGTAGCGGTGGGTGCCGGAGACAATGCCCGCAGAAATCGATGGAACCAGATCGGTCGCCAGCAGAAACGGATTCCCAGCAGCACAACACCAATCGCCCTGCTCCACCGCGTCGCTGTCGGCGAGCTCGGCAAACGGAAAGTCATCGCGGCCGACGAGCTTGATGAGGGCGACATCGCCGGTGGGATCGAGCCCCACGAGCACCGCGTCGTAGAGTCGGCCGTCGGAAAGCCCGCACGTCATCGCCACGCCAGCGGGTTCGACCACATGGAAATTGGTCAGGGCATAGCCTTCCGGGCTGATGAGGACCCCGGAGCCACCCCCCGACTCGCCCGCAAAGATCGCCACGGCCGCAGCCGACGCCCGCTCGATGACCTCGACGCGTCGCGCTTCTGCATCGAGGACGGCGGGATCGACACCAACCCCTTCTGCGGCCCTGGCAACAAGCACGACCCACGCCAGCACAGCGAATGAGCAGTTGAACGTTCGCGGAGAGCAGGGCGTCATTTCTCGAAGGCTGCTCCCGAGATTCGCAGACCACATCCGAGGTCGCCTGGCACAAAATTGACGGTGAGCGTCAGCCGCCGGCCGCCGGTGGTGTCGGCGTCGATCGCCACGGGCTGTCCAGCCGTTGCGGCATCGATCCGTCGTCGAAAAACCTCCTTGTCATCAAGCATGACCAGGACATCGACGTGGGTCGTGGCCGTCGCAGGCACATCGCGTTCGACGTGAGCGCGGAACCGACGGCTGTCTGCGGGCACGCGATACGTCAGCACGGTCTGCGGCCGCACGAGCAGGACCGCATGGCCATCGCCAGACGGAGGCACAATGGTCCGCGGCGCGAAGAATGAGGCAAGGCCAGAAATCTTACGAAGACCACCGAAGTACGGTTCAACATCGACCCGTTCCGGCTCGACCGTTGCCAGGGGCACGCTCCGGCCTGCGGCATAGTCGATGGATCGCAAGGCTGCCGCTGGCATCCGCAGGGAATCATCGAGAACGTGCCCCTCGGGCGACCAGCGAACGCTCTTGGCCTGGAGCCGTCCCCCCCTGACGATCACGACCGTGCCACCTGCTGGTGTAGTCGTTTCACGAAGCCACTCGATCCCGGACACCTTCGTCCGCTTGACGGGAATCGTTTCGCCATCGAGCACCACGCTGATCGTGTCGCCGCCGATGCTCGCGATGGCACACTCGACAAACTCTGGTTCCCCCTCGCGTCGGACGACCAGGAGGTCACTCCCAGGCTTCGGCGGAAGTCCTGCCACCCAGGCCGGCTCGGTTCCAGCGGGGGCCCCCCAGGCGATCCGCCTGACCCGCTCGGCGGGTACGGCGAGTTTTCCCTCGGTTGTCGTGAGAACGATCGTTCCGCCTTCTTGGATCAGATCCGTCCCGGAAAGCTCACCGCCCTCGACGAGCACGACCTGGACCGTCGGTGCCGCCAGTGCTCGGGTTGTCTGGTCGAGGAGGATCCGCCGCACCTCAGCCAGGGGCACCGCCTGCTTGCCATCGGTCGTCGTGAGCGTCACCGTCTCGGTGTCAATCGCGAGAAGCGTACCCCGCGCGACGCTGCCGTCGGTCCGTTCGACGCGCGTCTCGGTTTCATCGGCACGGGATGTCACGGCTACAAGGAGGGCCAGAACGGCGACCACGTGTCTATTTGTCACGGCGCGCGATCCTCGCCAGTGGCCAAACGTTTGAAGTATTGCTCGATTGCCTCGCGGTAGTGCGGCGGATACTCACGGTCAATCTGCTGGAGCGCCGCCTCGCGTTCGTGCGGTGGGAGGTTGCCCCAGCCGTCACTCGTTCCGAGATCCTTCTTGCGGACCTCGCCCGGCCCGCGGCCCCCCGCGATCCGGCTGTCCTCCATCGGCTGGAGTTGGCCCCCCTGCCCCGAGCCCCCACTCCCGCCGCCACCTCCGCCACCAGCCTGCTGTTGCTGCTGTTGTTCGGCCTTCTCGATGAGCTTGTCGAGCGACTCGATGACGCCGTCCTGCACCTTGCGTGTCTGCGGCCCCGCATGACCGAGGTCGAGCCGTCGCCGCACATCTCGGATCCGTCTCGCGATGTGGTCGAGCGAATCGGGCTCGACGGAGGCGATATCGGCACGGAGGAGGCGGGCCAGTTGCGCGAACCGAACGGGGATCTGATCCTCGCGTTCGAGGAGCTGATCGAATGACTCGAGTGCGGCCTCACGCTCGAGGAGCCAGTGCTGGCAGCAGCCTCGGTGAAAGAGCAGCGAGGCCGGGTCAACGGATGACACCACATCGAGGTCGACAAGCAACGGGATCGCCTCATCAAATCGGGCCTGGCGAACCCGCTCACGGCCGAGCCAAAGGGTCACGACGTTTCGTGGAAACGCCGCGAGTTCCTCTGATCCGGGCCAGGTGGGAGCTGGGCCCGCTCCACCGGCGTCGCGGAAGGCAGCCACCCGGGGATCAACCGCCGCCACCGTGTCGAGGGCGGCGCCGACCACGTCGGCAGCGGCATCAGGTCGTTGCCAGATGCCTCGCGCCTGGTCCATCGCTGTGGCATCGGCACCGGCGTCAGCGGCCCACTCAAGCGCCCGCTCACGCACCGCTTTCGTCGATGGGATCTCCCACGAAGGGGCGCGGGCCAACTCGGGGTCGCCCGGCTGCGATACCGCGACCGACTCGCTGGCATGGATGCTGGTCACAAAGTTGCTCGCGATCAAGCCAACCGCAAGCGGGAGCCCGACCGCGATCATGGCAAGCCGGTTCATTCGTGGGCTCCCTGGGGACGCAACAGACCTCTCAATGATACCGCGTCTGCCCCATCGAGCGGAAACCCCCGACTTCCTGACCTCGGCCTACTTCTTGCCCTGGCCCCACCCGAAAAGCTTCTCGGCGTTCTCTCGATAGATCTTCCGGCGGACTTCGTCGGGCAGGTCGAGCGATTCGAAGAACGTGTAGTGTTTGAAGGGCGATGGGTCCTTCTCGAACGACCACCAGCCCTCGTCGGTGCCGAACAGGATCTTGTCTTGGTTGCGGATGCAAAACTCGCGGGCGTAGGCCCGGTCGCGACCGAGCACCTCGGGCACGACATGGCCGGAGGTGTCGGCATAGAGATTCGGGTATTGCTGGAGTTGCCGATCGGCATCTTCGAGCTGCCGCCACCAGTAGGCGTGGGCGATGAGGGTGCACTTCGGGTAGCTCCGCAGGACGACTTCGACCCGCTCCATGCCTCGCTCGACCATGTTTTTGTTTTGGTCGATGTGGAACATGACCGGAAGACCGACTTTCTCACAGGCCTCGTAGAGCAACAGGTTTGCCGGGTCATCAAACTTCAGGCCAACTCCGTAATGCTCGCCGAAGGCGATCGCGCCGTCCCGCTTCTCTCGCTTGAGAATCTCGACAGCCTGGTCGAGCGTGTCGACTTCGCCGGCCTCGATGATGCACATGCGGTCGATCCTACCTGCGTGTTTCGCAAAGTTGGCAAGCAGCTGCGCCCGCTCCTCCTCGTTTGACTCGCGGGAGCCCTTGTGGTTCAGCGGGCTGACGATGCACCGCTCGACGTTGCACCGATCCATCCACTGGACGACCGCATCAAGGCCATCGGCGCGGACCGAGTGAGCATGCACGTGAACATCGATGAACTTGATGTCCGTAGGCGGCTTCACTTCCTCTGCCGGCGGGTCGTTGCTTGGCGACGGCTCGTTCGGGCTGTCATTCGCCCCGAGCGCGAATGCAATGAATCCCATGAGCAGGAACGCATGCCAAGATCGCATGGTCATTCAGACAACCTCCCGGGATCACTTCTTTGAAGGACAGGACGGTCAACGACACTTCCGCAACACGGTGATGGCAGACGACCATCGATGGATCGTAGCCGAATCGGTCTGCGGCTTCTTGCGACGTGACGGATGGCCTCGGACGTCACCAACATCCTCCGTGGGCGCACCGTTCTTCAGGTCTGGCGCAGACTGGCTCCACGCGTGCCCTTGGGAGGCGGTTCAGAGCGAGTGGATGTCAATCACGGGCAGCTCGTCAGGGGAGTCGTGCACGACATCACGGTGGAATGTGGACCTGGACGAGCTCACCCCAATCGGTAGGTGGTCCTCTCGCGGGAGAGACCGGTGGCGGCTCCGCTGGCCCGCCGACGTGGGGCATCATCGTCGGTGCCATTGGTTCACTGAGAATAGGGCCTACAAGATTTCACAGTGCCCTTGGCAGGCTCATCTCATGACCAAACCAACGCAGAAGTCGCGGCCATTTCACGGTGGCGTGATTTTTGTACCGCGCGGCTATTCGTCACTCGACTTCTCCCGCTTGGTTTCGACCTCAACGCCGGGCGCTTTTACGTTCACGCCTTCTTTTTTGTTTACATTCACGTCGGTCGCACCTGCCTTGACGTGAAGGCCATGTTCCTTGTCGAGTGTGACGTCAACACCGGGGGCACGAATCTCGAGCCCCTGAGTTGGCGGCTGCGCTTGCTTTTTTTCGCAACCGCAAACGAAGAGCAAACCACTGACGGCGATCAATAGAAACAACGCACGCATCACATCACCTCCATGAGAAAACAACTCGCCTCTCCGTTGCCTTGTGTGGCACTCGTGGCAGGCGTCTCTATCTGAGATTGTTGACCATCAACATTGCTATGGCAAGCTGGCGGGGCTGACGGATGCCGGCTGGACGTCGTGTTCCCTAAAACTCGGCGGGCTGGTCCTCTGGCGACAATCCATCGCTGACCCGATGACGGAAAGTGAGGATCGGATTGCGGCTGGCCGTCCGTCCGTGACACAGGCCGGTGGTTGGCGCCCTCGATGACTACGTTTTGCCCGCCGGGCTGAGGTAAGGCAAACTGTTCCCATTGAGGAGCGGACGGAGGAATCGTCTCGTGGAGTTTTCCGGCAACGTGGCGATTTCTTCGGGCGTGTCTGCGGCGAGGAGGTGGCCACCGGCGGTGCCGCTTTCGGGGCCGAGGTCGACGAGGCGGTTGAGGATGTCGAGCAAGCGGCGGCTGTCGTCGAAGTGCAAACCGCTCGTCGGTTCGTCCAGGACGTAGAGCGTGTAGCCGGTGTCGACGCGGGCGAGTGCGGTGGCCAGTTTGATGCGCTGGCCTTCGCCGTCGGAGAGCATGTTCGACGGCTGGCCTCGGACGCCCCCGAAATCCTTCGTGGGAAGGAGGCGGAATGAGAAACCCTCTTGGAATCACTCCGTGCGGCCGGCGACGATATCGCGCGCGGCCTTTTCAATGGCCCGCTGCCGCTCCGCGAGGCGAGCGAGCGCCTCGAGGAGCTCAGGCTCCGTCGCCCGCTCGGCCCCCTCGTCGAGAAGCTGCGCGAATCGTTGCGTGCGGACATTCACCCGAAGCTGGAGGCTCCGGAGCATCTTGAGCTCAGCGAGCTTGTCGACGAGCGGCTGTTCGCCAGGCTCGGCCGATCGCCCTTGGGCCCCGCCAGCCTGCTGCCGCTGTTCCTGTTCACGTCGCGATTTTTCGAGCGCCGCCAGAAGTTCTTCGAGGCCGGCCACGATGTCTTTCACGATACCCGTCGTCTCGGCGGTGACGGTGCCACGGCCCAGCCGCGATGCGGCCTGCACGCAGTCGTCGTGGATCTGCCGCAGCGCCTCGGGCACGGCGACAGCCGAACCGTCGTCACGAACGAGCGTGAGAGCCCGTGTGGCTTCAGCCTTGACATCGTCCTGCTCGCGGCCGATCCGCACCGCCTCGAGTTGTCGCTCGCGGGACGACATGACCGTGTTGGTGGCCAGGGCTTCGACTGCGGTGAGGATGCCGCGTTCCGCGCGGAGCATGAGCCGCACCCGTGTTTCAAGCTGCACGAGGAGCCGTTCCACTTCCTCCTCACGCAACTGCCTGAGAATCTCTTCGAGCTCGGCCCGCGCGGTCTCGAGCTCTTGGATGGCCTTCTCCTGCTCGGCCCGCGCCTCGCGGCGATCGGCGTCTTCAAGTTTGTTGTGGGCTTCCCGCATCCGCTTCTCCGCTTCCTGCAACCGCTTCCGCGAGCGGCGGGCCCGCGAGGCTTCGTCATCGCCCGTGATCTCTTTGTCATCGGGCTCGCCAGCCGCCGGCTCACCGTCCTGGTGTTCGCCCGCAGGCTGGCCCGGTTGGCCTCCCTTGCTCGGCGTCGCCTGGCTGTCACCAGGCTCGCTCGGCTCCTGCTCCCCTGATGACCCGTCGCTCGGGGTGTTTCCTCCCTGCGGGTCGCCTTCGCCGGGACTTGGTTTCGAAGGTGATTGATCGGACGGGGATGGTGTGGGTTTCCCCTTGGGGGCGGCCTGGTCGCCGTCGGGGGATGGCTTGTCTTCGGTGCGTCGAGCAAAGCCTTCGAGGTCGCCCGCGAGCTCCGCGGCATCATCGGCGGTCTTTCGCTGACGAGCGCCGACATCCGCAGCATCCGCGCCGGCCTCGGTCGAGCCTTCGATGTCTCGCTGGCGGGCGATGAGTTTGGTGACCCGCGAAAGAAACTCGCGGACCTGTTTCTTCGTGTCAGCGAGGTTTCGGTCGCCGCCGCCTTCTTCGAGGAGTGTGAGGAGCCCGCGAAACTGCTCGACTGCGCCCTCCTGCGTCGCTCCGGCCTTGAGCAATTGTCCGGCTTCGAGGAGCGTCACGATCTGGCCGAGGCGATCACCCAGTTCTGTTTCGCGTGCCTGATCAAAGGCGTCGCGGAGGACGGTAGCGCGACGTGGATCGGTCGTGGCGAGGACATCAGCAAGCCGCAGGAATGATCGCTCGAGATCGGCGTATTGCCGCGCGAGCTCGCCCTCGCGTCGCGCGAGGGTTTCGGCCTCCGCTGTCGCGGGTGGGGTTGGCTCAGCGTTGGCGACGCCGGAGCAGGCCATCGCAAAGCCAGCAAAGATCGTGCGCAGCCACGTCGGGCCAGTCGTATCCATGTGCGTTGTCATAACCCCTCCAGGGCCTCGCGGGCCCTCCGACGCTGACGCTCCAGGGTATCCTCGCGGATCTGTTCCTGCGTTCGGATCAGCCCGCGGAGTTTTTCCACGACCTCATTAAAGCTCTCGAGCTCAAGGAGACGGGCCAGGATAGCCTTGAGCGAGTTGATTGAGGCATCGGCTGTCGCAGCGAGCGTGGGATGATCGATCGCACCTCCCGTAGCGGAACGGCAGGCCGGGGCGAGGCCACTGAGGCCGTTTGTGGCGAGGGCGGCGAGTGGGTCGGCCACCTGGACGATGAGTCGCGTCTCGAGCTCTGCGGTGAGCAGGCCGTTGGCATCAAACTCGTTGCGGATACTGCGAAACGCGGCGGCAATCTCACCGACCTCGCCAACTGCGCGAGAGGCTGCCTCCCCCAACCGCCCCGCCGCCTGTTTGAACGCATCGGGTGTCGAGGGAGGTGGTTCATCGAGGCCGCGGCGGGCGAGCGCGAGGTCGTCGATGGCTGCTTCAAACCGCCGGCGAAGCAGAATCTCGCGTGCTTCGAGCGTGGCTTGGAGGGCTTCGGGCGTCACGACCTCGAGCGTCCATGTGTCGCCGCGCGTGGAGTGTGGGGTGGCTGCCAGCCCGCAGGTGTCCCGGGCAGTGACGTGGAGGGCGAGGCGGTCGCCCGGCCGCAGCGAAAAGGGCTCGATTGGCACGATCTCGGGGCGATCCGCGGGGATCTCAACAAGCGGTTCGCCGCCGCCGACACGCGCGATGCGTTGGCTCCAGGTCTCGTCGCCGCGGACGACCGCAATGACGGCGTCGGTCAGGCCGTAGTCGTCGGCGAGGGTGCCGATGATCGGGAGTCGAGCTTTCGCCGTGATCGTTCCTGAAATGTCGAAGAGCCTCAGGGCGACCGATGGTGGCTCGTCTGGCACAGCGGCAAGGGAGACTGTAAAAGGCTCACGCGGTGAAATGCCGTCGGTGTCGGTGAGTGTGACGGCCAGCGTGCCATCGGCATCGAGTGATGGAATGGTCGCGGCGATGGTGGTCGAGGGCGGCTCCTGTGCCGTTCGCTCTGCGAGGGTTGTCTCGGGTGGTGCGTCGGCTGTGCTCTCCGATGCAAAGCGGGCGGTGAGTCGGGCAATGGAGAATTTTTTGCTGGCGGTAAATGCGATGGACACCCTCGATCCACGGGGCACGGGCACGACTCGCGAAAACGGCGGGGAACGTTCGCCTCCACCGAGATATGCGGGCAGTTCGTAGCGGATCGTCACACCGGCCAGCGTAGGAGGGTCGACGACGACGACCCGCAGGCCGCGGAGTCGCCCGTCACCACCGCGGATGTCGAATTCGAGGTCGTCACTCACGCTGTCAAGAACGTGCGCGAAGAGCTGGCCGTGGGCATCGGAGGCCCCCCGCGTCCCCATGCGGGCGGTTCGGGATCCATCACGGCCATGGATGCGGAGCTCAACGAAGTCTGGCACCTTGCCCGACGTCGTGGTGGCTCGCACGAGCAGTTCGACATCGCTGCCTCGTGACACCGTCATGGCGTTGTCGTGGAATCCAACTGCCTCAAACCGAACCCGTCGCGGCCAGGGCGTGTCGTCGAGGAAGACGATCCGATGGGTCCACATGGTCGCGAGATCCGGCCAGGCTACGGCGGCACCGGCAACCGCCCCGGTCGCCGCCATGCCGAGCATCGCCATGCCAGCGAGCCGGCGTCGCCTGAAGAGTCGCTGTGGACGCACTCGTTCGGCCAGCGCGTGCGCTGCCTGGGTGGTTCGCAAGATCAGATCGGGGTCGGTGTCGCGGGGTGGTGCGGCAGCGAGGCCGACGGCGGTTGAGAGCGTGTCGCCGAATTCCGGGTGCTGACGTTCCACAACGAGCGCGAGCGACCGGTCGGCGAGTGGCGTGCAAAGTCGCGCGACGAGCCGCGTGGCGATGAGCCAGAGGAGCCCAGCCGCGGCTGCAACGGCGAGCGCGGCCCGTGCCCAGGCCGGTGGCTCAATGAGCCAGTCGATGGCGAGGGTGACGGCGACGGCAAGGCTCGCAGCCATGGCGACAGTGGCCAGCGACTCGATCCAGATCCAGCGCCTCGCCTCCCGCCGGATTCGCGCAAGCAGCCGCTCAAGCTGCTCCGGCATCCCTGATGCATCTGTGATAGTGACCACTGACAAGACCTGTCTGATGTCGCAAAGACTTGCTTCCACATCCAAGCATACGGAGTGGCATTGTCCCCGGACAGTCAGGGCATCACCCGGAGTCCAACTGCGGTGTTGAGCAGAAGGGCGGCACGTCGGACTCGCACAAGGCTTTCGCGGTGGTGTTGGGCTACGTCCGCCATGGTGTCGATGTGATCCTGACTTCGCCGAGCACGCCGTGCTCCAGGGCCGAGAGTTCGAGTTGCGTCTGCACGATAGTGCTTTCGGACCTCACGATGCTGCCCTGGTTGCGATTGAAGACGGGCACGGCGAATGTCAGCCCGACGCCCCAGGATGTCGCGATTTCCGATCGGTAAGGGCCGTTGTCCTGGATCGTGATGGGGTCGTAGAAGACAGAAGCATCGTCGATGCGGTTGGCCCGCTGAAGCTGGAGCTCGGCGTGCGCCCGTGATACGCCACGCCGCGCGGGCGGTCGGCTACGATGACGGTGGCCGATCGTTATCCCGAGAGCCTGGCTACGAGAACACAGCGATGCATGGTCCAGTTGATCCAACAGCCGAGCGAGCACTGGCCATCAATCTCGACCGCGATGTCTACGGCACCTTCGCCGAGATCGGGGCCGGCCAAGAAGTGGCGCGATGGTTTTTTTCGGTCGGAGGGGCCGCCGGCACCGTGGCCAAGACCATGTCGGCATACGACATGGCCTTTAGCGACGCCATCTATGGCAGAGCACCCCGGTACGTCTCCCGGGAACGGGTTGAGGAGATGCTCGCCCACGAGTTTGGTCTCCTGCGGGAACGCCTCGACGCGGTGCGGGGGAGCAGCACGAGATTTTTCGCGTTCGCTGACACCGCTGCAGCCCGGTCGTTCTCCGGGGCCAACGACTGCCACGCATGGGTTGCGATTCGATTTCAGCATGAGTTCCGAGCCGAGCCGAGCGATCTCCTGATTCACGTCCGGTTCCTTGATTCCACCAACACCCGTCAGCAAGAGGCGATTGGTCGCCTCGGGGTGAACGTCACGCATGCAGCGTTGAACCTCTGGAACAATCCGGTCAAGATGATCGACGTGTTGCTCGACGAGGTGGGCCCCACGCGGATCGAGATCGACTGGATTTCCGCGAGAGGCCCGGCATTCAAGAACACGAACGATCGGGCTTTGACGATCGGGCTCGCCCGTCGAGGTTACACGCCAGCCGTCCTCTTCGATGCCGATGGTCAGCCCGTGATTGCCGCCGAGGTGATGCGAAAAAAGTGCGTGCTGTTGGAACGCGGCCGCTTCGCTCCCGTCACCCGACTCAACCTCGAGATGCTGTCCAAGGCCAGAACTGCGTTCTTGGCTGATGGGGCCGATGACATCCGCGAGATCATGGAGATATCGATCCGAAATCTCCTGGGTGATGCCCAGGTCGGTGACGACGACCTTCTCACCCGCATCGACCTTCTCGCCAGGAGCGGCAAAATGGCGCTCATCACTGCCATTAGCCCCTTCTACGACCTTGCAGAGTACCTCGCGGCCCGCCATGTCTCCCGCACAGGCCTCGTGCTGGGCGTGCCCCTGCTGCGGGCCATCTTCGACGAGCGGCACTATGCCGCGCTTCCGGGAGGCATTCTCGAGGCCTTCGGCCGGCTGTTCACCAACGCGGTCCGGCTCTATGTCCATCCCACGCGGGATGCGATCGACGGACGCATGATGACGGTGGAGAATCTCCGTGTGTCGCCCCATCTGGCGCCGTTGCTGGAGTACCTCCGCGTGAATGGGTTGCTCAACGGACTCCACTGCGAGGAGGCAACGCTTCGGACCTACTCGAGTGATGAGGTCCGCGACCGAATCTGCTCGGGTGACCCGACCTGGAAGGACCTGGTCGTTCCCGAAGTGGCTGCTCTGATTGAAAGCAAGGGCCTCTTCGGCGGTCGCTGCGATCTGCCTACGCGAGTTTCGCCAGCCGGCGGATGATCCACTCAAGGCAGAGGCAGGTGCAGCCGGTCGCCAAGAGGGCGGTGTTGAGCTGCCGCTTAAAATCCATGTCCGCTACGCCAGTCTCAAACTCGCGTCGGGAACGATCGGGCAGGCTCTCGGCGAGTGCCATGGCGTCGGCTGCCTTCCACGTCCCCGGTGCCGGAAACCGAGCCGTTCCCCCCGTCACGGCCGCGAGCTGCTCTAGGAGCGGTCGGTCGAGACGCGGGCGGACGAGCTCGCGGTCAGGAAGCTGTACCTGAAGCCGCCGCAGGAGCCGTTCGTCACCAAGCCCAGGCGTCGGATCGACCTCCACGCACCACGCACCCTCGCGCGTGGCCACAAACGAACCCATGAGCGTCCCCGGCCGATCAGGCTCGGCCACGAGCGGGACAACGACCGATTCATTCTCCGGCCCCACGGCACGGCACACCGGCGGCCGCGCCGCCGATGCAGTGAGCAGGGCCTCGTCTGCCACCACCAGCCGCACCTGCACCGTGCCACCCACCGGATGACGGTCGCGGTCGACCAAGAGCCTCGCCCGCCGGGCGCCCTGCGAGAGCCGCCCTTGAGAGACATGCCGCACCAGTTGGGCGACCAGCCGCTCATAGGCACCGTCAGCCACACTGCGCAGCCGCCACAGTTCGCCCGACCCCGCGTAGAGGACGCTGCCCGAACCATAAAACTGTCCTGCGAGAAAGATCCGCCGCGGTTCACCAGCCGTGGCGCCGGGCTTGGCCACGCGGGCGTAGACCGTGGCGCCCGGCTTGGCCTCGCTTGCTGGATGGCAGGAATAGACGCCAGGAAACTCGGACCAGATCGCCCGGCTGGCCTCGCGGCTCCCAGCCAGCCACAGAAACTCCGAATCGAGGCCGTCGCGCGTGAATTCGAGCGGCATCGGTTCGTCTTCACCTCGACTGGTGCCGGCAAGCTGCCCTGGTCGGCGCAGCTCGACCGGGAAAAGCCCGCGCAGCGCGCCGCCACCGGAATCCCCCAGCCACGCATCCATGTGAATGCCGCCGGCGACGAGAAACAGCCCTCCCGACTGACGCGCGACCCACCGTTCCAGCCGTGGAACCGCCGCTGGCTCAAGGCTCCGCCAATCGAAGTCAATGGCCACGATCGCGTCATAGGCCGACAGCGCCTCGTCGGACGGCGGAAACCCGTCGAGAATCCGCCGCGCGTCCTGCGAGATCCCCGAGGCAGCCGTTCCGAGGAGCACGTCCACTTCAAAGCTCGGATCTCGGTGGAGGACGTTGCGCATGAACTGATACTCGCGGCCCGGGCCACCCGCCATGATCAGGACATGCGTGATCCGATCGACTACTTCGATGGCCGCAGTTGCAGTGTCATCGACCGGCGACCGATCCTCCGTCGGCGGCACAACGTGAACGACGAGCGTGCGACTTCCTGGCGACCGAAGCCCCGGCACGTCGAACCGCACCGCCGACAGCTCGCCATCAATCGCGAGCACTGCCTCGAGCGTGTCGACGAGCCGGCCACCGGACGTGGGCTGCCCTGCCCCGCCCGGCGCTGCATCGCCGCTCGGTAGCTCCCGCAACTCCACCCGCACCCGCCGTCCTTCGAGGCCTTGCGCCTGCAGATAGGCAGTCACAGCAAAACCGTCGCCCGGAAACACGCGAGCCGGCACGAGCAGATCGGCCACTCGCACGTTGGCCGGGAGCGTCTCGCTGCCAATCCCGATCGGCGCGATGATCACACCGGCGGCAGCCAGCCGCGCCGCAACCGCTGGAGGATCGATACCGGCATTGTTGCCGCCATCGGTGACGACGACGACGCCGGCGAGCGTGCCGGAGGGCTCCCGTTCAAGTGCCCGCGCAAGCGCCTCGCCAAGCCGCGTCTCGACGCCGCGAGGAGCCACCGCATCCTGCCAGGGCTTTTCGAGTCGAGGCATGGTAAGCGGATGTCCTTGCGCAGCGTCGTTGGTGGACACTGGTGCGAGGAGCGCCACTGGCTCCGCATCGGCATCAAACCGCCAGAGCGAAACTTCATGCCGCCGACGCAACGCATCGAGGAGCCCGCCGTCTCCGAGAATCTCGAGGCCCAGATGGCTCCGGGTGGTACTGGTGTCTGCGGCGTCGTCGGCCAGCGACATGCTCGCGCTCGAATCGACGAGTACTGCCACCCGTGAGGGCAGTGAGACTTCATGCTCGCTGATCCATTCGATGTCGAGCAGCGCCACGAGCACCGCCACCACGGCGGTGAGCCGCAGCAGCACCAGCAGCGACTGCACGACGCGGGGTAACCCGCTCGCATCCCGACGGCCAAGCCAGGCCACAAGCCCCAGCACCACGACCGCAGCAATGACTGCCGCAGGCGGCTGCCACCATTCTCCTAGACTCTCGAAGAGACGGCTTGTCATGCGGTGCCGGAGGCCATCGGCAGATGCAGCGACGAGAATCGGGGTGAGGATATGAGGCATGGACGGTTTTCGGGTCATCTCCGGCCGCGGGTGGCACCACGTGCATGGTAGCTGGCCGCGAAGGCTGCCAGTTGCTCGGCGATGAGGACCATCAGGAGGGTCACGAGCAACGGTTGCGCAAGCGGGAGACCCGCCAGCAGATCAGCGTCGGGTTCGAGCGACTCAGCACGGTCATAGCGAAACGGGATGCCAACCAGAGCGCGGTCAAACTGCTCACGGGAAAACCGTTCGAGGCGTCCCTCGGCAGGGTCGATGGTCGCTGCTACGAGCCGCTCGCTCTCCCGGCCATCGAGCGTGCGCCAGCGGGCGGCGTAGATGCCAGGGAGGTCTGCGGTGAGACGGGTTTCGAGCCGGCCATCTACTGACGTGGCTGCCTGGCGTACGACGGCTGCGTCTGGCGGCACGAGAAAATCGACCTCGGCTTCGTCAACACCAGGATTGAGTCGCACGACGAATTCACCGGGCACCTGCAAGGTCTCGGCCTGGCGGCGACTCCGCGACAGATGGTTTTGGAGCTCGAGCATCACCACGACCCAGCTCGGATTACCACGTGCCCACGTGTTCCAGGTGGGCGCCGCCGTGGTGAGTACCGCCACGGCAAGTCCCTTTCCAAACGGTCGTTCCACCGAAAGCGGGCCCCCCGTGCGCAGCGTGAGCAGCCGCCGCAGACCCTTGGCAGCGGCCTCAGCAAAACCTCGCTCGACTGCCATCACTCGGTCGAGCCGCACGGCGTCGAGCAGCGGATTTCGCTGGCCACCGAGGACGGCCACGACAGGATGATCTTCGACGGTGAGATCAGGAACGCGGCCTGGGCCCGGGGCGGGGAGCACCTCGACGGAACCCGCCAGTGGCACCGGAAACACTCCCTCGCCATCTCGATAGAGCGTGGTGGTGACCGTCTGGGCTTGGGTCCGCGGCCCACAAAAGAAGACCGCGGCGCCACCGGCGCGAACGTGTGACTCGAGCGCCGTGATCGCGGCCGCGTCGAGCCGCGCGACGTCGAGCAGCCAGATGCAGTCGTAGGGAGCGAGATCCATCGCCGCGAGTGCCGAAGGGGCCTCGATTCGCGGGGCGAGCCCTGTCGGCGCTCCAGCACCGGGAGCAAGTGCGGCGGCGACATAAAAGGCATCGCCATCGCGACCACTCGCGCCGGGGTCATCGGCGATGAGGAGTACCTCGACGCGATCCACGACATCGACCACACAGGAGCGAGTGTCATCCGCCGGGAGAATGTCGGCGGGGAGGCGTGCCTCGACCTCATGCCCACCGACCACTCCAAAGCGTGTGTCAAACCGTCGCGTCGCGCTGCCACCCGGAGGGATCTCTGCGATCCGCACGGCAGGCCGACTACTACCGTCTTCGCGCAACTCGACCAGGACATCACGTGCCATCGTCGTGCCGTCGTTCCGTACGCTGACCTCGACGGGAATCAGCACACCGGCCGCCGGCACGCCACCAACCGCCTCGATCCGCTCGACGCTGATATTGCCAGCCGGCGGCGAATCGACGCCGCAGTCCACGAGCCGAATCTGGGTGCCACCATCGGCCAGCCGCCGCACCGCCTCCACCGCCTCGTCGCCTCGCCAGTCGCGGGCCCGAAAGTCACTCACGATCCAGACGGTGCGATCGCCCTGCTGCTCGGCGGCTGCGGCGCGGGCCAGCGACTCAGCCGGTCCGGCAGCCGACCACGATTGCCGCAGCCTCGCAATCTCGTCCCGCAGCCGCGCGGCCGATTGCGGCGACGCGGTCGCCTGATCGACCGCGAGCGCCCCGTCACGGCCGTACTCCGAAAAAAGACCCACGCCGACCGACGCAGCCTGGCGTGCTGCAAGGTCTGCAGCGATTCGCTCGATCACACGGCGGCCACGATCAAATGCGGGCCCGGCTCCGCCAGCGGCGTCGGGCGTCAGGTCGCCCATCGACGTCGTGTCGTCAAGCAGCACGAGGTGGGTCGAGTCGCCGCCGAACAGGCTGCCAAGCGCCGCTTTCCAGCGTGGCTGCGACAACGCAAAAACGATGCCGACAATGGCCAGGGTGCGCAGCGCGAGGAGCAGCCACTGCTTCAGGAGGATGCGGGTGCGATCCCGCCGTTGGCTCGCGAGGAGAAACTCCATCGCCGCCCATTTCACGCGCCGGTGCCGCAGGAGATTGATGAGGTGGATGAGGATCGGCGCCGCAGCGACCGGAAGCCCCCACCAGAGCAGCGGTAGAAAATCGAACGTCGGCATCGCGGTGCAGGTTCCTTGGTGATCAGATGCTCACACCTGCCGCGTGCGGCGTGCCAGGAACCGTACGAGGGCGTGTTCCGGCGGCTCGCCGGTCCGAACGAGCGCGTAGTCGGCCTGCACGCTGCCGGCTTTGTGTCGCACATCCACCAAAAACGCCTCGACGGCTTCGAGATAGCCTTCCCGAAGCGCCCGCGGATTGCAGGCAATATGCGTTGGAAGTTCAAGTCCGTCGAACCGTGTCGGTCCTTCGAATGGGAAGTCGAGTTCGTCGTCGTCCATGACGTGGAGAATCGCGAGATCGTGTCCCCGCTTGGCGAGGAGCCGGAGGCCGCGGACAAGACCCTCGCGGTCGCCGAGGAGATCCGAGATGATCACCACCAGGCCACGCCGTGGGAGCGATTCGGCTGCCTGCCTGAGCACCGGGAAGAAGGCAGTCGCGCCTCCGCTTCCACTCGCGCCGCCGCTTCGCGGGCTCTCGAGCAGGTCGCAGATTTCGGCGAGCTGGCTCTTGCGATGGCGGGCTGGCACCGTGCCACGGAGGCGGTCATCGAACAGGCTCGTGCCTGCGGCATCGCCGTGGGAAAGGGCCAGCCATGCGAGGCTGGCTGCGAGGGTGGCGGCACAGTCGTGCTTCGACGGGCGGCTCGCCGCCGCGTAATCCATGCTTGACGACGCATCGACCAGGAGCGTGAGTCGCAGGCTCGTCTCTTCCTCGAATTCCTTGACGGTGAGCTTGTCTTGGCGGCCCCACACCTTCCAGTCCACCCGGCGGAGATCGTCGCCGCGGACATATTCGCGATGCTGCAGAAACTCCACGCTTTGCCCCTTGGTAGGGCTCTTGTGAAGGCCAACGAGCGCGCCCTCGACCGCGGCTCGAGCGCGCAACTCGAGCCGAGCGATGCGGGCGATCGTCTCAGGACGCAAATATCGTCTGGAACCGCGGATCACGGGCGAGTGCATCCTCGTGCGTGGGAGTGCCGTCAATGATCCGCTCGATGATGGCGTCGGGCGTGACACCCTCGCTCTCGGCGGTGAATCCGACCACGACGCGATGCCGGAGGATCGGCGGCGCGAGCGACGTAATGTCTTCGGCGGCCACGTGGCTCCGGCCTCGGAGGAGGGCCCGTGCCTTGGCTCCGAGGATCAAGAACTGCACGGCCCGTGGACCGGCGCCCCAGACAAGCTGGTCGGAGACAAAGTCAGGCACGCCGGGCTCGCCGGCGCGCGTCTGCCGCACAATGGCCAGCGCGTAGCGCACCAGATGATCACTCACGGGCACGCTGCGGACGCCATGCTGGAGGGCGACAATGTCGGCTGCCGAGAGGACGGGACGTGGTTCCTCACCAGGCACTCCGGTGGTCCGCAGTGCGATTTCAAACTCCTCATCAAACGAGGGGTACCGCACAAACACCTTGAACATGAAGCGGTCCTGCTGCGCCTCGGGGAGCGGGTAGGTGCCTTCCTGTTCAATCGGATTCTGCGTCGCGAGCACGAAGAATGGATCCGGCAGCCGGTGCCGGGTGCGCCCCACGCTCACCTGCCGCTCCTGCATCGCTTCGAGGAGGGCCGCCTGCGTCTTCGGAGGCGTACGGTTGATCTCGTCGGCGAGGACGACATTCGCAAAGAGTGGCCCCTCGAGGAATCGCAACTGCCGCTGGCCCGTGGCTCGGTCTTCCTCCAGCACGTCGGTGCCGACGATGTCGCCCGGCATGAGGTCGGGCGTGAACTGGACCCGCGAGAATGAGAGATCCAGGCTGCGGGCGAGCGTGCTCACGAGGAGGGTCTTCGCCAAGCCCGGCACGCCTTCGAGCAGGCAGTGGCCGCGGCTAAAGAGGCTGATCAGGAGCTCTTCGACTACCTTCTCCTGCCCCACAATGACGCGCGACAACTGGGCCTTGATGGCCTCGTGGGCGGCGTGCAGACGATCGATAGCCAAGCTGGCGTGTGGAAGCATGAGGGGCGTGGAAGACAGGGTGGGAATGGTAGCCGAGGGGGGTGAATCTTTCGCCGCACGATGCGGCGACACCAGCGTGTGAAGGCCATGGAGGATTTCGCACGCGTGAGGCTAGCGCTGATAGATGGGCAGAGTGCCTTTGTCGAGTTGGAGGATGATGAGGTTGGTCGCGGTCGTGTAGACCTCGCCGATGTATCCCTGTGACCAGGATGTGCCGGTGCGGTCGCGCCGCGCTTCGGAGACCAGTCGACGCTCAATTTCGTCGCGGTAGGTCTCCCACGTGCGGCCCCCCTCACGATACATCACCTGCGCGTAATAGAAATGCGCGTAGTGCCAGTGGCCGAAACTGTTGTTGGCGATGTTGCCCAGATGCTTCTCGGCATAGGCGAGCATCCGCGGCACATGCGTGTCATCTTCCTCGCCAGCATTAAAGAGGCAGGCGATGGCTGCCGCCGAGATGGCCGGCCGCCCACCGCCCCCCTTCGAGCTGTATTGCACGCCGCCGTCGGGAAGTGTGCATGCGTGGATATAGGCGATTGCCTTGTCGATGATCTCTCGCGGTACCGGGATGCCGGCATTGCGGCATCCGCGGAGTCCCTGCACCTGCGTGATGGTGGTCGAGCCTTCGTCGAAGTCATTGCCATCCTTGGCGCTCACGTAGCCCCACCCACCGTCTTTCGTCTGGGCGCGGCCTGAAAACTCCACCGCCCGCGTCAGCACGCCGACCAATTCCTCGCGGCGCCGCTCGTCTTCTTCCTCACCCAGGACTTGCGAGAGAAAGAGCATCGCGAAGCCGTGGCCGTAGGTGTATCGGTCGTCGCCGGTAGGGTCGCCAATCAGGCCATTCGGACGGGCGCGGCTCACGAGGTAGTCGACGGCGCGACGAATCGGATCGGCGTACCGCCCTTGTGATGTCGTCGAGCCTTCCATGAGGAGAGCCGTGCCAGCGAGCGCTGTGATCGCCGTGGGGTATCGGCTTTCATTGGCCGACCAGCTCCCCCGGCGGGACTGCTTGGACGCGAGCCATTCCACGCCACCGGCGACCACGTCGTCCACTCGCGGCGATGCGGCGAATCCTGTGGAGACGCCGATCGATACCATCACCGCCACGGCGACCATACCGCGAGTGCGACGAGACGCGGTCGCCAAGATCCCTCGAGTCATTCGAACTCCTCAGCGTCGAAAAATTGGAGGTCGCGTTCAACTCCGTCATCGTCGGAAGAGCCGGCTGCCCCAGCCCTCGGTCCGCTTCCCCCGAGGCTGTCGAGCCGTTGGGCAAAGGCCTGGCGACCGCCGCCGCGATATGGTGGCTGCGGCGGAATTGGGCCACCTGTGAACGTGAGCCTCACCTGCGGGGCGCCGCCGCCAGACTCCGCCACCGTGACAGTGTGGTTGTCGGGGGAGCCGATGATGTCACATCCGAGGAACGAGTGGGCCTGCACCGCGTTTCGATCGTCCTCGAACACGGCATGCCCCGTCCGTTTGTCGAGCACGAGGAGGCTGAGCCACGTCTGGTCTCGTTCGCCTGGGCCTCGGATGAGGCGGCAGAAGGTCAGCACCGGAAGGTCAGGAGGCTGGGCCGTGTGGAGGCAGTGCCTCTCGATGGTGACCGGCACTGGCCAGAGGGGCTGGCCGTCGGCGCGAGCGATGGCCCAGAGTCGGCCCGACATCACGGCGGCAGCGGGGCTCGAAAGCATCAGGTGCTGGAGTGCAGAAATGTCGCCTGTTTCGTCCCCTTCGTCGGGTGCGCCCGCAAACACGAGGTAGCGATCCTGCCACGGCTGAACGACGAGCCGCTCGTACCGCCGCGGTGGATCAGGCAGCTTGATATGGAACACGACGCTCGCGGTGTCGAGGTCGATGACGGAAAACTCGCCCCCCGGTTCCAGCACCGCGAGCCTGCCAGGCCCAGCTTCGGTGCCGCGTGCTTCGCCCGAAAACTCGCCGAGCGTTCGCGTCGTTTGTGCCACGGTGTCCACGAAGTCGAGCCGCACACGACGAGCTGTAAACCGCCCGGGGAGCGAGTCGATCGACCGGATGGCCACGATGCCCCGGCCGTGGGTCGTAAGCCGCTGGCGTCGGTGCGGCACGTCCAACCTATGAAGGAGCCGACCATCATCGAGGGAGAGGATCATGGACCCTCGGCCATCATTCGAAAAACCACAGATCACGCCTTCGTCCACAATCCATTCCAGGCCCGCCGGAAGCCTTTGCCGTTCCCAGAGAAGCCCTCCGGTCACAGGGTCAAGGACTGCCAGAGATCGTGGTCCAGGTACGACCAGGCAGTCGTGCCGCGCGACCAGGCCGCGGCCGTCACCGCGGGGCGACTCCTCGGGCTCACTGATCCGCATGCCGAGCGGCACACCTCCGTCACGGGCTACGCGGCCTCCGACACCACCAGGCCACCGCGCATCACCGCTCAGATCACCTGCGGAGGCGTAGTCAGCCCGACGCCACAGGCCACGACCGCGACCGAGTGGGGCATCCATGTCGTAGGCGACGAGCTCCTTCCGGGTGCGCACAAAGAGGGCCCTTCCAACCACAGCGGCCTCGATGGCTGACGTGCGGTTGACCCACGGCATGAGGAGCTCCTGCCCGACGCCTTCCACAGGCAACGGATCACCCAGCGGTCGCCCAAAGCGGTCAGTCACCGTGAGTCGTCGCTCGCCGCCGTCGAGCATGGCCTGGGCCGCGCGTGTGCCGGGAAGCCCCGCGCCAGCGAGCGTCAACGGCAAGGGATGCGTCCGCCCCTGGTCCTCGTGCCTGGACGCAGCACCAAGGCTGTGAGTGACCTGCCCGAGTGGCCAAGCGGCACTGATCTCGGCGATGTCGGTGCTGGCTACCTGCTCACGGGAGTCAGCTGCGAGCTTCGCGAGCGCCGACCGCACGGCGCGCTGCCGCGACGCGACCCCAGTTGCTTCGCCGGTCGACTCCTGTCGCAGCGGCTCGGCGACCTCAAGGGCCCCAAGCCGGTTTGCGAGTGACTCCATGCGCCGAAGCTTGGCTGGCGACTCAGGAGCAGCGAGCAGGTCGGTGACGACCCGGCGGCAGGTCGTGTCGATTTCCCGACGCAGCGGCTCGTCGGCAGCGGCCAGCACCCGTGTGAGGCGGCCGCGGACCCATCGATCCGGCGCGATCACGAGCCAGGGCTCGGTCGAGTCGCGGATCCCTGTCTCATCGACTGGCCGCTCGTCTTGGAGGAGCTGTCGGCAGGCCGCCCAGGCCCGCTGGGCATTGCCGCCTGCGAGATAGCCGTCCACCAGCATCCGCGCGATGGCTGGCGACATGCCATCGTCGCCCCGGGTCGCCTGCCACGCAGCGGCCGTCGCGAAGTCGTGGTCCAGAGCCCGCACGATCGTGTCGGTGAGGCCACTGGGGGGAAGCCGCAGCGACGGTGTGGCGACGGCTTGGGCAACGAGATCGAGTCCGTGCTTCACATCGCCGCGTTCGATCGCCGCTTGTCCTCCCCAGTAGGCAGCCCACGGACTCTCCGCGTTGTTCGCCCGAGCCGTCTCGATTCGGGATTCAAGGGCGGCCTCCTGGTGAAACACGTCAAGAAAATCAACGCCCCGCGAGATGATTTCCCCGCGGTGGGCCACGAGATTGCCCGGTACGCCTCCGCCGCGGGCTGGTGATCGGCCCTTGATTCGACCATCAGCCAGGCCGATTTCGATGACCTCTGGCGTGTCGAGAGGGATGAGGAGGCTCGTTGGAGTGAGGATGCCTCGGCCGCTCGGTCGGCCCACTTCGGCCAGCGGCAGCTTCCACACCCGCTGGCTGGTGGCAAGCTCGAGCGACTCGACGACCGTATCGCCCACCACAATGACACGCCCCGCGACCACGCCCGCAATTCGATGCCGCCCGCGCAGGGGCTTTGGCCATGCCGGCTTGCCATCCCGCAGCTGGAGGCAGATGAGGCCCAAGCCATCGTAGGGCGCCAGCAGCACGTGCCCTCCGGCGATCACCGGGCACGGTTCGCCGAGCGGACGTATCACGCCCCGTCCCTGCCCGTCGTCGCCTGCAGGGGATCGGGCATACGAATGCGCCCAGAGAAGCGAACGAGTGGCGGTGTCAATCGCAACCACGCAGCCCGCCCCGAGAGGGCAGACGAGGATGCCCTCAGCAAGCGCTGGCGAAAGCCCAGCCAACCGACGGCCGCGGGCCTCCGCGTTCATGATCGTTTCGTGCTCGTCGTAGCTCGCCAGAGGTTGCTGCCATTGGATGCGGCCATCCTCGACCGACCGGCACTCAAGTCTCACCTCGCCTCCATCTTCGCAGAGGATGTAAAGGTCACTTCCGGCGACGAGGGGCGGCCCCAGAAACCACATCGCGGATGCTGGCTGCTCACCGGCCTCTGCGCCAGGAATCCGCCAGCGGGTCGCCCCTGTGGCCAGGTCATATGCGGAGAGGGTGTTGCCACCGTTCCAAGACGCGGCCATGTCATTCCGTTGGCCGAAACCAAAACCGCCCACCAATGGCTCTGCGGTCTCGAACGCTTCGGGGGGCGTCTCCACCGCGAAGACGAGCCTGCCGTCGCTGGCGACGTTGCTCGATGTTGCATCATCAAAGACGCGGCCCGATGGATCGCCCGCGGCGCCGTCTCCCTCCTCGGGCTCGGCAGCCGCCACCGCCGACTCGAGCCAAACCCGTTTCCCTGTCTCGAAGTTCACCGCGAGGATGCCCAGCGGGGTGTGAACGACAAGAAAGTCGCCGGCTGCCAGGGCGGTGCCGGCAGGCACCAGCGGCATGCCTGCGTCGGCGGCCATGCGACGTTGGCGTTCAAGTCTCCGCGCCTCGTCGGGATGTCGCACAAGCGGCACGCGATAGCGAGGCACAAGAAGCGGCTTGGTCGCCTGGACAACAGTGTTGCGAGACGGAACGCCACGGGCCTGGAGCCAGTTCCTCCCAGCTGACCCGACGCCAGGCGATCCTGCACGAATGACATCAGCCAGTTGCGGACCGCCGCGTTCGCCCGATGCAGACAGCAGAAATTCACGACCACCGAGCCGTGCGTTGCCGCCAGACGCCGCTGCTCGCGAGAGGATTTCCTTGGCGGATTCCGACTCGCCCGCCAGATGCATGGCGATCGCGCGCATGATCGACAGCGACGGTTCAAACTCCGTGGCATCCTCCGACGCCGAAACGCGTTCGAGCCAGGTGGCAGCGGCGAGCGGCTGACCTGACTCGAGTGCCGCGATGGCCGTGATCAAAGCGGCCTCTCGGCCTGCGGGCGTGTCAAACCAGCGACGCGCCACTGACACGATCAAATCATGGTCGTCGGCAGCAATCGCCTCGGCAAGTCGCTTTTCCGCGCGGCCGCGGAACAGGAGTTGATAAGCCTCGCGACCAGGCCGTGGAAACGCAGCCACGATGGCCGCAGCCTCACTCCGGACACTCGCCGTCGGCCTGCCTCCCGCAGTGGCATCGACAAACGCATCGCGATCGTCGCCGAGTAACTCGTCACACGCCGCGGCAGCATCAGACCAACGGCCATCCGCGGCCAGGCGTCGGGCCCGGTCGAGGAGCCGTTCGCGACCGCGATCCGTAATGAGAAACACCGCGGGGTCGCCAGACGCTGCTTCATCAGTATCGGTTGCAAAAGCGTTCCCACCCTGCTGTGCGACTGCGGGGGAGTCCTGAAGCAACGCTGCGGCAGCCGTGATCGCTAGCAGAATCCGTGACCCCGACAAGCCCGCCGGGCGACTGTGGGCTGGCGTGAAGAAGGCCATGTCGGACGGCCTTTTGAGGGGGCCGAAATGAGGGAGCCCAGGAGGTACTCGGCCAGCCTCAGGATGGCCGCGCCCGTGCTTGGTTCATCCTACCAATCACCGCATGATCCGTCCGCGAACGGCCGGTTCAAGGGCTTTCGAAGGCGGCGTTCGGCGGCCGCCCGCCCCTGTCTCGACCGCCTGCGAGTCTCCGTGGGACCGCGAAAATCGCCTTTTTTTCGAGATTTTTGGGTTTCCCCCGGTTGCAATTTCGCCTTCAACCCGTCTAATCACCAACGCGTTCGGCGTTTGTGGCCGAGTTTGCGGGTAAAGTCGACCATTCCGCGGCGGGGCTCCTGCCGCATACGACTGAGTCATTTTTTGGAGGTTTTGGCCCATGGCGAAGAAGTCCGGTAGCAAGCCTATGACGAAGACAGAGATCATGCGAAGCATCTCTGAAACCACGAACCTTCCCAAGAAGGATGTGGTTGCCGTGCTGGAGGCACTCACTGATGAGATCCACAAGGCACTCAAGAAGTCCGGTATCGGCGTGTTCGCGATTCCTGGCCTGGTGAAGATTGAGAAGAAGACCGTGCCGGCCCGTCCGGCTCAGAAGGGCGTCAAGAATCCCTTCACCGGCGAACTGCAGGATCGTCCAGCCAAGCCCGCGAGCGTGAAGGTTCGCGTGCGTCCTCTGAAGAACCTCAAGGCGATGGTCTCTGGCTGATCGCCGACCATTCGTTTCGTAATCCAAGCTCGGGCGGTGCTGCTTCCGGCAGCACCGCCCGTTTGCTTGGGTCCACGCCCCAGTATCCCGTAAGCTTCCGATCATGAAACCAACGCTTCTTGTTCTCGCGGCTGGCATGGGGAGCCGCTACGGCGGTCTCAAGCAGATCGATCCTATGGGGCCCGCGGGCGAGACACTCCTCGACTATTCGGTCTTTGATGCGATCCGTGCCGGGTTCGAGCGGGCCGTGTTCGTGATTCGGCCTGATTTCGAGGACGCCTTTCGCGAGCGGGTACTGGCCAGGTTTGCCGATCGCATCGAGACGGCCACAGTTTTTCAAACACTCGGGATGCTGCCCGAAGGCTTCTCCCTGCCGCCGGGGCGTGACAAGCCTTGGGGCACGACCCACGCGATTCTCTGCGCTCGGCCGGCGATCACCAGTCCGTTTGCCATGATCAACGCCGACGATTTCTATGGCCGCGAGTCCTTTGCCGTACTCGGGAGTCGGCTGGTGGAACTGTCGGCCGACTCGACGGCCTACTGCATGGTCGGTTTCACGCTCGCCGGCACGCTTTCGCCCCATGGCACGGTCGCTCGGGGAGTCTGCCGCACTGACGCCCATGGTTTTCTGACCGACATCCAGGAATGCACGGGCGTAGGCTGGGAGGCCGGTGGCGTTGTGCGGGGCCAGGCAGCATCGGGGCCGGTGGATCTCACCGGCAGCGAGCCCGTGAGCATGAACATGTGGGGCTTTACGCCACGAATTTTCCCTCAACTCGAGCACGACTTCCGGGCGTTTCTTGCGCGGCAGGGTCAGGAGCCGAAGAGCGAGTGCTATATCCCCACATCGCTCGGCAGCCTCGTGCATGCGGGGCAGGCGACATGCGAGGTGCTGCCCACGACATCCACATGGTTCGGCGCGACGTACGCCGACGACAAGCCAGCCGTGCAGGCGGGTCTGCGGAAGCTCATTGCGGCCGGTGAGTATCCCTCGAGCCTCTGGGGCTGACGCCGCTGGAGCGCACCTGCCGATGGAGGCGAAAATCGCAGACGCTGGCTGGCGGTTCGACAACTCGTATGCGCGGCTCCCTGAGCCTCTGTTCGCACGCACGCTGCCGACCCCCGTACGGGCTCCGGTCGTGGTGCTGGTCAACGCTCCGCTGGCGTCGGAGATCGGCCTCGATCCAATGCGTCTTGCCGATACGGGCGCCAGTGTCTTCGCCGGCAACGAGCTTCCTTCCGGCGCTGACCCGATCGCGCAGGCCTATGCAGGCCACCAGTTCGGCCATTTCACGAATCTTGGCGACGGCCGAGCCATCCTTCTCGGTGAGCAGCTTGCTCCCGATGGCCGCCGCTTCGACATCCAGCTCAAGGGCGGCGGCCGCACCCGCTACTCACGGGGCGGAGATGGTCGCGCGGCACTCGGGCCGATGCTCCGGGAGTATGTCATTGGCGAGGCGATGCACGCGTTCGGCATCCCGACTACGCGGAGCCTCGCGGTCGCGCGAACCGGCGAAGTGGTGATGCGAACATCGCCATTGCCCGGCGCGGTTCTCACGCGGGTGGCTGCCAGCCATATTCGTGTGGGAACGTTTCAGTATGCCGCAGCACTCGGTGATCGAGCCGTCCTGGCGGCGCTGCTTCAGCATGCGATCGCGCGGCATGCCCCGGAGCTCGTGGATATCCCCGCCGACCAACGAGCCGTCATGTTTTTCGAGGCTGTTGTCGAACGGCAGGCGGCGCTCGTCGCGCAGTGGCTGCTCGTCGGCTTCGTGCATGGGGTGATGAACACCGACAACATGGCGATCTCGGGAGAAACGATCGACTATGGGCCGTGCGCCTTTCTGGATGCCTACGATCCAGTCACCGTGTTCAGCTCGATCGACGAGCATGGCCGCTATGCCTATGCCAACCAGCCAGCCATCGCGCAGTGGAACCTGGCGAGGCTCGCGGAGAGTCTTCTGCCGTTGGTGCCGGGCGAAGGGGATGCGGTGATTGAGATCATGCGGAGCGTGCTCGATACGTTTTCCGAGCGGTTCGAACGACACTCACTCGCCGGACAGCGGGCCAAGCTCGGGCTCACAACCGAGGAAGCTGGCGATCGGGAACTGTATTCCGGCCTCCTTGGCCGGATGCACGCAGCCCGCGCCGATTTCACGGAAACATTTGCGGGGCTCGCGACATGGCTCGAGGGCCACGAGCCTCCCCCGCCCTGCCCTGCCGACGGCGTCCCATTCTGTGCCGAGTGGAACGCATCCTGGCGTGCTCGCCTGGCTCGCGAACCCGGCGAGCACGCAGTTGTCGCCGCCCGGCTGCACCGGGCCAATCCCGTCATCATCCCGCGCAACCATCTGGTCGAAGCGGCGCTCGCAGCGGCCGAAGCGGGCGACATCCGGCCGTTCGAACAGCTCGTTGAAGCGGTCCGCAACCCGTTCGCGGCAACGCCCGCGAACGCAGCCTATCGCAGCGGGCCACCACCGGGCTGTGGCCGCTATCGGACGTTCTGCGGGACATAACGGTGCCCGACAGTGCAGAATTCCCCTGGAAAACGGGGGCTTTTTTTCCGCTGGCCCCGGATCGCATGGCTCGGCACAATCCCCGCCCGCGCC
This sequence comes from Planctomycetota bacterium, assembly GCA_031403195.1. GTDB lineage: Bacteria > Planctomycetota > Planctomycetia > Pirellulales > UBA1268 > QWPN01. Next base: position 14,657 of record JANNSZ010000084.1, on the reverse strand, counting down.
CGCCCTGGAATTCGGGCTGCGGTCGAATCACTATGCATGTTGTCATGCTCCTTCGCCGACCACCGCCGCTTGGCATCGCCGCGATCGCCGTGCACCAGCCTTCGATGGTGCTCGAAAACGATTGGTTTGGCGACACGATGCCCCGCAAGTTCGCCCACCACACGGGCATCGAGGCCCGTGGCATTTCGGCAGACGATGAAGTGACGATGGCGGTCGATGCCGTGCGTCGGCTGCAGAGCGAGGTGGGGTGCGACCTGGCCGATTGCCGAGGGATTGTCTTCGTTTCGCCATCGCTCATTCCTGGGGGAGTGGCCGCGCGTCATCTCGATCCGGTGATGGCATCTCGCGAGCGGCCCAACGTCGCCGCGAAGTTTCTCGTTACCAGGCTTGGCGTTTCTCGGTGCCGCACGCTCGGGGTGAACTGGTTCTGCTGTGGATACAGCCGTGCGTTCGATCTCGTCTCCCATCGGTGGGCGCCGCGACTCGCCCTCCGCGACGACGAGTATCTTATTGTCGTCGCGGCGACGCGCATTAGCCGGATCACCGATTACGGCTGCCGCCAGACGGCCGGCCTCTTCGGAGATATGGCCACGGCCACGTTGCTCGCGCCGATCACGAGTCGACGCTATCCAGCGCACTTCGAGATCGTGCACGCAGCAGCCGAACGGCTGCCGATCGATCGGCCGGCGTTCGATTTCCATGTTCGTAGTGATGTGGTGGTGCCGGCGGCCGATGGTGGCCGACAGGAGGTACGCCAGCGGCTCGTGTACTCGCTCGATGGCATGGCCATCGCCGAGATTGCCCCACGGGCGATGTCGTCGGCGGTGGCCGACTCGCTGATATCGGCCGGGCTGTCTCCCGAGGATGTCCGCTTTGTCGTGCCCCACCAAGCCGGTGCAGGGATCGTCCGGTTTACCGGTATGAAACTCGATGACTATGGCATCCGTGGTGAACTGGTCAGCGGGCTTATGCGTCAGACGGGTAACGTGAGCTCCTGTTCCATCCCGCACGCGTTAGCCCATTCGTGGAGCCGGCTCCAGGGGCTCGTGGCCTGCCCGACAGCCGCCGTGGGGAGTCCCGGCCGCGCTGAAGCCCTGCGGGGCTGCATCCTCCTCCGAGCGACGTCGCTTCACGAGCGACAGTCCAGCGTGGCCGCGTAAGACGCCTTCGCGTGTGACGCACGCCAGGGCAGCGTGTGGACAGTGCGGATGGAGACCCTGGCGTTCGTTACACTACGGGACATTCAGCGTCCGTCTCGAATGTGGCCTACAGCCGGTATGGATATCGCGATTGACCGACGGCCACGCGAATCAGGTATCGAATTGGCGGTGCGTGGCAGGCTCGATGCAGAGTCGTCCGGCGAGCTTCGACTGGCGGTCAGCGAGGAAGTTCGTCGCGGCTGTCAGACCATCGCGCTCGATCTCTGCGGCGTCACGTTTCTCAGTTCGGCCGGAATCCGTGTCCTCTTCGAGACCCAGCGGGAGGCGCGACGGGCCGGCGGCGACTGTCTCGTCACCGTGGCCAGTGATCCCGTCCAACGAGTCTTGGAGCTCACGCGGCTCGACACGATCCTCATGCGGCCCGTCGGCGCTGCTGACGATGCTCGCAGTGTGGTGCCCGACGCAGTGCCGCGGTCCCGCGATGTCGAGATCGACGGTGTGCGGCTTATCGGCCTCGAAGCGCCGTCGCGAGGCCCATTGCGGGCACGGTTGATCGGCTCGGCGTCGGCACTCGCCGCCAGTGCCCAGCCGACCGAGCGGCTGTGCCTGCGGCCAACTACCTTTGCGATCGGCTTGGGTGCAGTAGCGGGCGAGGCGGCGACGCCTCAGTCGGCGGGTGAGTCACTCGCCGCCTGTGGCGCGGTTTTCCACAGGCCTCCACGGCCATTCGCTGCGGTGGACTACGTCCTCGGCACCGGTGACTTCGTGCCTGAAATCGACATGGTCACGGGGCTTGCCTGGGAGGGCACCCCCGACGGTCGAGGTGGATTTGAGCCGGCGGGTGATGCGCCGGCGGTCGGGATCGATGCCCTAGCTGCCGCCCTTCTCGCCCAGGCGGGCCCAGGGCCGCTGGCCGTCGTGTTCATTGGCGAGGTGCATGGACTCGTGGCCGCGGAGCTCATCAGACCACTGGCGGAAGTGACACCGTCCGACCATCCGCTCGTCGGTAGCCGAGCCGTGGTTGCCCGTTGGCTCTGCTTCTCGCGAGAGCCGATTCACGCTGGGCAGACGGCACTCATCGCGGGCGTTATCAGCAGAGAGGATATGGGATCGCTTTCCGGCACGACCTCTCCGCTCGGCGCCAGGGGGGTGTCAGGACACCTTCACGCGGTGGTTTTTCCGCACCGCCCCATTCGGCGGGCCGCCGCTGACCTCGCATCGGTGGTAGCTGATCTGGCAGCGTCGGAGCCGCTCGCGGTGGTCCATCTTTTGGCCGATGACCGCCCGGTGCTAGGCAGTGGAGTGAGCCAGTTGGTCCGTGGGGTGTTGTGGTTTGCCCCGCTGGCATTCGCAGGGGAGACGGCATGATCACGCTCCTTTCGACCTGGACATTCGGACTGGCCCTCGGCCTCGTGGCGCTTGGCGTGTATGTGAGCTACAGGCTTTTCGCATTTCCCGACATCACCACCGACGGTTCGTTTACGCTCGGGGCCGTGGTCACGGCGGTGCTGCTTGTGGCGGGCGCCGATCCGGTCGTCGCGACCGCCGGCGGCATGGCGGCCGGTGCATCGGCGGGCATGGTGACGGGCCTCCTCCATGCCGTGCTGGGCGTGGAGCCGCTCCTTGCCGGGATTCTCGTGACGACGGCACTCGCGAGCGTGAGCCTCGTCATTCTCGGCCGCAGTAACGTGCCATTGACCGGCATTTCCACGCTCTTCGACCGAGCCGCGAACGGCCTTGGGCCCGGCATTGCTGCGGTCATTGGCTGCGACGCAGCCACGGCCGACGAAGCCGGGCGGATGCTCTTCGCGCTGGGGTGCGTGGCAATCGCCTGCAGCCTGCTCTATCTCTTCTTTCGCACGAATCTTGGTACGGCCATGCGGGCGGGGGGCGACACGCGGTCGATGGCCCGAGCACTCGGTCGTGACACTGGGGCGATGACCATCGCGGGCCTGGCCATTGCCAATTCGCTGACGGCGCTCGCTGGTGGTCTCGTCGCACAGTATCAGCGGTTTGCCGATGTTCAGATGGGAATCGGGATGGTGGTCTGGGGAATGGCGAGCGTGTTTCTCGGGGCTGCGCTCGCGGGGCCGGCCAGGCTCGGAGGCGCGCTCGTGGCCACTGCGGCCGGCAGTGTGGCCTTCAGGCTGATCGTGGCCGCGGCCCTTCGCGCGGGCCTTGACCCCGACTGGCTCAAGGCTGCCACTGCGGCCGTCGTTCTCGCGGCCCTCGTCGGGCCGCGGCTCCTGCGACGCGGCTCTCCAGCAGCGGTTGTCCGCTGAGGCTCGGCATGCTCACCCTCACCGACGCGACAGTCACTTTCACATCACCCGGGGGCCCGGTCGTGAGAGCAGTGGATTGTGCGTCGCTCGCCATTCCGTCTGGCGAATTCGTCGTCGTGGTTGGAACCAACGGATCGGGCAAGAGCACCCTCCTCGGAGCGATCGCCGGCACCGTGCCGCTGGATGGCGGCCGGATCGAGCTCGCTGGCCGAGACATCACCCGTTGGAGTGAGCATCGACGTGCGGCCCTCGTGGGTCGCGTCTTCCAGGATCCGCGAGCCGGCACAGCGGGTAGCCTCACCGTGCTCGAAAACATTGCCGTCGCAGCTCGTCGTGGTCTGATCGCGGGCCTCGGCTGGGCAACCACCGGGCAGCTCAGAGACGAAGCAGCCGATCGGCTCGGCCGGATCGTGCCGGGGCTCGAAGGGCGGCTCGATCAGCCCATCGGCTCGCTCTCTGGCGGTCAGCGGCAGATCGTGACGCTCGTGATGGCGACCTGGCGGCGGCCCGAGCTCCTTCTGCTGGATGAGCACACGGCAGCCCTCGATCCTGCCGCGGCTGATCGGGTGGTGCGTGCCACGTCTGAGATTGTCAGGGCTGGGACGCTCACAACGCTCATGGTCACCCACTCACTTGCCCAGGCAGCGTCGCTCGGTGACCGCCTCCTCCTCGTTCACCGTGGCTCCATTGCCCTCGATGTCGCGGGTGCCGCCAAGCGGCGACTGTCGGCCGATGCGATCGCCGAGCGATTTGACCGCCTGCGACGAACGGATCAACTCGATGATGCAGCCGCGCGCACGCTCGCTGCCACCTACCGCTGACGAGGTTGCATGGCCACCCCCGCTTTCCTCATGAATGGGCAGTCCCTTGCGGTGGTGGCGTTTCTGCGCCGCGCGCTGCCCACCGTCGTACTCCTGGCTGGCGCGTCGACGCTCCTGCTCGTGACCGACCAGGCGAGCACGCGGCGGAGCATGCCGGCGGTGGCAGTACTCAAGCAGGTGAGCACGGCGGTGCTCGATGACGCCGTCGACGGGATGCTCGAGGGGCTCGCATCGAAGGGATGGCGGGATGGCCAGACCGTGACGATTCGCCAGTTCAACGCCGAGGGGGACATGGCGCAGGCCAATGCCATCGCCCGTGAGATCACGGGCGGAGGTTTCGACATGGTGCTGACCTCGAGCACGCCATCGCTCCAGGCCGTGGCCACAGCGAACGATCACGGCCGCGTCCTCCACGTCTTCGCGGCCGTCGCCGATCCTTTCTCTGCAGGCGTCGGTCTGGATCGAGACAACCCGCTGGTGCACCCCAGGCATCTGGTCGGCTACGGAAGCCTTGCGCCCGTAGATGCGACGTTCGGTATCCTGCGGCAGATCAACCCCAGGGTGATGCGGGTGGGTGTGGCCCATAATCCGTCCGAGAGCAATTCCAGACGGTTCATGGAGCTGGCGAGAGCCTCCTGCCGAGTGCGTGGGATCAACCTCATTGAGGCCGCCGTTGAAAACTCATCGGGGGTCGTGGAAGCGGTGCAGGCCACGATCGCCCGCGGCGCCGAGGCGATTTTTGTGCCGGGGGACACGACGGTGGCGAGTGTGTGTGACTCGATCGTGGACGTGGCTGGGAAACGGGGTATTCCTGTCTTTACGGTGGTGCCGGGGAGGCCAGACCGCGGCACGCTCTTCGATGTCGGATTCGACTTTCATGAGGTCGGCTTGCTCGCCGGGCAGCTTGCCGGGGACTTGCTCGATGGTCGTGATCCGGCGACCGTCCCCATTGGCCAGACGGCCCGTGAGATCCCACCGCGGCTGACGGTCAATCTGACGGCGCCGGGAATCGATCCGACCGTGTGGCGAGTGCCCGATGAGTTGCTCGCGCAGGCCCAGGTGGTGATTGACGCTACCGGCCGTCGCGACCAGCCCGAGAGCGTGCTGGCGGGGCCATTCGACGAGCCGGACGCTCCCAGTCCTTGAGCTGGGCGGCTCGCGGCGGCGTATAGTGACCGCCTGGACCGAGGCCCTTTACACTTGGGAATCCCGCCGTGCCGGATGTCGCCGGAGATGTCGCTCGCCTCGCTGCCGGAGCCGGAGCCGCGGCCTGGACGCGTCAAGCGCCTGAAGACCGTGCCGCGCTGGCGATTGAGACGGCCCGTTGCGTAGCGCGGGCGGCCGATACCTGGATTACTGCTGCGCTGGCAATCAAGCAGGCCCGTGGGCCTGGGGCTCAGCTGGCACTCCGCGCCGAAGAAACATCCACTGGCCCGCTGGCGACCCTGCGGCTGCTGCTGATTTCGGCTCGAGCGATCGCCGACACAGCCCGCCGGGGAGTCCCTCGCCTGGCTCGGCCGCCACGATTGATCCATCCCGGGGGCTCCGTGGCGCGGATTGCGGTGGAGGTCATGCCCGCAATGGGACCGACGGGGTCGCTGCACGACGCCGCCATCTTCGCTGGCCACCAGGCGACGGTTCGCTGCGTGGATCCGGGCGGCCTCGATGCCTTCCTGCGGTCATGGCGAGAGGAAGCGCACCGTCGGCCCTTGTCGGGCGGCGTCGCTCTTGTTCTGGGAGCGGGAAACGTCACCGGTCTCACGCCGGCCGATTGCATCAGCCAGATTTTCGAGCATGGTCGCGCCGTGTTCCTCAAGCTGCATCCGCTCCATCAATCGCTGGCTTCGATCATGCGAGATGCCCTTGGTCCACTCGTGAACGCCGGGTTGCTGGAGATTCACGCCGGCGGTGTCGAGCTCGCAACGGCCGTGATGGCCGAGCCGGCGGTGCGGCACCTCCATCTGACTGGAGGAACCGCAGCCTTCGAAGCGATTGTCTGGGGAGGCCACGATCGCCACGGCTCTCCGGCTATCAGTCAGGCGATCACGTGCGAGTTGGGCAACGTGACGCCGTGGTTCATTCTCCCGGGTCGCTACACCTCCCGGGCGCTTGCCCGGCAGGCCGACATGGTTGCCGCGTCGATGATCAACAACACCTCCTTCAACTGCATTGCCACGAAGCTCGTGGTCACGGCACGGTCGTGGAACCAGCGGGAGGAGTTTCTGGGGCTGGTGCGCGGCCGGCTGTCGGCAGCGCAACCGCGAATCGGCTGGTATCCAGGGGCCACCGCTGCCTGGGAAACGATCACCGGCGAGCAGGCGCCGTCCGACGGCACCCTTCCCTGGGTGTTCCGCACGGGAATGGATCTCTCCACGGGCCAACCGTTCATTGAGCGGGAGTGGTTTGTGCCCGTTGCCGCCGAGATTTCGCTCGCCGCCGACTCGATCGAAGCCTACTGCGTCGGCGTGCATGATCTCCTGGATCGCCTGCCCGGGTCGCTCGCGGCGAGCGTGACGATGCCACCTGACCTCGCTTCGCCGGATGCCGCTCGAGCCGAGCTCTTCATTGAGCACCTGCCATTTGGTACCGTCGCGGTCAACACTTGGTCAGCCCTGAGCTACGCCATGGCGAGCGTGCCCTGGGGCGGCTATCCGGGGGCCACGCTGGCCGACCCGAAGAGCGGGATTGGCTTCATCCACGACCCACTCTGCCTGCCGCTCGTCCACAACACGATCCTCCGCGGGCCGCTGGTATCACGCTTGTCGCCGGCCTGGTTTCCGTGGCATCCCCATGCTGCGACGCTGGCCCGCGGTCTCGTCGATGTGTATGCGAGTATGGCGCGGGGTGGCCGTGGGGTGTGGCCGCTCTTGCGCATGCTCCCGGCCGTGTTCTCAGGCAGAGGGTGAACCGTGACGGGCCTTGATTCACGCCCGAGCGACGCGACGATGTCACCGACCACCGTCCCAGCCCAGGAACAAACTCGATGGCGTGGATTCAGCGGCATGTCAGCCTTTCAGCCCGCCGGCGCGGATTCCACCTCATTACGTCGGAGATCGAGGCGGCTCTGCCTGACCTCTCGAGGTATCAGGTTGGTGTCCTCCATGTGTTCATCCAGCACACGTCTGCGAGCCTGTGCATCAACGAAAATGCTGACCCCGACGTGCCTCGCGATCTCGAGCTCGCCTTGGATGAGATTGCCCGCGAGGATTTTGCCTACCGGCACACGCTTGAGGGGCCAGACGACATGCCAGCCCATGTAAAGGTGGCCCTCATCGGCAGCAGCGTGAGCGTGCCGATCGAAGACGGCCGACTCTGTCTCGGAACCTGGCAAGGCATTTTCCTCTGCGAGCACCGCGACCGGGCTGGTCCCCGCCGCCTTGTCCTGACCCTCCACGGCGAAATCGCCTGACGCGCGCCATGGTCGCCACCCGCCGGCCGGGCACAACCGCAAAGTGGACAGGGCCGGGATTGAACCGGCGACACACGGATTTTCAGCGGCTTCAGGACGCGAGTATTTTCGGCACTTTTCCACGGGGAAAACCAACTTTTACCGGCTTTGCAAACGATTGCCAAGCGTTGCCGTGAAATGCAGAGATTCTCGGTATTCGTGCCGGTCGCAAAATCGGAATCCGGTAATTACCGGCGCGGCGTTTTCACGCGATTGGCCGTGCCGGCTCGTCATTCGTCGCGGGGTGAAGTGACTCGCCTCCCGGCCCAATCACCTTGAACAGGAAAAACAGAGCGGCTATGGCGCCCAAGGCCCCGGCAACGCCGAATGCAATTCGCTCGCCATTCGTCAATTCCCGGTTCGATTCGGTTACGAACGTTTCCGTTTTCAGCTCCAGTTCGTTCAGCAGAATCCGATTGCCCCGCCGGGCAAAGTCAACGCTTTGTGTTTGCGTAGCTTGCCTTTCGATGATCTTGCCGGAAACCGCTGCCCCAATTCCCCCAAGAGCCAATACGGCGAACATGAAGGCTGGGATACCCCACGCGATTCGGCGAGCACGGATCGGCGCGCGTCGTGAGAACGCCCAACAAAGCGGAATGAGAAAGAATCCATAGAACACCCACGCGAGGACTTGCTTGGCTATGTTCCACCGGCCGACGGTCCGTCGGTACCAACTGCCAAACGGTTCAGCTTCGTCGCGTTGGGGCTGAGCCACCGTAGCGACGATCGGCCGGGCGTCAGCGGCCGTTACCTGATTCGGGGAGTGAGCCGAGCCCACGCTGACGGCTGACGATACCGGCTCGGCCGGCGGGCTCTGGGCGAAAAGACCTCGCACCCTGCCTGCGGGAACCCAAGGGCCGGCGTGGTTTTGAGACACCTCCGTTTGAGCGGTGATCTTTTTTTCCGCGACTAGCTGCTTCAACTTCGGAGCGTCAATGGGCCCATGCACTTTGCCCCCCGCGCGTACAAACCAACTGGAAGACATCGTCGCGGCCCTCCCCCATTGCTTTTGATGTCGCGCCCCGGTCCTCTCAGGGACGGAAACCCTCACTGCTTTGCGCGGTCGAGGGTCGCTCGGCCCATTACGATAGGGGGCCGGCTCCACGGGGTCGAGGCCCCCCCCGGCCGGCGGCCGGGGAGCGCGTGCTCTCCGGAGCGAGGCTACCCAGCCGCCTTGCCCCGCTTCGCCTCAAATGCCTCCAGCTCGTCAATGTCAGCAGACGGCGGAGGTGCGATAGCATCGAGCCGAGCCGCGGACATCGGATCGAGGCCGAGTGATTTTCCGAGCGCGAGCAGAATCGCGCGGAGGCGACAGGTGGCCGTGTGGGCCGCGCTCGGGGTCGTGCCGTGTGGCCCGCGGGCCGTTGAACCGTCCGCCTCGATCACGGCGGCTAGCTCCCGCAGCTCGGCGGCGCAGGTGGCCCACTGGCCCAGCGTGTCAGCGTGCTCGGGACGGAGGCGCCCGGAGGCCCGGAGCCGTGGCTCAACCTCCAGCCATACTCGCTTGGCCTCAATTGGAAGCCAGGTTGGCGGCGGAATTGGATCGGCCGGGGGCGTGTGCGCAGCCCTGAACGATCGTGGAAGCGGTCCGCGGAGGCCCATTGGAGCGTTCTCCAGTTTGAGGAAAGTCAGTGCTGAAAACTCGCAGTTTCGCTCGTGAGGCGAGACCGGGTGGTTTACCCCCGAAAAGGTCTCAAGGATTTTGCCCCCCCTGGTCATCCGGCGGGGCCGATGGAATCGTCAGCACGGGTAGCGTGCCGGCCCACGATTCGGTCGTGGCTGTCAGCTTGGCCAGCCTGGACGCGGCCAGCGCGAGGGCCATCGCCATCTCGCTTCGACCGTCGGAGGCTTTGGGGTCGGCCTCGTGAAGCGTTATCGCGTCTTCAAAGTCCCGGAGCGCTCGCCGAATGCCGTTGCCGTGGAGAGCCACGGCAACGCGGAAGGGCTGGCCAGCCAGGTACCGCTCACCGTTCATGATCATCCCGTTCATCGCTTCACCTCCGATGCTTTCCGCCTCCGTGCCGCCGATGGGCATAGTGGGGCGCCTCGATCTACACTTTTTCTCATTCATTTTCTCATATGGAAAAGTAGAGATTCAGGTGGCCCACTGTGCCCATCTCATCCGCCGGCGGGCTCCAGGACTGACAAGGGGAGCAGTTTGAGGCCGCCCCGAACCCGTTTGTCTCTCCACGGCCCGCCCTTCGGTCGATGCACCCGGTACCCTCTGGCATCCAGGGCCATGCCGAATCGGGTCTGAGAAACCGCCGGCACTGTCTCTCGGGAGCACCACGCTCGGTAGCTCTCGAATAGGTCAGCCGCCGGGGTCTCTGCCGTGGGGTCATCTTCGGTCGAGTCTTCAAGCCAGCGGGCCACCGAATCGTTCTCAGAGCGGTAGTCGCCGGTCTCAGACAGCACCGCCAGCGGCGGGGTCAGCCCATCCCGCTTCCATGCCGCGTACCCATCACAAAGCCACCGCAGAATGCCAGGGGCTTCCGCGAGTAGTTCGCTCTCCACGACAGCGCGAGGGCGCAGCTCTTCCCCTTCAAAAACATGCCGCCACGGGATCAGCAGAATCCGTCTCCAGAGGGCATGGTTGGTCCCCTTCACTTGGGGTTTGTCATTCGTTGCCAAGTGGACGTGCCACGTCGGTCTCGCCTCAACCGCTCGCTCATAAAGCTCCCGTGATGTCAGGAAGTCTCCCCCGGTCAAAGCCTTCACGCTCGCCTCTGAGAGGCGCTCACCCTCTCCGCACTCAAGCGCGTAGCACAACCGCCGGCCGATCAGCCGCGCCGTCGATCGCTCACGGTCCATCTCGTTTCGCATCGTCGTGAGACACGTCGCGGGAATCGGTGAGCAGTAGTCGCCCATGACCTGTCGCAGTACGGTGAAGGCCGTGCTCTTCCCGTTTGCTCCGTCTCCGTGATGCACCCACAAGCGTTGCTCCGAAACGTCTCCGCTCAGGGAAAGCCCGAATGAACGTTGAAGAAAACCGGCCAGCGCCCTGTCGCCGCACGTCACCGTATCGATGAACGCGTCCCACGTTGGGCATTCGGCCGCGGGATCAAATGCGACGGGGGCAGATTTCGTCATCATCGCTTTCGGATCATGTGGCCGTAGCTTCATCGTTCGCAGGTCGAGAATGCCGTTATCGACAGTGAGCAAGTAGGGGTCGCCATCGAATGCAGCCGATGTCGTCTCGATTCCCGGCTCCGATCGGGCGAGGGCAACCGCGGCATCAATTGCTCTTCGCGACGATGCACCCCGAGCGAATGCGTACAACGGCTTCGGAACTTCCGGGCCGAGAATCGCCATCTCATCCCAGAGGCTTTGCGCGATGCGCTTCGCATGTCGTGACGGTCCACCCGCTGCCGGATCATCGCACCACCGCTTTCCGTCCCATGAAAGCCAGAGACCACGATCGGAACAAAATCGAATCTCTCCGGCCGCTTCACGGGCAAGCCGTTTGCCGAGCCCGACATCGTTCCATGTACTCGGATGTCGCACGTCAGCCGCGCCGGTGCGGGGGGGTAGGGCTGTCGCCGTGGTCGCGAGGGACCGCGCCCCCGAGCGCGGCGGTCGGCTCCATGCGTTGCGAATCTGTCGCGGGCAGTCGTCAACTTCATCCGCGGGGATGTCGGCAAACGATTTCATACGCGGCATGATTTCGGCCTCTGCCTCTTCGGGGCTCCATTTGTGGTCGCGCAGGTCGCAAGCCGCCGCGAACATTGCTTCCCGCCGGCCGCCATGCGAGCCGATGTCGCCGTGGTCGATGAAGGCTCGGGTAGCCTTGCTCATCTTCTTCGTGGTCATCGCCCTGAGAGCCTCGACCGCACAGACGCGGTCTGGGGCCACTTCGACCACCGTGGCCACCGGCTTCTCTGGGTACTTGTGGTTCGTGAAGCCCGGTAGCCGCATGATCCGCGGGGGATCATTGATCGACTTGTCGGACCCAAGCCGGCTGGCCAGAGTCTTTTGGGTTGCTCTCCAAGCCTTCATGTCCGTGGCCGGCTCGGACAACCGCCACCATGCGTGTACGCCACCGCCAGACGAGAGCAGCACCGTAGGCGCCGGCAGCCCCGCGCGTTCGATTCGTTGCCGGGCCTCATCGACGGTCACTCCGCCATCGAAGTCCGCGAAGTGGCATCGGGCCAACGCGACATCCTTTTCCTCGGAACCACCGCTGGCCTTTCGAGGATTGGCGCCGAAGTAGACCTGAGAGCCGCTGGCGTTGGCGCGTTCAAGCTCTCGAACGATCGAGCCGAGATCGGCGAGTCTTCCCCATCGCTTCTGCGGGGGCTTCAAACATCGAAACTCGATCACGTCTCCAGGCTCGAAGATTGCCCGGAGAAACTCTTCGCACTGTGCGAGTGTGTCGGGGGGACATGCCGTAGCAATCATCGCGACACCTCCCGAATCATGAGGCCACACGCGACAATCTCATGGGCTATGGGATCGCACGCGAGAGACTGTGCGACCGCGGCAGCGAGCCAGGATCGATCCTCGGGGCAGTCGGCAAGTTTGTACTTGTGACGCCGGCACCACCGCCGGGCCACGTCACAAGCCACGTCAGCCATTGGGAATCGCAATGTGGCGATGTCGGTTCGTTTCGCGAGCGCCTTACGGGCCTCTCGTGCGGCCTCTGCCACCATTGCTTCGTAGTCTCTGTGCATGGCTTCACGTTCCTCCTGTGGCGTGTTTGACGGCGTGAACTCCCACCTGCCACGATGGTGAAGCTCACGTTCCTTGAACCCGGTCGGGCGTCACGCACCCGGCCGGGTTTTTGTTTCAGACACCCATGCGATCCAGTTCTTTCATGGCTCGCCGGGAGCGCGTGCTCGGGGCCGGCGCCTGTGGAGCCCGGTCAGCGCTTGAACTTCGGGCCGCGATGAAGTCGCGGACCGCCTCGCGGGTCACGTAGACCTGTCCACCGACGCGATGAACTTGAAGACGGACACCACGCGAGCCTCGCGTGTACCAGCGCCAGAGCGTGGACATCGAAACTTTGGCGTTCCCGCGGCGACGGGGAAACAGCTTCGCGGCCTGGCTCAATGGCACAAGGTCGGAAGGGGCGACATCGATCGACATGGCAGACTCCTGAAATGAGGAGCCGCGCGCGGCGATTCACGGGCAACGTGCGAGAGAATGCGGGCGCGGCGGGGGCACGAACGAAACTGCGCGAAGCTGGGTCAGTGCATCGACCTAGCTTCAAACCGGATCAGTCCCTCGACCCGGCGTCAGTCCCTCATCCTCAAAAGCCCCGCCAAGGGCGCCTCACACACGCGAGCAACGTCGGACACTTGCCGACCCGCCATACCTTCCGTGGTTCCGTGTCGCACTACTGCTAGCCAGGATGATCGGCCAGCTATTCCGACCATAGCAAGTGATTTCCATGTCGGTCAAATGACTTTCTCGAAACGTCACCCGAGCCGGGACATGTGGCCGGCTGCGGCCTTCCGATCAGCTTCGGCGTAAAGCTCGGTCATCCCCGGTGAACGATGGCCGAGCACCACCCGCGCGGCCTCAATACCGATCTCGCGTCGAAGCTCCGTTGCCGCGGTGTGTCGAATTTGGTGGGGATGCCAGTGAGGAAGGCCGGCTCGTTTGCAGGCACGACCGATGGCATGGCCGAGCCGGCCGGGTGTGTACCGCTCCCCCGCCCGACGGCGGTTCTTCGCCTTGCCTCCCCGCTTCCTCGCATCGGCGGCCCGTTTGTTGCGAGCGGCCCGGGCTCGGTCGGCATCGGATCGGCCGGCCGACTTCGTCGCGCCGCGGACCGCCCCGGCCGCTTCCGCCGGTTGGAAGAGAAAAACCGTCGGGTCAGCCCGGAGCCATTCCGCGAGCACCGCTTGGGCCCGTGGGCCAATGTAGATCACCTTGTCGTGCCCGCGGTGGGCGGTCTTGTGGGTCTGCGGTCGGTACTCCCACGGGCTTGCGGTCCGGTCAATGTCGCCGGTCCGCATGATGCACAATTCGCCGGGGCGGGCTCCGGTGAGCCGCATCACTTGGAGCATGGCTCGAATCTGCGGCGAGCCGATTTCCTCCAGCGTGGCCTCGAGTACCGAATCGGACACCGGGCGGACCGGCGGCGTTTCCTTGGCGGACGTTCGCCCCGCCCGAAGCCCCTTCACCGCCTTCAATGCCTGCCAGCAATCGGGGGGCACCAGTTCGTTCTCTACGGCCCATGCCCACGCCCGGACGATTCGGCCGGCCCGCTGATTGATGTACTTCCGTGCCAGGCCGGCCTCAATCCACGTCTCACGGACAGCCTTCAAGGCGAGCGGGCCAAAATCCTTGGCGAGGGTGTGGCCGTACTTCGACACGACAGGCCGCAAGGCGAGACGAATCTGTGCCTCTTCCTTGCTGGGCGGCGCGTAGTAGGTCTTGGCGTACCGGCGGTATGCGAGCACCAGTTCCGCAACGGTAATCGCCTCGCGTTCGGTGACGTGAGGGGCCTTGCCACTGGCGAGCCACTCACCCACAAGGCGCTGATGCTCAACCTTGGCCGCCCGTGAACCCCACTCACCACAGTAGTGGTCGCGGCCGTTCAGGGTGACAACGGCTCTGCCGGATGGCTTGTGGAGCCGGAGGGAGGGAATCTTCGCCATCGCGCAGTTCTCCAAAAGGGTGAATTTCGGTAATTACCGAAAACTTCCGTCTTGAAGCCGCACGATCCGAAGTCGAATCGGTGAGCGAAAAACCGCTCTCAGCAAGCACTATTCATCAAAGTGGACAGAGCCGGGATCGAACCGGCGACACACGGATTTTCAGTCCGTTGCTCTACCAACTGAGCTACCTGTCCTCAATTTCCAGCCTGTTTCGTAAGGGGACCGGGCCTGTTTGTCAAGAAAACTGCGGTCTTTCACGGGTGCGGAGTTGGTAGAGCAACGGACTGAAAATCCGTGTGTCGCCGGTTCGATCCCGGCTCTGTCCACTTTGATGAATAGTG